>JAYWAC010000017.1:0-20159 GCA_043782755.1 Pseudomonadota bacterium | reverse complement strand
CCGGCTACAGCGAGATGCTGGCTGCGGCATTACGTTTCTTCGCCACGCCGACTCAAGCGCCGACGGATCTATCAGGCGCGTTTCCTCTGCTCTATCTGCCGCTGCCGAATGCGGTACGCAGCGCCGGGCACATCGCCATCACCCACGGACTGAGTGGCCCGCCGCCCTTGCCGCCAGGTCCACGCACCACCGATGGCCGGCGCCTGCGCATCGCTTATCTGTCCTGCAAGTTCAAGGATCATCCGGGCATGGTCCTGACTGGCGGCTTGTTTCGGGCCCACGATCGCGCACGCTTCGAAGTGTTCGGCTATGCCATTAATCACGACGACCAAAGCAGCCAGCGTCGCACGGTACGCAACGAATTCGACCGCTTCATTGATCTTTCCGCGCTCGCCGACGAAGCCGCCGCGCGCCGCATTCGCGATGATGGCATCGACATCCTGGTCGATCTCAATGGCTACAGCGATGAAGCACGGCCACGCATCCTCGGCGCGCGCCCGGCGCCACTGCAGTTCGCCTACCTCGGCCACAGCCACAGCCTGTTCGCGCCATGGATCGATTACCGCATCACCGACCGTGCCTCGGAGCCCGAGGACTGGGGCTATCCCTTGCTCGAGGCGCGCGCCTTCATGGCCGCGAGCTTCTGTCCCTATGACACCACGCGCAATGTCCTGGGCAGCACGCCTTCACGCGCCGCACTGGGTCTGCCAGACAAGGCCTTCGTGCTCTGCGGTTTCACCCGCGTCGAGAAAATCGAGCCGCGCCTGTTCGAACGCTGGCTCGATTTACTACAGCTCTTGCCAGACGCCGTGTTGTGGCTGGGACCGGCATCGAGCGCCGCCACCGCCGCGCTGCGCACCTGTGCCATACAGCGCGGACTCGCCGCCAAGCGTCTGATCTTCGTCGAGCGTATCGATCATGCCGCCCATCTCGCCCGCCATCGCGCAGCGGATCTGTTTCTCGATACCTGGACCTTTAACGCTCATACCACCGCTCTCGATGCTCTGCAGGCCGGGTTGCCGATGGTGAGCTTGAAGGGCGTCGGCTGGAGTTCGCGCTATGGTGCGTCCTTGCTGACTGCGGTCGGACTGGAGGAATTGATTGCCGCTACCCCCGCAGACTATTGCGCGCAGGTGATCGCACTGGCGCACGATCGGCCGCGACTGCGGGCACTGCGCGCCGGCCTTGATAAACTTATGCAGCACGCCAATCCATTTGCCCCCGAGCGTATGGCGCCACGCCTCGGTGCCATCTATACCCACGCCTGGGAGCGCTATCGCGGCGGCGAGCCGCCAGCGGATTTCGACGTCAGTTGAGTGCGGCGCGGCGTCGGCCGTGCAGTACGACAGCAAGAATGACCGTCAACAGCACGCCGAACAAAGGCAAGTCTCCGAGCTGCACATAGGGCGTCGCACCGCCGCGCGCGGCAAAGGTTCCACGCAATGCAGCCGGCTTGAACTGCGGTGCACGCGCCAGCACTTGCCCTCGCTCGTCGATGATGGCGGTGATACCGGTATTGGTCGCGCGCAGCAGATAGCGGCCAGCCTCCAGCGCACGCATGCGCGCTATCTGCAGATGTTGATGGGGCGCGATGGTGTCGCCGAACCAGGCATCGTTGCTGACGTTGACCAGAAAACCGGCCTCCGGTAGCGCGCGCCGCACCTCGCGCGCATACACATCCTCGTAGCAGATCGACACACCGACCGCGTGACCGGCGGCGTGCAACGTCGGCTGATGAATATCACCCTCGCTGAAATCCGACATGGGAATGCTGAGCAGCATGAAAAGATTTTCGAGCACCGACTTCAGTGGAAAGAATTCACCAAAGGGCACCAGGTGACGCTTGTCATAGTGGCCGGGCTCGCCGCCCAAGGCCACCACGCTGTTGTAATAGCGACCACCGCTCCAAGGCTCGCCGGTAGGCATGCCGACCAGCAAGGTGGTGTGCGCTTCGCGCGCAGTGTGAGCCAGAGTCGCTAGCATCTCGGGCACTTCGTCGGCGAAGGCCGGGATGGCGGTCTCCGGCCAGATCACTACGTCGGCATGCCAATGGGGCGCCGATAATTCGCTGTAGAGTTTGAAAGCCTGCTCGCGCTGCGAGAGCTCCCACTTCAACTGCTGGGGTATCGCGCCCTGGACCAAGGCCACGCTTAAATTCGCTTCGGTTTCATGACTGGTGGCCACGCCGCGCAAGGCCTGACCGCCGACTATCAAAGCAGCGAGCGCGGCAGCACAGGCGACACGGGTCCGCCACGGGCTTAGATAACACTGCGCCAGCAGACCGGCCGCGAGCACCACCGCAACAGAACATCCGTGTTCGCCGCACCACGGCGCGAGCCCCGCCAACGGCGCGTCAAGTTGGCTATAACCAAGTGACAACCAAGGAAAGCCCGTGAATATCCAGCCGCGCAACCATTCGATACACACCCACAGGGCCGGCGCCAGTAACAAACGTCGCACCGCCTCACTGCGCGCGGGCAACGCGCATAGGAGCGCGGCGAACAACGCGGGATAAAGCGCAATGAAGGCGACCAGCAAGGCGGTCATGGTCACCGAGAAGCTGTAGTAAGGCAGACCGAACTGATGCACGCTGACCTGTATCCACCACACGCCGTGGCCGAACATGCCAAAACCGAAACACCAGCCAAGTCGCGCGGCCTCGCCAGGTTTGCGCTCACGCAGCATCAGCATCAGCACAGCGAGCGAGAGTATTGCTAGCGGCCAGACCTCATAGGGCGCAAAAGCGAAGGGTACGACGAGACCCGCCGCCAGGGCACAGAGCAAATGAAGACGCGCGACGCCGCAGCGCGACGCGTGCTCGACGCTAGGGCGCGCGGCATTAGCCGTCGCCATCGCTCGCGGATGGCAGGACTTGATCGCCGCGTATCACGCGCAGCAAACGGATACGCCGCCGGTCGGCGCGCAGCACCTTGAAATCGAAACCTTGGAAGCGCAGTTCCTCGCCGCGTCGCGGCAGATGACCGAGTTCATGGATGACCAGGCCGCCGACGGTGTCGTAATCATCGGTCTCAAAGGCGACGCTGAAACGCTCGTTGAATTCCTCGATAGGCGTGCGCGCCTTGACCGTGTAACGCTCATCGCGGTGACGACGGATATTGTCTTCCTCGGCGAGATCATGCTCGTCGTCGATTTCGCCGACTATTTGCTCGATGACATCCTCGATGGTGACCAGGCCCGAGATGCCGCCGTATTCGTCGACCACCACCGCGAGGTGATTGCGACGTTCACGGAATTCGCGCAATAGAATGTTGAGGCGCTTGCTCTCCGGCACGAAGGCCACCGGTCGCATGAGATCGCGGATATCAAAGACCAGGCCGGGCCCGGCCAATAGCGGCAACAAGTCCTTGGCGAGCAAGATGCCGAGTACGTTCTCGCGCTTGTCGTCAAACACCGGAAAGCGCGAATGGCCGGATTCGATCACTTCCGGCAGGAATTCCAGGGGAATGGCGTGTTCCTCGATGAACACAATGTCGGAGCGCGGCACCATGATGTCGCGCACCTGGGTCTCGGACACCAGCAGGGCGCCTTCGATCATCGCCACCGTATCGGGGTCGATGATGTGCTGCTCCTCGGCATCACGGATGGTGTCGACCAGACGTTGGCGGCCGTTAGGATCGGGTCGGAAGCGGCGCAACCAGTCCTGCCACAAGTGGTGAAGGATGGTGCGCAAACTAGAGTGACTGTCGTTCATTGCTACCCTGTCTGGCGCGATAGGGATCGGCGAGGCCCATGCCCGCCAGAATCGCACGTTCGTGTTCCTCCATTATCGCGGCCGCCTCGTCATCTTCATGATCGAAGCCGAGCAAATGCAGCACACCGTGCACGGTCAGATGGGCCCAATGGGCTGTGACGGGCTTGCGCTGATCCGCCGCCTCGGCGGCCACCAGCGGCGCGCACAGCACGATGTCGCCGAGCAGATCCGGCGCGATATCGGCCAGGCCGTCGGCGGGAAACGACAATACATTGGTCGCGTAATCGCGGTCGCGCCAGCGCCGATTGAGTTCTCGGCCCTCGGCGCCGTCGACCAAGCGAATGGTCAGTTCGGCACGCTGACGAAAGACGCTTACCGCACGCGCGACGCAGTCCGTGAAAAAATCTTGGTCCGGCAGACCCGGCGCCTGGCTCTCGACCTGCAACACGAGTTCGACCTCGGCGGCACGCTCGTCAGCCACGCGCGCAGCCCCCTGCGCGCCCATCAGCTGCGACGCTCGTCGTCGCGACCGAGATCATTGTCGGCTTCGTGGATGGCATAGGCGTCGAGAATGCGCGCCACCAGCGTATGACGCACAACGTCCTTGGAGCGGAAGAAAGTGAAGCTGATGCCTTCCACACCCTCCAGCACTTCGATGACGTGCTTGAGACCCGAGCTGCGGCCGCGCGGCAGATCGATCTGGGTAACATCACCTGTCACCACCGCCTTGGAGCCGAAACCGATGCGGGTCAGAAACATCTTCATCTGTTCGATGGTGGTGTTCTGCGCTTCGTCGAGAATGATGAAGGATTCGTTCAAGGTGCGGCCGCGCATGAAAGCAAGCGGCGCCACTTCAATGATGTTGCGCTCGATGAGCTTGGCGACACGCTCAAAGCCGAGCATTTCATAGAGCGCGTCATACAGCGGACGCAAATAGGGGTCGATCTTCTGCGACATGTCGCCGGGCAGGAAGCCCAGCCGTTCGCCCGCTTCCACCGCCGGGCGCACCAGACAGATGCGCCGCACCGAGTCCGAATCCAGCGCCGCCACCGCGCTTGCCACCGCCAGATAAGTCTTACCGGTACCGGCCGGGCCGATGCCGAAACTGATGTCGAATTCGCGAATGGCGTCGAGATAGCGGCGCTGATTGATGCCACGCGCCTTGACCATCGTACGCCGCGTGCGGATCGCACTCTCACTGTCGTCGAACTCTTCTTCGCCGCTCATGTCGGCGTTGCGCAGTTCGAGATGCACGTCGGCACCTGAGATCGAACGTGTGCCGGTCATACTATAGAGCTGACGGATGACGCGCTCGGTCACCACCACCACATCATGGTCGCCGACCAGCTTGAAATGATTGCCACGATTGCCGATCTCGACGCCGGTGCGACGTTCGAGCAGGCGCAGATTCTCATCGAACTGGCCGCAGAGATTGGCGAGCCGCTCGTTGTCAGCCGGCTCGAGAGCGATTTCGATTTCTGCGCTGCTCATGCGCTGACCTCAAGCGCGACACCCAGCCACTCGCCACGCAGCGAATTGGGCAGGGCCGCGCTGATACGCAGGTCGGTGAAGTCGCCTACCAAACGCTGCGGACCGGCGAAATTCACCACCCGGTTGTGCGCGGTGCGCGCCGCCAGTTCACGCGTATTTTTGCGCGCTTGTCCCGTCACCAGCACGCGCTGCATGGTGCCGACCATGGCCGCGTTGTACTCATCGGAAAATTCGGTGATGCGTCGCTGCAGGATCGCGAGGCGATGCAGTTTGCGCTCATGACTGACGTCGTCCGGCAAGGCGGCGGCCGGCGTGCCGGGCCGTGCGCTGTAGATGAAGCTGAAGGACTGATCGAAACGAATATCTTCAATGAAGGCCATGGTGCGGGCGAAATCCTCGTCGGTTTCGCCGGGAAAGCCGACGATGAAATCAGTGGAGATCAGGATATCGGGCCGCACTTCGCGCAGGCGCCGAATAATGGACTTGTATTCAAGCGTAGTGTGGCCACGCTTCATGAGCGCGAGGATGCGGTCCGCGCCACTCTGCACGGGCAGATGCAGGTGGCTGACCAGTGCCGGCACTTCTGCGTAGGTTTGAATCAGACGCGGCGTGAATTCGAGCGGGTGGGAAGTCGTGAAGCGTATACGCTCGACGCCATCGATGGCCGCCACGTAACGGATGAGAGCCGCCAGGTCGACCACCTGACCGTCGTGGGTCGCGCCGCGATAGGCATTGACGTTCTGTCCCAGCAGCACCACTTCGCGCGTGCCGACGGCTGCCAGTTCGTAGATCTCGGTGATGACGTCGTCAAAGGGGCGGCTGAATTCCTCGCCGCGTGTGTAGGGCACGATGCAGAAGCTGCAGTACTTGCTGCAACCTTCCATGATCGAGACGAACGCGCTCGGGCCGTCGACGCGGGCCGGCGGCAGGTTGTCGAACTTCTCGATCTCGGGAAAGCTGATATCGATCATGCGGCTCGCGCCGCGTTCGATCTCGGCGATCATGGCCGGCAGACGATGCAGCGTCTGCGGGCCAAACACCACATCGACGAAGGGCGCACGTTCCCAGATCAACTCACCTTCCTGACTGGCGACGCAGCCACCGACGGCGATGATCACACTGGGATCAGCTTCCTTCAATGGCCGCCAACGGCCGAGCTCCGAGAACAACTTCTCCTGCGCCTTCTCGCGCACCGAGCAGGTATTCATCAACAGTACGCGCGCCTGTTCAGGGCTCGCAACGGCTTTCAGCCCATGACTGCGTTCGAGCAAGGCTAGCATCTTGCTCGAATCGTATTCATTCATCTGACAGCCGAAGGTCTTGATGTAGACGCCTTTGCTCATCGCGCGAACTTCCTGGTTGAACGCCTGCCCGGATTCAACCGGCGAGCGGCTGCGCGAGCATGACGCGGATGTTGTCGATCAGACGCGCACCACCCAGCCACGCGGCGGCGAGAATGATCAAGTCTTGATCGCCCGCCTTGGGCAGGGTCAGATCGGTAGCATTGCGCACTGAGATGTATTCGGGGCGCATGCCCAGCGCCTTCAATTCTTCCGCGCAGCGGCTTTCGAGTGCAGCTATCAGTTGCTTGTGCACGCGCAGCTCGTCGGCGGCGCGCGTCAGACTCGCATAGATGCCGGCCGCGACGCGACGCTCTTCGGCTTTCAGATAACTGTTGCGCGAACTCATAGCGAGACCATCAGCCTCGCGGATGATCGGCATGCCAATGATCTCAACCGGAAACAGGAGGTCGCGCACCATGCGGCGGATGACCATCACCTGCTGATAATCCTTTTCACCGAACAGCGCGTAGTCGGGCTGGGTGTTGATGAACAGCTTGCTGACCACGGTCGCGACGCCGGAGAAATGACCGGGGCGGAATTCACCGCATAGGATGTCGGACAGCGCCGGCACCGTGACGCGCGTGTCTTCTTCAATACCGCCTGGATAAAGTTCAGCCAGATTCGGTGCGAACAAGAGGTCGAGCCCGGCGGCCTCAAGCTTGGCACGGTCGGCGTCCAAGGTGCTCGGATAACGCTCGTAGTCTTCGCCGCGACCGAACTGAATGGGATTGACGAAGATACTGACCACACTGCGATCGGCGATTTCGCGGGCGCGGGCCAACAGCGAGATATGGCCGTCGTGCAGATTGCCCATGGTCGGCACTAGCGCGATGCTCAAACCTTCACGACGCCATTCGCGCAGGGTTTGGCGCAAGGTCTTCAAATCGGAATTCGTAATCATCGCGTCGAGGATTTCCGTGGCATGGAACGAGAGGGAACCGACATGCGCACCACGCTGGCGCGATCGACGGCGGCGAGCAAAATGGCCAGCGCGGCTTGGCCCGGGATCGAAAGCTCGAGAGCGATTTCCGCGAGCGGCACCAGCACGAAGGCGCGCGCGGCGATGCCCGCATGGGGCACCTTCAAATGATCTTCGTCGAGTACTGTGTCGCCGTAGACCAGCAGATCGAGATCGATGGTGCGCGGTCCCCAGCGTTGGCCGTTGCGGTCGCGACCCTGGCTGCGTTCGATGACCTGCATGGCATCGAGCAGTGCACGCGGCGCAAGGCGGGTATCGAGTGCCACCACCGCGTTGACGTAATCAGGCTGATCCTGTGGCCCCATGGGCGGGTTGCGGTAGAAACTCGAGACCGCGCGCAAACAGCAATCGGGCAGCACTTCGAGCGCGTCTATGGCGCGGGCTATCTGCGCCGCCGGGTCGTCGAGATTGCTGCCGAGCCCGACATAGGCCGTCACCGTGCGCGTCACGGGCGACGCTTCCGACGCCGGCGGCGCTTGGGGCCGCCCGGCGTGGGGCGTTCATCCAGGGCACTCAACATTTCTTCGCGCTCAGCGTCGCTGGCATCCTGGAAGTCGGTCCACCATGCGGCGCAATCGGCTTCGGTATCGCCGGCTTCGGCGCGCAGCTTCAGGAAATCGTAGGCCGCGCGGAAACGCGGATTCTCGAACGCGCGCCGCGCGCGCTTGGGCGAGAGATCCACCAGCCGCGGCTGCATGGCCCAGATGTCGCGCGTGATCTGGGTGTAGCGGCGCGGCACGGCGAGGCGCGCGACCTGCTTGGCAATCACCTGATCGGCCGCCAGCTCGAGCGCTTCCAGCGGCTGCATGCTGTCGGCTTCCAACGCCTGGCGACGCTCCTCGAAGGCATCCCATAACAACGCCGCCAGCAGGAAAGCCGGCGTCACCGACTTGCCATCGGCAATGCGCAGATCAGTGTTGTCCAGCGCACGACCAATGAGGGTGGCGGGAAAACCTTCATGCTCGTGGCTTAAGGCCACTTCGGTCATCGGGAACAGATGTTCGAACAAATGATGATGACGTAGCGCTTCAAAGGTCTGCAGCGCATAACCGCCATGGAATAGCTTCAAAGCTTCGTCGAACAGACGAGCGGGCGAAATGGCGTCGAGCAAGCTCGCCAGTTGTGGCAACGGCCGCGCGCAGGCGTCATCAAGGTTGAAGCCCAGCTTCACCGCGAAACGTATCGCACGCAGCATGCGTACCGGGTCTTCGCGATAGCGGTGCTCGGCATCGCCGATCACGCGCAAGACACCCTTTTCCAGATCTTCGACGCCACCGACATAGTCGATGACGCTGAAATCGTGTATGTCGTAATACAGACCGTTGACGGTGAAATCGCGGCGCCAGACGTCGTCCTCGATATCACCGTAGACGTTGTCGCGCAGGATGCGACCTTCGTCACTCATCTCGGCGTGGTCGCCGTCGTCATCGTCATGGGCGGCACGGAAGGTTGCGACTTCGATGATCTCGGGCCCGAAGCGCACGTGGGCGAGACGGAAGCGGCGACCGATCAGGCGACAGTTGCGAAACAGCTCGCGTACCTGGTCGGGGCTGGCATCGGTCGCGACGTCGAAATCCTTGGGCTCACGACCCAGCAGCAGATCCCGTACGCCACCACCGACCAGACAGGCGCGGAAACCGGCGCCGTCCAATCGATACAGCACCTTCAAGGCGCTGGGCGAAATCATCTTGCGCGAAATGCCGTGCTCACCACGTGTATAAATGCGCGGCGCGCCACGACGAGCAGGCACGGGCTTGTCGTTCTTGCGCTTGGAACGGGGGGGTGGAAATTCAGCGGCGGCGGACGCGCCGCCGGCGGCCTTGGACGGTGTACGTCCGGTGACCCGAGCGGCTGCGGCTCGAACCAGATCGATTAGGATGCTCAATGACTTCTCGGGATCATCTGTCCTGTAAGCGCGCCTGCGCTTTGACTAGCGACCGCGTGTGCCGCGTTGGTCAGCGCAGGCGGAGATCGACTCGGATGTCGCTGACCTGCGTGATGTCGCCACTGCTAGCAGCGGCTATCGGCATGATACCATCTGCGCTTCCAAATACGCTCCCTTCGTCTAGTGGCCTAGGACATCGGCCTCTCACGCCGAGAACAGGGGTTCGACTCCCCTAGGGAGCGCCATCTTCCCACCGTGCACATTGTTGTGTGCACGGTGGCGATGGCGCCGCAGCCAGCACTGCTGGCGCCGCAACGCTCAAATCATCTTTCAGCCATACGGCATCGGCCAATGTGAAAGCGCGGCCCTCGCGGCCGGCATAGCGCGATGGTGACAATGTGCCGCCGCGTGCGCGCGTGACCAGCATGGCGATGCCATAGGCCACGAGATCCGGCTGCTCGATGTGGATCTGATGACCGGCGCCGAGCGCGACTAGATGCACGGCAACCGTGCTCGAAGCCGCCAACTCGCTCTGCAATTCCAACCACAGACGCTCAAAGGCCTGCTTGCGCGGTGTCATCTCGCCGTCCTGCCGACCGCGTGACAACACTACCAGCGGTATCGACCCTAACGGTGCCGCCGCGCGCACCTCGGCGGCACTGTCGCGAAAACTCAGCAACTCGGCCGACAGCGTGCGCCGCGTCTTCCAGCGCTGGGCCTGCTCGGCGATCTTGATACGCACCCGTGGTGGCAAGGCGGCGTTGGCCGGCGGCTGGTCGCGGAATTGCACAATGCCAGCGCGACTATTGGGTGCGGTCACCATGTTCAAGGGCGGTGCCTCGAAGCGTTCGACCTGGTCGGGGTGTGAGGCATCGATCAAGACCAGTCCGACGGTCAAGGCCGGGTAGCTTCGCGCGAAGAGCTGCATGTTGTAGCCGCCAAAGGAATGGCCGGCCAGCACATAGGGCGGCGGCACACCGGCGCGCTCTAACAAATGATGGAGTTCGGCGACGATGCGCGAACTGGTACGGGGCAGGGGGCCGGTGTCGCTGTCACCGTAGCCGGCGCGGTCGTAGGTACAGACCTGGGTCAGTCGGCGCAGGCGCTCGACCACGAACACCCATTCCAGCGACGAGCCACCGAGACCGGCGTCGAGGATCACGGCGGGCGAGCCGCGCCCGCTGCACTCGATGTGCAGACGGTAATCCTCAATGTAGATATCATGCGCGTCGCCGCTCGCGGCCTGCGCCAGCACCCAGAGCCCGAGCAGCGCTGCCGCGACACTCACCCGCAATCCGGCGCGCGCCGCGCTTGAGTTGGATCTGGCCGCCGTCTTTTGAATCGCTTGCATCCCGGTGTGCCGCGCTTTGACCATAGCATAGAGCCCGCCACCGCGTGTCTGAAGTCGATAAACCTGTACCCTTTCCGCGCCGCATGATGGCGGTGCTCTATGATGCGGTCGCGGTCTTCACCGTGGTTTATTTCCTATCGTTTATACCGGTGGTGGCCGCCGGTCGGATCATCGAACCCGGCAATCCATTCATGAGCGCCTACGTCGTGGCCGTGATCTACGGCTATTTCGCCCTGTGCTGGACGCGTGGCCGCACGCTCGGCATGCAGGCCTGGAAGCTGGTGATCCTGGCGGATGCGGGCGAGCGGCGACCGAATTTGCGCGAGGCCAGCATTCGCTTCCTCGGTGCGGCCCTGGGCTTTGCGCTCGGCGGTGTCGGCTATGGAGCGGCCTTATTCGATGACCAGCATCGCGCCTGGCACGATCGCTGGTCACACACTCGACTGGTATTGCGCGTTACTGCGCGCGCCGGTTCAGCACCATCGCGATAGTAAACAACAGCAGGGTGGGGCCCAGCGCGCTCAGCGCCGCCGGCACACCGGCCACCAGACCGAGCTGGCGCGAAGTCTCGTTCATGACATGGAAGCCGAGACCGATAAGCGCGCCGACCAGGATGCGCCTACCGGCGCTCACCGAGCGTGAGGCGCCGAGCACCAACGGAATAGACAGATAAACCATCACCGCCGCCGCCAATGGATAACAGAGCTTGACCCATAGCGCGTGTTTCCAGCGTTCCGCACTCTGGCCGTTGCTTTGGACGAAGCGCACGTAACGGAATAATTCGAGCGAAGAAAGAGTGTCGGGATTGATCGCCACCAGGCCAATCAGATCAGGGTCTAGCAGGGAATCCCAGCTCGCGCTGTCCAGGGTACGCGCGACGGGCACTGCGCCCGTGAAGTCGGTCTGTCCGAGCTTCTCCAGTTGCCATTTACCGCCGCGCACTTGCGCCGATTCGGCGCGCGTCCAACGTCGCAGCTTGTTGGCGTCATCGAACTCCACGATGCGGATGTCGCGGAAACGTTCGCCTGGCAGGATTTCGCGGATATTGATGTAGGAATTGCCGTCGCGGGCCCAGAAGCCGTGTTCCGAGCTGGACGAGGAGCGATCCGTCGAGGCCATTGCGCGCAGTTCACGGGCCTGGCCTTCGGCCGGTGGGAATACCGCTTCGCCGATGAACATCGCCAGCGCCACCACCACCATGCCGGCCTTCATCACCGACCACACCACGCGCTCGCGCGACACTCCGGCGCAGCGGATCACCGCGATCTCGTTGCGCTCCATCATGCCGCCCAGACCCATCAGCGAGCCGAGCAGGGCGGCGATGGGAAACAATTGATAGGCGAGCCCCGGCAGTCGGAACACGACCACCATCGCCGCCTGTGGCAGACCAAAAGTGCCGTGGCCGAGATCTTCGAGTTCATCCAGAAAGCTGAAGAACGAGAAGATCGCGAGTAGTACCACCAGCACCGTCATGGTGGTGGCGATGACGGTGCGGCGAATATATCTATCGAGGATTTTCATGGCGGTGCCAATGCGCGCCGAACGCGACGTGCGGCGCGGGCGAGGTGGACGATGCTGTGCATGTTGGATTCGATAATCTCGTTTGCGTCGCGCTTTGCGCCTCATCACGCAAACGAATAAACTGCGGTGACGCCGCAGGCGGCCGCTCTGACCGGGTCCGGCGCGCAACCGCGACCTCTGCAATCTTCTCACGGCGAGCAAAGCTATGGAATTTTCCGTCAAGCATGGCGTGGCGCGTAAGCAAAAGACCGCCTGCCTCATCGTCGGCGTGCACGCCGGCCGCACTTTAGGTGAACGCGCTGCCGACGTCGATCGCGCCTCGCGCGGCGCGCTTACGCGCATCGTCCAGCGTGGCGATGTGAGCGGCAAGGTAGGCGAAGCCCTGCTGCTGCCCGATGTCAGTGGCATTGACGCCGAACGCGTGCTGCTGCTCGGCATCGGCAAGCGCGAAGGCATTGCGGCCGAGGAATATCAGAAGCTGCTGAGTAAAGCCGCCGAAACTCTGAAAGGCGCGTCACTGCGCAGCGGCATGAGCACCTTGCTCGACGTGACGGTCAAGGGCCGCGATCTGCGCTGGGTAGTCGATCAACACGTCACCATCTTTGCCGCCAGCAGCTATCGCTATACGGTATTCAAATCCAAGTCCGACAAGCACGGCCTGTCGCGCTTGGCGCTGCTGGTCGACGAGAAAACCGTGACTGAAGTCCGTGCTGCCCTGGCCGTCGCGCGCGCCAAAGTCACCGGCATGAAGCTCTTGAAGGATCTCGCCAACCGCCCGGCCAACCATTGCACGCCGACCTACCTCGCCGAACAAGCCGAGGCACTCGCCGCCAAGCACGACAATCTGACTTGCAACGTGCTGGAAGAAGCCGATATGGAAGCGCTCGGCATGGGCGCACTGCTGTCGGTGTCACGCGGCTCGCGCCAGCCGGCAAAACTCATCACCCTTGAGTACAAAGGACGCGACGACGGCGCCAAGCCCATCGTGCTGGTCGGCAAGGGCGTGACCTTCGATTCCGGCGGCATCTCCCTCAAGCCGGGGCCGGCCATGGACGAGATGAAGTTCGACATGACCGGCGCGGCCAGCGTGCTGGGCACGATGGCGGCACTGGCCGAAATGGCGCCGGCAATTAACGTGGTGGGTGTGGTGCCGGCCACCGAGAACCTGCCCGACGGTGACGCCAGCAAACCGAGTGACGTCGTCACCAGCATGTCCGGCCAGACCATCGAAATTCTGAATACTGACGCCGAAGGTCGTTTGATCCTGTGCGACGCGCTGACCTATAGCGCGCGCTTCGAGCCGGACGTGGTCATCGATATCGCGACCCTGACCGGCGCTTGCGTGGTGGCGCTTGGCGAACATGCCAGTGGGCTTTTGAGCAATAACGACGAACTGGCCGAGGCGCTGCTCAGTGCTGGCCAGAAGACCGGCGATCGAGCGTGGCGCCTGCCGCTGTGGGACGACTACCAGAAGCAGCTCGATAGTCCGGTGGCCGACATGGCCAACGTCGGCGGACGCAACGGCGGCGCCATCACCGCCGCCTGTTTTCTGGCGCGCTTCACCAAAGACTATCGCTGGGCGCATCTCGATATCGCCGGCACGGCCTGGGGCAGCGGCAAGAACAAGTACGCGACTGGCCGTCCCTTACCGCTGCTCCTGGAATATATCCTGGCGCGGGCCGAACGCGCGTGATCGATGACGCGCATCGACTTCTACGTCATCGAGCCGCCCTCTGTGGCGGGTCACGACCGCATGATGTGTCGCATCGTCGAGAAAGCCTGGCAGCAGGGCCATGGGGTCTATGTTCACTGCGAGGATGATGTCCAGGCGCGAGCCTTCGACGACTTGCTGTGGAAATTCCAGGATACGAGCTTCGTCCCCCATGCCCTGGCGGCCAAGGCTAATCTCGACACGAAAGTGATCGTCGGCTGCGCGGCGGACGACAACCTGCAACCCGATGTCCTGGTCAATCTAGCGCCAGCGGTGCCTGAGTTCGCCAGTCGCTATGCGCGCGTCATCGAGTCGGCAGGTTTCGACGACACCAGCCGTGGCGCCGCACGCATTCGCTATCGTTTTTACCAGGATCGCGGCTTTCCGCTGAATACCCACAAGGTCAGTCGCTGAGATGACCGAGAGGGAGCTGCCACTTGCACCGGTTGCGGTCCCACCGCGCCTGGACGAGCCCTTGGATCTGCGGAGTCCGCCGCGCTTAAGCGAGGAAGTCGACATTGCCGCGCTGAGCCTGCACGCGCCGCCTGCGCCTGCACTGACCAGTCAGCTCGCGCTGGAAATCAAACAGATGGTCAGCGCCGGCGTCGCCGCAGCGGTGGCCGCACTCAAAGCCGAAATGCGCCGCGACCAGACGCCGCCGCCCGCGCCTGCGGCCTTCGCCCGGACAGCACCGAAAGAAGTGAACAAGCTCATGGCAATGGACAAGACCTACGACCCGCGCAGCCTCGAACAGAGTCGCTACGAACAATGGGAAAAGGCCGGCAACTTCGCGCCTAGCGGCCAGGGCGCACCCTACTGCATCGCGCTACCGCCACCCAATGTGACCGGCAGTCTGCACATGGGCCATGCCTTCCAGGACACCTTGATGGATGCCCTGGTGCGCTATCACCGCATGGGCGGCGACAACACCCTGTGGCAGTGCGGCACCGATCATGCGGGCATCGCCACGCAGATCGTGGTCGAACGCCAGCTTGCGCAAGCGGGCCAGTCCCGACATGACCTCGGCCGCGAACGCTTCGTCGAAGCAGTGTGGGCATGGAAAGAAAAGTCCGGTGGCACCATCACCCGTCAGCTACGCCGCATGGGCGCGGCCATGGACTGGAGCCGAGAGCGCTTCACCCTCGACGACGAGCTATCGCGCGCGGTGCGCGAAGTGTTCGTATCCTTGTATAGCGAGGGCCTGATCTATCGCGGCAAGCGCTTGGTCAACTGGGACCCGGTGCTGCACACCGCCATCTCGGATCTGGAAGTCGTCGCCGAGGAAGAAGACGGCTTCCTCTGGCATCTGCGCTACCCGCTCGCCGACGGCAGCGGTCACCTAGTGGTCGCCACTACCCGACCGGAAACCATGCTGGGCGACGTCGCCGTCGCGGTCCATCCGACCGATGATCGCTATCGCCGCTTCATCGGCAAGGACATTTTGCTACCCCTCACGGAGCGCCGCATTCCGATCATTGCCGATGATTACGTCGACCCGGAATTCGGCTCGGGTTGCGTCAAGATCACGCCCGCCCACGACTTCAATGACTATGCCATCGGCCATCGGCACGATCTCCCGCTCATCAATATCTTTACCGATGATGCGGCCATCAATGACAACGCACCCGAACGCTTTCGCGGCCTCGATCGTTATGCTGCACGCACGCAAGTGATCGCCGAGCTCGAGGGGCTGGACCTTCTGGTTCGCACCGACGCTCACAAGCTCATGGTGCCGCGCGGCGATCGCAGCCAGGCCGTCATCGAGCCCTACCTCACTGATCAGTGGTTCGTGAAGATTCAGCCGCTCGCGGATCCCGCGATCGCAGCGGTCGAGGACGGCCGCATCCGTTTCATCCCGGAGAACTGGGCCAAGACCTATTTTGAATGGATGCGCAACATCGAAGACTGGTGCATCAGCCGTCAGCTGTGGTGGGGCCACCGCATTCCGGCCTGGTATGACGAGGCGGGCAATATCTATGTCGGCCATGACGAAGCCGATGCGCGGCAACGCAGTAGCCTCGGTCCAGACGTTTTGCTGCGCCAGGACGCCGACGTGCTGGACACCTGGTTCTCGTCCGCCCTGTGGCCCTTCTCGACCTTGGGCTGGCCGGACAAGACGCCGGAACTCGCGACCTTCTACCCGACCAGCGTGCTGGTCACCGGCTTCGACATCATCTTCTTCTGGGTCGCCCGCATGATCATGATGGGCATCAAGTTCATGGGCGACGTGCCGTTCCGCGAGGTCTACATTCACGGCCTGGTGCGCGACGCCGACGGCAACAAGATGTCCAAATCCAAGGGCAACATCCTCGACCCCATCGACTTGATCGACGGTGTCGATATCGACACCCTGGTCGGCAAGCGCACCACTGGCCTAATGCGTCCCGAAGACGCGCCGCGCATCGAAGCCGACACGCGCCGCCAGTACCCCCAGGGCATCACCCCTCACGGCACGGACGCGTTGCGCTTCACGTTTGCAGTGATGGCAACCCAGGGCCGCGACATACGCTTCGACCTCGGCCGCATCGGCGGCTACCGCAACTTCTGCAACAAAATCTGGAATGCGGCACGCTTTGTGCTGATGGTCTGCGAGCAGCATCGTGGTGATACCGCGCCTGCCGCGCGTGTCAGCGGCATGGCAGAGCGCTGGATCAAGAGCCAGTTCCGCACCACCGTCGGTCGCGTGCGCGAGGGTTTCAGTGACTATCGCTTCGACCTCAGCGCGCAGGCGCTCTACGACTTCATCTGGGATGAGTACTGCGACTGGTATATCGAGATGGCCAAGGTCACCTTGTATGACGAGCGTGCCAGCCAGGCCGACAAGGACGGCGTATGCGCAAGCTTGATCGAGGTGCTCGACGGTCTGCTGCGGGCCCTGCACCCCTTCATGCCCTTCATCACCGAAGAGATCTGGCTGAAGCTTGGGAACCTGACCGGCAACCACGCCACGACCATCATGAACGAGCCCTACCCGGCGGTGGATGATTTCGCGGCAGCGGAAGCGGACGAGACGGTGTGCGCCTGGTTGAAGGAATTCGTGCTTGCCGTACGACGTATCCGTGCCGAATACGACATTGAGCCTGCGGTGCGCCTGCCGGTCTTCACCCGTGACGGCGGCGCGGCCGAATGCGAATGGCTGGCAGCGCATCATCGCATCATCGAGCAACTGGCCCGCACCCAAGCGGTGGCGCCCGCGCCGCAAGCACTGGGTGATGTCGCCACTGCGCTGGCCGGCGGCATGACGGTGCTGGTGCCCTTGAGCAATCTGATCGACAAGGACGCGGAACTGGCGCGTGTGACCAAGGAACTTGAGCGCCTTGAGGGCGAGATTACCCGCGCCGAGGCCAAGCTCGGTAATGCGTCCTTCGTCGAACGCGCACCGGCGGCGGTGGTAAACAAGGAGCGGGAAAGACTGACGGACGCGACCAGCGCGGCGGAGAAGCTGCGCACGCAGGTGGCGAAACTGCGTTGAGACGGTTGACGGGCCGCCGGCGACGCCGTCAGCCGGTGGCCAGATGCAGGATCAGCTTGACCGCCAGGTAGACCATCGTTACGAACAGGATCGTCGCAATCAGGCCGACCACGATATACTGGCGGGCCGTGCCGCGCGCAAAGTCGCGGGCTTGATTGCGCGAACTTTGAACGCCCAGCAGTGCCGCCATGACGCTGCCTACCACTTGGCGTAGTGGTAAAGGCTTGGTCTGATCGGGGTCGATATCAGGTTCAGTCACGAGGTCGGGACGGTCGCGTCTGTCGGCTGCCGGGATGGGCAGCGGGCTCATTCGGGTCGGACTACGCTGTGACTACGAAGGTGGAGTAATCACTATGCTTGAGCGTATCAGAGAAGACGTAAGCAGTGTATTCGAGCGTGATCCGGCCGCGCGCCACACGCTGGAGATCCTGACTTGCTATCCCGGTGTACACGCGGTGCTGATCCATCGGGTCAGCCACAGGCTATGGCGCGCCGGACTCAAATGGGCGGCGCGTTTGCTGTCTCACATCGCCCGTTTCCTGACCGGCATCGAGATCCACCCCGGCGCGACCATCGGCCGACGCTTCTTCATCGACCATGGCATGGGCGTGGTGATCGGCGAGACCGCCGAAATCGGCGATGACTGCACCCTCTACCACGGCGTGACCCTCGGCGGCACGACCTGGGAGAAGGGCAAACGCCATCCAACGCTCGAGAACGGCGTCGTGATCGGCGCCGGCGCCAAGGTGCTGGGGCCGCTCAACGTCGGCGCCAATGCCCGCATTGGGTCGAATGCTGTCGTGGTACGCGATGTGCCGGCCAACGCCACAGTGGTCGGCATCCCCGGCCGCGTAGTGCAGGCGGTCGACGAGAAATTCCGACAGCGTGCCGAGACCGCGCACAAGCTCGGCTTTGATGCCTATGGTCAGGTGCCCAATATGCCCGACCCAGTATCCCAGGCTCTCGATTCACTGCTCGATCATGCGCGTGAGATCGAAAACGAAATGGCTCAACTGCGCAGCCGAGTCGACGCAGCCGAAGCGATTGCTCGCGCCACCCAGGAAACACCCATCGAGTCTTAAGTCTCATCCTCCGCCACGAATACTTGACCGATTTAGTCGGGTAAGTAACAATTGCCTAGTGTTTTACTCGGATAACTGTCCGAGGATACCCCAGGAGGGTTGGCGCAATGAGACTGACAACACGCGGAAGATATGCTGTGACGGCAATGTTGGACCTGGCGCTGCACTATGATCGCGGGCCGGTTTCACTCGCGGAGATTGCCGAGCGGCAGGGCATTTCCCAGTCCTACCTCGAACAGCTCTTTGCTCGCCTGCGGCGCAATGGTCTGGTAGACGGCATGCGCGGCCCGGGCGGCGGCTACAAACTCGGCCGGCCTGGCTCGGCCATCTCAGTGGCGGACGTCATTGACGCCGTCAACGAAACCGTCGATGCGACCCGCTGCGGCGGTCGTCGTAACTGCCAAGGCGAGCAGCGCTGCCTGACCCACGATCTGTGGGAGAACCTCTCCAACCAGATTCGCGATTTCCTCGGCAGCGTGAGCCTCGATCAGCTGGTGCGGCAAAAAGGCGTGCAGACCCTGCACCGCCTGAAAGAAAACCCGCTTAGCGAGCTGCGTTCTGAAGCGGCCGTCTGAGCGCATAGAGCGAGAAATTGAGATGGCTATTACCCTGACAGAGCGTGCCGCCAACCGTGTGCGCGACTTCATGAGCCGCGAACAGGCCGCCGGTCTGCGCCTCGCGGTCAAGCCTACCGGCTGCTCGGGCTATATGTATGTGGTCGAAATGACCCAGGCCGTGCTTGAGCAGGATCAGGTCTTCGAATCCCACGGCGTGCCGGTGGTGGTCGACGCCCAGAGCCTGAAATACCTCGACGGCACCGAAGTTGATTTCGCCCGTGAAGGCCTGAACGAAGGCTTCCGCTTCGCCAACCCGAACGTCGGTGCGACCTGCGGCTGCGGCGAGAGCTTCAGCATCTAGGACCGGTATTCCAAGGATTACGCACCGATGGCTAGCAACGCCCAGGAAGTCGCCGAGTTCGTCGACCGCCATTACGAAGCCGGCTTCGTCACCGATATCGAGTCGGATATCGTCGCGCCCGGCCTGAACGAAGATGTCATCCGCCTGATCTCGGCCAAGAAGGAAGAGCCCGAGTGGATGCTGGAGTGGCGACTGAAGGCTTTCGCGCGCTGGCAGACCATGCGCGAGCCAAGCTGGGCCCACGTTCACTATCCGCCCATCGACTTCCAGGCAATCTCCTATTACGCCGCACCGAAGTCCGCCAAGGACAAGCCGCAGAGCCTGGATGAAGTCGATCCCAAGCTGCTTGAGACCTACGAGAAGCTCGGCATTCCGCTCGAAGAGCAGAAGATGCTGGCCGGCGTGGCAGTCGACGCAGTGTTCGACAGCGTCTCGGTGCATACCAGCTTCCGTGGCAAGCTGGCAGAAGTCGGCGTGATTTTCTGCTCGTTCTCGGAAGCCGTGCGCGAGTATCCCGAGCTGGTGCGCAAATATCTGGGCTCGGTCGTGCCGGTCACCGACAACTATTACGCGGCCTTGAACTCAGCGGTGTTCTCCGACGGCTCTTTCGTCTACATCCCGAAGAACACCCGCTGCCCAATGGAGCTCTCGACCTACTTCCGCATCAATGCCATCAACACCGGGCAGTTCGAAC
>JAYWAC010000016.1:0-7671 GCA_043782755.1 Pseudomonadota bacterium | reverse complement strand
AACGCCGCATCGCGGCTCGAGACCAAGCGAATTACTAAGATTCATTGCGGGACAGCGCACCAACCTTCAGGCCGCAGCGCCAGTGGCGCGGGCGCGTTGTTTATCCGCATGGGCAAGCATCGCCTCGCGCACCCATTCACCATCGGCATGGGCCTCGCGACGCGCCGCGAGGCGCGCACGGTTGCACGGTCCATGACCCGCCAGCACGCGATTGAATTCATCCCAGTCGATGGGCCCGAAGTCGTAATGCCCACGCGCTTCGTTCCATTGCAATTGTGGATCGGGAATCACCAGATCAATGTGCGCGGCCTGCACGGCGGTCTGATCGACGAACTTCTGACGCAGCTCATCATTCGACTGGCGCTTGATCTTCCACTGCATGGATTGCTGGGAATGGGCCGATTCGGCATCGTGCGGACCGAACATCATGAGACTCGGCCACCACCAGCGGTTGAGCGCGTCCTGCGCCATGGCCTTCTGGGCCGGCGAACCGGCGGCCAGGGTCTGCATGATTTCGAAACCCTGACGCTGATGAAAACTTTCTTCCTTGCAGATACGCACCATGGCGCGTGCATAGGGACCGTAGGAAGTACGACACAGCGAGATCTGATTGACGATCGCCGCGCCATCAACGAGCCAGCCGATAACGCCGACGTCGGCCCAGCTCAAGGTCGGGTAGTTGAAGATGCTGGCGTACTTGGCTTTGCCCGACAGCAGATCGTCGATCATCTCCTCGCGCGCTACGCCCAAAGTCTCGGCGGCGCTGTAGAGATAGAGGCCGTGCCCCGCTTCGTCCTGCACCTTGGCGAGCAGGATGGCCTTGCGACGCAGGCTAGGCGCGCGGGTGATCCAATTGCCTTCGGGCAACTGACCGACGACTTCGGAATGGGCATGCTGGGAAATCTGGCGAACCAGATTCAGGCGGTACTTGTCGGGCATCCAGTCGCGCGGCTCGATCTTCTCTTCTGCCGCGATGGTCCGCTCGAAACGGGACAGTGCGTCTTGCGTGGAGGTATCGGCCATGGGACTCGCGCCTCGCTGAAGTGTCGGGGAAGCGCTGGCCTGGGTGGGACACCGCGCGGATTAAAGTATTACACCATATGGCGGCATGTCCATATTTTTGTGTTACTAAATAATCCCCAGCCCCCTCTCGGCGCTTGCCTTGCGCCTGATCTAGAATCGTCCCAGACATCTGACCTGCGATTGGGGAACGCAATGAAAGAAATGCGCCTGTTCTACACGCCCGTGTGGCAAACCAATGTCGCTGAAGACGAGGCTGAATGGCCCAGCTTGCGCAGTGCGATGCTGGCACGCATCGCGACCCTGGTCGCCGAACAGACGGGCGTGGAACGCACCAATTTCGGCGGCTGGCAGAGCGACGACGATCTCTATAAATATCGCGAGTTCGGCTGGCTGACCCAGCGCATCATGGCCCTGGCCAACGAGGTCGCATCCCACTTCTCCGCCAAGGCCAGCTTCGACGACGGCATTCTATGGGCCAACGTCAATCGCCGTGGCGATTTCAACGCCATGCATACCCATCCCGACGCCATCCTGTCGGGCTGCATCTATCTCAAGGTCGACCGTCCCGAGCAGGGCGTCATTCAGTTTCTCGATGCACGCGAAGGCAGCCCGACCACCCACTGGCGCTGCTATACCAAGTTGAACGGCAGCACGCCGCTGACCGAACAGGCAGTCACGGTCAGCCCCAAGGAGGGCGATATCCTGTTTTTCCCCGGCTGGCTCCGGCATTGGGTGACACCCAACCAGACCGACCAGGAAAGGGTCTCGGTGGGCTTCAATATCCGCATGAACTGAAGTCTCGGCTGCGGGCTAGGCCTCGCCAGCGGCACCTCGATGGGCTAAGCTGCGCGCCGCAGCGACGTAGTGTCGCTGGTGTCCAGCCCTTCCGTTCCTACGCATCGACTCGACACAAATGCTCGCCGGCAGCACGTGCCGGCTCTAGTAGCAAGGCAAAATCATTGACGACTTTTTCTTCACTCGGCCTCGCCGAGACTTTGTTGCGCGCCGTTGAGGCGCAAGGTTATTCCACCCCCACCCCGATCCAGTTACAGGCCATTCCGGCGGTTCTTTCCGGCCGCGACATCATGGCCGCTGCCCAGACCGGTACCGGTAAGACCGCCGCCTTCGCGCTGCCCCTGTTACAGCGTCTGGCCGCCGATACAACGTCCCAGCGCCGCACGCCGCGCGCACTGATCCTGACCCCGACCCGCGAACTTGCAGCCCAGATTCTGGAATGCCTGGTCCAGTACGGCGCCAACCTCAAGCTTAAAAGCGCGGTGGTATTCGGCGGTGTCGGCATCAATCCCCAGATCGACATGCTGCGTCGTGGCGTTGACATCCTGGTGGCAACGCCGGGTCGCCTGCTCGATCTCTATGGTCAGGGCGAGGTGAATTTCTCCAAGATCGAAGTACTGATCCTCGACGAAGCCGATCGCATGCTCGACATGGGCTTCATCCACGACATCAAGAAGATCCTGAAGGTGCTGCCGCGCCAGCGTCAGAATCTGCTGTTCTCGGCGACCTTCTGCGACGAAATCCGCCAGCTCGCCAAGGGCCTGCTTGATCGTCCGTTGGAAATCACCGTGACACCGGAGCGAGTGGCGGCCGACACCGTGAGCCAGGAGATCTATCACGTCGAAAAGGATCAGAAGCCAGCGCTTTTGAGCTATCTGATCAAGCAGCACGACTGGCACCAGGTGCTGGTCTTCACCCGCACCAAGCACGGTGCTGACCGGCTCACGCGCAAGCTCGTGCGTGACGGCATCGAATCAGTGGCCATCCATGGCAACAAGAGCCAGAACGCTCGCACCCGCGCGCTCGACGACTTCAAGGCCGGCCGTGTGCAGGTGCTGGTCGCGACCGATATCGCCGCGCGTGGTATCGATATCGATCAGCTGCCGCAGGTCGTCAACTTCGAACTGCCCCATGTTTCGGAAGACTATGTGCATCGTATCGGCCGTACCGGCCGGGCCGGCGCCAATGGTCATGCGATCTCGCTGGTTGAGCGTGAGGAGATGGGCGATCTGCGCGGCATTGAGCGTCTGCTCAAGCGTCGTCTGCCGGTAGCTGCGCCGAGTGGTTTCGTACCGCAATCAGCTAACGCGCTGCGTGACGACAACGCGGCGGAAGCCGAGCAGCGTCGCGCCAAAGCCAACCCGCCTGCGACGGCACGCAAACCCGGCGCCAACAAACCGGCCGGCCAGCACAATCGTCGTCGCAACACCGGCGGCGGTAATGGCAACGGCAATGGCAACCGTAGCGGTAACAGCAACGGCAATGTGCCGGCCCGCCAGGCCAATGGCAACCAGGCTCGACGTCAGTCCGCCTGAGTGAGTTGAATGCCGCGCTCAGCGATGAGCGCGGCATGGCCGCCTTGGTGGACGACGGGCAGTCCACAATGACTATCCCACCATCCACCCAGGAAGCCCGGCATGTCCTTCGCCAAACCCGCCTTGAGTCTCGCCGCCGTCCCCGGCCGGCGCCAACGCACTTTAGAACTCGCCAAGGAAATCGAGCAGCGCGGCTATGCCGGCATCTATTGCCCGAGCCTGGGCGATGGTCTCGCACTCTGTCAGGGCATCGCCCAGGTCACCGATAGCATTCCCTTTGGCACCAGCGTACAGCCAATCTATTACCGCCAGCCCGAGGACTACGCGCAGACCGTCGCCTTCATCAACGAACTCGCGCCCGGCCGCTTTACTTTTGGCATCGGCGTCGCCCATGCGCCCTCGCTCGCCAACCGTGGTCTCACCGGTGGCAAGCCGCTAGTCGATATGGAAGATTTCGTTACCCGTCTGCGTGCCGCGCCGCGCGCCGGCGAATTGCCGCCGCTGGTACTCGCCACCTTGCGCCGACGCATGATTGCGCTCGCCGCGCGCATCGGCGACGGCATGGTGTTCGCCAATGCCGCGCGCAGTCACATGGCCGTCTCGCTGGCCGCCCTACCAGCCGGTCGCGCCCACGACGAGAAATTTTATATCGGCAACATGATTCCAACCTGCGTGCACGACTCCCTCGACGCCGCCCGCGCGGTCAATCGTCGCACCTTGTCGAGCTATGCGCTGTTACCCAACTATCGCAACTACTGGCGCGAAGCCGGCTATGCCGCCGAGATGGACGCGGTCGAGCACTGCATCGCCGAGGACCGTCTCGATCAGGTGTCCCATGCCCTGAGTGATCAATGGCTGGACGACACCACCATCGCCGGCCCGCCGTCGCGCGTGCGTGAAGAACTGCAACGCTGGTACGAGGCCGGCGTGAAGACACCGATACTGGTGCCGAGTGCGGTGAAAGGCGGGCAGATGCAGGCCTTTGAAGAATTGTTCGCGGTGTTTGATTGAAGCGCGCGCAGCTGCGACCGTTTGCACGCTGGATTCTCTGTGGGTCAGACTTCAGTCTGACATTAATGAAGTGCCGAAGAGGTCGGTTCAAAATTAAAATGTCAGACTGAAGTCTGACCCACAAGGGATCAGCAGGCCGTCACGCCTCAACCCTTGTCCGCCCCCAACTCCCCTTCCCACTTCGACACCAGCGCGGTCGCGATACTGTTGCCGATGACATTGGTCGCCGAGCGCCCCATGTCGAGAAAATGATCGATCCCTAACAACAGCAACAGGCCCGCTTCTGGAATATGGAACTGCGCGAGTGTCGCCGCGATCACGACCAGTGATGCACGCGGCACACCGGCAATGCCTTTTGAGGTCAGCATGAGAATGGCGAGCATCGCAATCTGCTGACTCAAAGCCAGTTCGATGCCATAGACTTGGGCGATGAACATCACCGCGAAGGTGCAGTACATCATCGAGCCGTCGAGATTGAAGGAATAACCCAGCGGCAGCACGAAGCTCGCGATGCGCTTGCTGGCACCAAAGCGTTCCACTTCCTCGAGCGTCTTAGGGTAGGCCGCTTCGGAACTTGCGGTCGAGAAAGCCAGCAGCAAGGGTTCGCGCAGGCGACGCATGAGGCGCAGTATGCGTGGCCCCAGGAACAGCGCGCCAAGGCTTACTAGCACCGCCCACAACACCAGCAGACTTAAGTAGAACTCGGCCATAAACACGCCATATACCGCCATGATGTGCAGCCCTTCCTTGGCGACCGTGCTGGCCAGCGCGCCGAATACCGCGAGCGGCGCAAGCAACATCACGTAGGACGTCACTTTCAACATCACCTGACCGACCACGTCCAATACCTCGGCCAACAGTCGCGTGCGTTCACCGAGTGCCGCCATGGCGGTGCCGAAGAACACCGCGAATACGACGATTTGCAGGATCTCATTCTTCGCCATCGCATCGACCACGCTGGCCGGAATGGTGTGTTCGATAAAACCCTTGAGCGATAAAGCGGCGGTCTCGACGCCGCTCGCCGCGTCGGCCGGTGGCGTGAGATGCATGACCTTGCCGGGCTCGAACCAGGTGACGAGGATGAGGCCCAGGGTGAGCGAAATCATCGACGCGAACACGAACCACGCCAGCGCCTTGCCACCGACCCGTCCGACCGTCACCACATCGCCCATGCGTCCGATGCCGACACTCAAGGTCGCGAACACCAGCGGCGCGATAATCATTTTGATAAACCGCAGAAAGATGAAGGGCAACAACGCCGCGCCGTCGGCAAAGCCGGCAGCGTGCGCGGGCCAGAACTGGTGCATGGCATAGCCGCTCGCGCTGCCGAGTAGCAGCGCGAGCACGATGATGAGCGTCAGACGATTGGAGCTGCGAGCGTTTTGTTCAGCTTCGCCGTGATCATGCTCATGCGCGCCGCTCACGACGGAAACGCACGCACCACGTAGGCTAGCTGGCGCACGGTATGGCGGGACTGGGTCATGGCATATCCTCGTCGCTGACAGTGGGCGATGATGGTGGCTCGATTAGAGCAAATCGCGGCCGAAAGACGAAGCAGCCCGCCCACTGAAGTCGCTATCATGCGGGGCGACTGCCGGTCAGACCGGCCCTCATTAAGAATCACGCATCATGAGCGAACACATACTCATAGAAGGCGTCGGCAGTGTCGGCGGATTAATCGCCGGCGAACTACTGGCCCAGGGTCATGACCTCACCCTCGTCACCGGCAATCCGACCATCACCGCAGCCATTCAACGCGACGGCATCGCCGTCGACACACCGGAGCGCAAGTTCACGGTCGCGGCCACGGTCGCGGCCACGGCCACGGCCACGGCCTATACTTCGCTCGCCGAACTGCCAGCCAGCAGTCGCTTCGACAGCGCCTGGCTGTTGATGATGGCCGGCGCAGTGGAAGATGCCGCCCGCGCCACCCTGCCCTTGCTGAAGCCCGATGCCACCCTGGTCTCGTTTCAGAACGGTATGGTCGGCGAACGGCTCGCGGCGCTGTGTAGCGCGGAACATCTGATCAATGCCAGTGTGGTGTTCGGCGCGGTGATGACCGCACCCGGCTGTTATCTGCGCAATACCCGTGGCGCGGTCTTCATTGGCCAACTGGGTGTGCGCGAAGCAACACCACGCCTCGCTACCTTGAAGGCCCTGCTCGATGGCGTCGCGCCGACCACGATAAGCCTCAATATCGAAGGCGTGTTGTGGGCCAAGCTGGCGTGGAACTGTGCGGTGTCAGGTTTGTGCGCGGTGTCAGGCCTGCTGTTCGGCGACGTGGTCAGCACGATGCGCGGCCAGTCGGCTTTCCTCGGCATCTATCGCGAAGCGCTCGACACCGCCCGTGCCTATGGCATCACTCTCGAACGCATCGTCATCGATCATCCACGTTTCTATCTGCCCCATGACGCCGATGCCACCGCGTTCGCCACCCATCGCGCGGCAGTGGCGAGCCTGGTCGAACGCTTTGGTCAGGTGCAGCCGTCCGCCTTGCAAAGCCTGCGACGCGGGCGGCGCACCGAGATACCTTTTTTGAATGGCTATCTTGCCGAAAAGGCAGCGGCGATTGGTCAAGCAGCGCCCTTGAATGCGCGGGTAGCGCAGATGGTTGCGCAGATTGAAGAGGGTCAGCGTGAATTGGTCGCAGAGAATCTGCGGGACTTGGAGACCTGATGGCCCGGGTTTGCGAACCGCTTCGATATTCCTGTAGGTGCGACCATTCGCACCGACCAAGGATGGCCGACGACTTCCGTCAATTCAAACTCGATGGCTTCGCCTCTATCGCCGCTAGTCGCGCCATGAACTCTCTGCGCAGTGCTTCATTCGGCGCGAGTTTGATCGCACATTCGAGTTCGTGGCGTGCCATGCCGGGCACACCCAGGGCCAGCCACGACTCAACGCGTTCCAGGTGAATCGTGAGCGGTTGTGACGCCACGACCAATTGATAGTCCGACAGCTCGATGACTTGCGCGTGATCGCCCTGACCGAGCGCAAGTAGACGCAGGTTGTTCAACATGCGCAGCATCACGTCCAGCGGCGAGGCAATCTGAAACGCGCCGTCCTCCGGCAGATCGTTGGCCGCCAACCAGGCGCGGCAGTTGTCGCGCGAGGTCAGCTGCATGGTGAAGGGGTCGACCAGTTGAGCGTCGATGGCCACCAGGAAGTGGCGTGGGAAATTGATGCCTGCTGCTTCGAGACCACAGCGCTCGGCGACACCGATCAGCACCATCGCCAGGGAAATCGGAATGCCGCGCCGCTCGCGCAGCACCGCAGCAAGTGAACTGTTGGCCACGCGGTAATAATC
>JAYWAC010000015.1:0-2912 GCA_043782755.1 Pseudomonadota bacterium | reverse complement strand
CAGTCCAAGCGCGTCACGCGCTTCTGCCAGTCCGAGCATTGCCAAGGCGGTTGGAAGTCAGGCTACGATCAGATGGATCCCAACAAGTTCATCTCGGACTACATCACGCAGTCCGCGATGCGCCGCCTCGGTACCTAGTTCCTACCTGGCACTCGATCGCATCGGCGCCTACGAAGCCGCAGGGTGGGCAACCACCCTGCGGTTTTTTTTATCCGACTGACACGGCGTGAGGCATGATGTGCGCCTGCGAACCGACCTGTGCTTGAGTCACACTTCACCGAGGCTGACAGTTCACGAGGGTTAGAGCGATGACAAACGAACAGCATAGCGGGCGTAATATTCTGATCGTCGGCGGCGGCACCGCCGGCTGGATGACGGCAGCCCTGTTGGCCCATGGCTGGACCAAACACGGCTTCAATATCACCCTGCTCGAATCCGACACGATAGGCATCATCGGCGTCGGCGAAGGCTCGACGCCCAAGATGCGGCGCTTCTTCGATCGCATCGGTGTCAGCGAAGCGGAATGGATGCCGCACTGTAACGCCACTTATAAGTGCGGCATCCGTTTCCCCGACTGGTCAACACTGCCAGGCTATCAGACCTACTACCATCCATTCTTCTCACAGAGCGACGACGGTCCGATCCGCGCGTTCTTTCAGAACGCCTCACTGCGCAGCAGGAACATGGACGTGCACGCCCATCCCGATACCTTCTTTATCTCGAACGCGCTCGCCAACCATCGTCTTGCACCCTTGCCCGACGAGCACACCGGCTACGTCTGCGACTACGCCTATCATTTCGACGCTGCGCTGATCGGTAATTTCCTCAAGCGCTTTGCCAGCGCGCGCGGTGTGCGTCATTTGACTGGCACGGTCAACGAGGTACGGCTCAAGGAAAATGGCGACCTGCTCGGTGTCACCACACCCGAGCACGGCGCAGTCGATGCCGATTTCTTTGTTGACTGCACGGGCTTTGCGAGCCTGCTGGTGGGCAAAACCCTCGGCGTGCCCTTCAATTCCTACAAGGACATGCTGTTCAACGACAGCGCCGTGGCAATGCCAACGCCGCTCGATAGCGACGGCACGATCCCCTCGGAGACCTTGTCGAAAGCGCTCAAGTACGGCTGGGTGTGGAAAATTCCACTCACCAATCGCTATGGCAACGGCTATGTCTATTCGTCGGACTACATCGATAAAGATGGCGCCGAGCGCGAGTTGCGCGAATCCTTGGGCCTGCTCGATTCACCGACCGAAGCGCGTCATCTCAAGATGCGAGTTGGGCGTGTAGAGAAATCCTGGGTAGGCAATTGCCTGGCGGTCGGCCTCTCGCAAGGTTTCATCGAACCACTCGAAGCAACCGCGCTCATGATCGTGCAGGACACCGTCGAGACCTTCATGACGCGCTACGAACAGGGCGGCTTCAGCGCACGCTACCGCGCCGACGTCAACGAGAAGGTCAATCTGATTTTCGACGGCGTGAAGAACTACGTCTTCACTCACTATAAGTTGAACTCGCGCAGCGACACCGATTACTGGATCAACGCGCGCGAGAACACCGGGCTGACGGCGGATCTGGAACGTATCTTCTACACCTGGGATCACGGCGGTGATCTGCTCGCCGAACTGCGTTCCCAGGCCGGTCGCCAGGTTTATAGCCCGACCTCATGGTTCTGCATCCTGGCCGGCATGGGTCGTTTCCCCGACAAACCCAAAAAGCCCAAGGCCGATCTACAGGTCTACCAGCCGGCCGAAATGCAGAAGTTGTGCGAACGCATGCTGGTGCATTTTCCGGATCATCGACAGGCCTTGGAGAGGATGGCGAAGGCGGCCTAACGCGCAATTCGCTTTGCTTCCTCTCTTCTGTGAGACCGAGCGAGCTACGTTCGACGCCTATCAATACTGATCCTTGAACGCCGGGACCTTTTCGCCCGGGAACCATTTCTGCACGCCGGCGGCGTCGAATAAAGTCTCTTGCGCGTCGACCTTCCAGGTCTCGCCGTCCTTGACCGCAACATAGACCTCGAACTCGGTCGTGCCCTGGTTATTGAACTTGTCGCGTGACTTCAGGATATTCGGCACGCTGGCCTTCTTGGCACAAGCAGCATCGTCGCCCGTCGCTTGCGCCTTGCGGATGTCGACGCTGAGGATGTTGACCTCGCCGCCCTCATAAAACAGCTTCTGTTGCGCCGCCCAATCTTCGCGCGACTTGCCATCGGTCATGCTGGCGGTGACGAAATCGTAGGCCTTGTTGAAATTATGGTCTTGCATGGCCTTGAGATAGTTCTCAAGCGCCGTATGGGGGCCGCTGTCGTTGCCGCAGTCGGCGGCCATGGCCGCGCCTGTCAACAGCACGCCAGCCAGTATCGATCCCGCAATCATTTTCATGGTCATCACTCCCCTCTTTCTTCGCGTTTGCGCAAACGCACCTTGAGATTCCTGGGCATCATGGTGAATGCCAGGAGCTCTTCCACCGGCCGTGCGCTGTCGGCCAGTGTGACTTCGAAATTGCGACACAACATGGCGAGCGCGGTGCGAATCTCGAGCAAGGCGAGATTGCGTCCCGGACAAAACCGTGGCCCGCTGCCAAACGGCACGAAGGCCGTGGTGTCATGGGGACAGCCGCGCGCGGCATCACTTTGCAGCCAACGATCGGGATCGAACTCGGCGGCGTGGCCGAAGCGCGCATCATCCACCGCGATGCGGCGTGTCAGCATCATGATGATGGTGCCCTTGGGGATGCGATAGCCATCCACCTCGATGTCTTCAAGCGGCTCCATGGCGTTCAGTGGTGCGACCGGCTTCAAGCGCATGGTCTCGTTGTAGAAGGCCTCGATGAAGGGCAATTGCGCAGTCTGTTCAATTTCCTGCGGCAGCTTCGCATCACCGAGTATTGCGTCGACCTCGGCACGGGCA
>JAYWAC010000014.1:0-7696 GCA_043782755.1 Pseudomonadota bacterium | reverse complement strand
GGCAGTGCGCGACTGCGCGACTCGCAGCGCGGCCTGTGGGCGTGGCTGAGTTCCGACAACTGGCCGGCCAAGGTCGGCGCGGTGTTGATGGTGATAGGCGTCGGCGCACTGCTGCGCTATGTCTTGATCCACACCGATGTGCCGCCGGATATCAAACTCTCGGCGGGGGTGTTGATCGCTGGGCTTTTCGGTTTTCTATCGTCGCGTCTGCATGGCCGTCCGGAACGGCGCGGCCTCTATCTTGCCCTGGCGGGCGCGGCGGCGGGCGTGGCCTATCTCACCGCCTACAGCGCCTTTGCCCTGTTCGGTTATTTGAATAACCTCGCCGGACTCACCCTGTTGGTGCTGGTGTCGGCTGCCATGGCGGTGTTCGCGCTATCCGCGCAGGCCGTGTCGATGGCGGTGCTTGGCATGCTGGGCGCCTATGCGGCACCTGCCTTTGGCATCGATGATCCCGGCGCGCTGGTGGTGTGTGGCTATTACTTCGGCTTAAGCGTGCTGGTGATGTTCATGGTGCTGGCACGCGGTTGGCGCGTGCTCATCCACTTGAGTTTTCTATTCACGCTGGCGGGAGCGCTGTTCTTCGGCTGGTCGGCGCACTACTACCAACCAGAAAATTATGCGGTGATGCAGCCCTTGCTCTATCTGCTGGTCGCCTTGCATATCGCCATGCCTATCATCGAGCGCCGACGCGCGATCTTTGCGCAGGCGCCGGCCGAGCACGAATGGCTGGCGCGTATCGATCAGGGCTATTTCGTCAGCCTGCCCCTGGTCGCCGTGATACTGACTTACTGCATCGCCCCACGAATTTCGCCAGAAGCAGCGCTCGGCACCGCAGGACTCGCCGTCCTGTGGGCGATCGCCGGGGCGGTAGTATTCGTCAATCGCCGCGAGGCGATGCGCTACGGAATCGTCACGCTTTTGCTGGCGACCGCCGCATTGCTGGCGTGGTTCGATCACATCCCCGGCACGCTCATCGGTCTGTTCATGATGGCGGTGTTGTTGACCATCGCCGTGCGCCTGCCGCTTACCGAGGCGGTGGAAAGTTTTGCCAGCTTCATGGTGACTTTGTTGGCCGCGCTATACGTCGTGCAATCGATGTTTCAAACCGGCAGCGACATGATTTTCGTCAACGCCTGGTTCGCTCAGCGTGTGGTGGCGGTCGCGATCATCACCTGGTGTGCGTGGTTGCGCAGTCGCCAGGCCGCAGGCTATGGCCGTCTGCTGTATGCCATCGCTGCGGTGCTGTTGTTCGAGAGTGTGATCATCGAGCTGCTGCGCTGGCATCTGCGCATCACTGCCGAATTCGTGCATGTGTTGGCCGCCGCTGCCGTGGCCGGCGCGGCCTATCGCATCGAGCGTTGGAGCGCTGCGGCGCGAGTCGCCAGTGCCGCGACCTTGCTGTTGTGGTTGTCGGCGGCGTGGGCGGCTTCGAATACCGCGCAACACATGCCGCTCTTCGCTCTCGCCTTGATTGCGATCGACGTCGCCGTGCTGGGCTATGCCGCGCAACGTTTCTCAGGCGGTTCGAAGGAACACGACGCTACGGCCATGAGCTTGCTGTTCGCCCTGCCGCTGCTAGCGGCGAGCTGGAACATCGGCTTTCATCCCCTGCTCGACGACAGCGCAGGCTTCCGTCTGTTGTGCGTGACGACGCTCACCACGCTCGCCATGGTCTTGTTCGCCAGTCGTCTGCCCTGGGTGGACGAGCGCTGGTCGCGCCATGCCTTGCCGGCCATGTTCTGGTTCGATGCCTATCTGCTCGGCGCACTGACGCTCTGCTATATCGCGCGCGGTAGCTGGCCGGCGGTCTACGAATGGTCGGCCTTCGCGTTACTCGCTACCTTGTGTTGGTTGCAGCGTGAAGGTGAGGGTGCGGATGGTCGCGGCATTGCGACCTTGATCGGTGGCGCCTTGATGTTGCAGGCGCAGTTGTTGCGTTTGCTGACGCCGGCGCTCTCGTCGCGTGAAGTGATGAACGTGCTCGATGTCACGGCCATGAGTCTACCGGCGGTGTTGTCCTTGATCTGGGCGGTGCTCGGCGCGGCGCTCGCCTACTGGGGCGGACGTAGCGGCAAGCGCGGCACCTGGACGGCCGGTTCGACCTTGATGGCGCTGGCGGCCGGCAAACTGGTGCTGGTTGACTTCGGCTCCTTGGGCGACCTCGGCAATATCCTCGCCTTGATCGCGGCGGGCGGCGTGTTCATGGCGGTGGCATGGGCGGTGCCTATGCCGCCGCGCGCCACGCCCGCCGCGCCGGCCAGCCCGACCCCGGCTGCCGAGTGGGGCAAGGCTGCGTCGGGCGATAGTGGCACGACCAAGGCGCAGTCCACGCCGAGACCTGCACCGCTGGAATTTGGGACCTTCAATCTGCGTCCGCGCACTGACGATACGCCGACGCCTGACAAGGGCAAAGAAGGGCCCGCGCAACCCTCTTGAGTCACCGACCGTCGGCACGTTTGGCGATCGTCGCCACGCGTGCCGCGCTCGCCCGCACCACGTCGCCCACGTTAAGTTCCAGGGTGCGGGTGCGCAGGCCCGCGCCACAACGCAGCCAAGGCTGGGCCAGCACCGCGCTGTCCACCACCACTTCCACGTTGGGGCTTACGGCGAATGGTCCGAGGCCACCGACCTCAAAGCCCAGCTCGGCTTCGACCCGCGCCGCCGTTAGCAGGCGCAGGGCGCGTCGCTTGCAGCCCAGCAGCGTGCTTAATTGCTTGTAGTCGACCTGTGCGTCGCGCGCCACAGCCGCCAGCACGATGCGCGGCCCGGGTGCGATCTCGAAGGCGATGGTCTTGATCAGGTTTTCCACCAGATGGGGCGCAAGCACATGCGCTTCTTCGATGGTCCGCACCTCGGCATGCGCATAGACCTGCGGCGTAACGCCGGCAGCGGCGAGCAAATTCATGATGCGCTCGAATATGGCGGACACGATGCGGACTTCCTCGGCATTGACCAGCGCTAGTGTGAGCGCTGCGCCGCCAGCCGAGTAGCCTTAGGACCCACTGCGGCACCCGCTGCGCCCGAGCACTGACTCGTCGTACCATGGGGAATCGATAGATCCATTCCATTTCGAGGAGAGTCTCATGGCAGCGATCGATCTCAATAACGTCTGGCGTCAGGACACACCGGGCAGCGACTGGCCGCGCTCACCACACCCTGCGGCTGCGAACAAATATTTCATGGTCTCGGCCGATTGCCATGTGCAGGAACCGAATGACTTCCTTTCTGCGCGCATGGACAAGAAATACCAGGATCGCCTGCCGGGCATCGTGCTCGGCGGTGATGGTTCCAAGCTGCAGAAGACCGAGGGCTTTCGTCCTATTCGCATCGGCAGCTTCACCCTTGAAGGCGAAGATCTCGAACGCAGTGAATCGGGCAAGACGCCGCTTGAGCGACTCGCGGCCGACGATCGCGACGGCATCGATTGCGAGATCCTGTTCCCCAACAAGGGCCTGACCATCTGGGCCACGCCCGATGTCGAATTCAGCCAGGCCATGTGCCGCGCCTATAACGACTGGGCCTGGGAAACTTTCGGCGAATACAACGCCCGCCTGTCGCCGATGGCCTGTATCGCCGCCGCCGACATCGATGGCGCGATCGCCGAAGTGCAGCGTTCTGCCAAGCGCGGCTTCCGTGGTTTGTCGCTGCCCTGCAAGCCAGTGTGGGGGCCACCGGATCATGAAGCGGTGAATTACAATCTGCCTTTATTTGATCCTTTGTGGGCGGCGATTTGCGATTGCGACCTGCCGGTCACTTTTCATGTCTCAACCGGGCGCGATCCGCGCACTGCGCGTGGCAATGGCGGCGCGGTGATCAACTACGCCGTGCATTCGCTGGCGCCGACCATGGAGCCGCTGGTCAATCTGTGTGCCTCGGGCGTGGTGGAGCGTTTTCCCACACTCAGTTTCGGCAGCATCGAAGCCGGCATCGGCTGGGTGCCGTGGATGATGACGGCGATGGACGAGGCCTATCACAAGCATCACATGTGGGTGAAGCCCAAGCTCAAGGCCTTACCCAGCGACTACTTCCGCGCCAACGCCTTCGCGAGTTTCGGTGAGGATGCACCGGGCCTCGATCTGATGCGTGAGTACGGGCTGGGCAACAATTTCCTGTGGGCCAATGACTTCCCCCATCACGAAGGCACCTGGCCCCATTCGGCGGCGGCCATCGAACGCAGCATGGGCAAGCTCGATGACGGCGAGCGCGCCAAGATCCTGGGCTTGAACGCGGCACGTGTTTTCAAATTCGACATTCCGCCGCGCTATCGCGGCTTCGCCGATGTGGCCGCCGTGGCTTGAGTATGGGTCCACGCACGCTGCGGGGTCGCAGCGCCGTCATCGGCATTGGCGAGACCATGTACTACAAGCGTGGTCAGTCACCCCATGCCGAGTTCAAGCTCGCGCTCGAAGCCATTGTCAAAGCCTGTGAGGATGCCGGCATCCACCCGCGCGACATCGATGGCTTTGCTTCCTTCAGTAATGATCGCAACGATCCCTCGCAGCTCGGCGCGGCGCTCGGTTGCCGCGAACTGCGCTTCTCCAACATGCAATGGGGTGGCGGCGGCGGTGGTGGTTCAGCCGCGCTCGGCAATGCTGCGGCCGCGATTGCGACCGGTATCGCCGACTGTGTGGTGGTGTTCCGTGCCTTGGCACAAGGTCAGTTTGGTCGCTTTGGTCAAGGGCCGCAGACCCAGGGTGTGAGTAGCCACGCCGCCCATACCGTGCCCTATGGCTTGCTGTCGCCGGCGCAGATGTTCGCCATGAAGGTCACGCGCTTCATGCACGAGCACGGCGTCAAACAGGACGCCTTGCGCGCCATTGCCATGGCAAGCTATCACCATGCGCAAGCCAATCCGCGCGCGGTGATGTTTGGTCGGCCGCTGGACGAAGCCAATTACGATGCCTCGCGCTGGATCACCGAGCCCTTTCATCTATTCGATTGCTGTCTCGAGAATGACGGCGCGGCGGCCATGATCCTGGTCAGCGCCGAGCGCGCCAAGGATTTCAAGCATGAGCCCTGTTATGTGTTGGCCGCCGTCGGCGGCAGTCAGCATCGTGCCGGCGCACCGGTGCACAACACGCCGGACTATGCGAGTGCAAACTTCAAGACCGTCGCGCCGCGTTTGTATGCGATGGCGGGCATGGGACCCAGCGATATCGATGTCTTACAGAGCTATGAGAATTTTACCGGCGGCGTATTGATGAGCATCGTCGAACACGGCTTTTGCAAACCTGCCGAATGCAACGAATTCTTCACCCTCGATAATCTGCTCGCGCCCGATGGCGATCTGCCGCTCAATACCAGCGGTGGCAATCTTGCCGAGTGCTATATGCATGGTCTCGGACTCAACATCGAGGCCGTGCGTCAGATCCGTGGCACGTCCACCGCGCAGGTGCCGCGTGCCGAAGTGTCGATGGTGATCTCGGGTCCGATGGTCACGCCGGTCAGCAGCAGTCTCTTTGGTAGCGAGGCGACGCTATGAGTCAGCCTTACCTGCTTGCCGGTCTGCCGGTGCCGCTCACGAGCGAACTCGATAAGCCATTCTGGGAAGGCTTGCGCGAAGAGCGCCTGTTATTGCAACGCTGCCGCGCCTGTCATCGCTTCCAGTGGGGGCCGGAGTGGATCTGTCATCGTTGTTTGAGCTTGGCTTACGACTTTGTCGAAGTGCCGGCCGAGGGGCGGCTCTATAGCCATCAACGCGTCTGGCATCCGGTGCACCCGGCGCTGACAGCGCAGGGGCCTTACATCATCGCGCTGGTGGAGATTCCGCATGCCGATAATGTGCGCCTGGTCGGTAACCTGCTCGGCGATGCGGCGCAGCCGCTCGTGATAGGCACGGAACTCGAAGGCGTGTTTGAGCAACATCCGGCGGCGGATCCGCCGTTTGCGTTATTGCAGTGGCGAGTGGTGGGGTGAGTATTCCAGAACTACCTTCATTGTGGGTCTGACTGACGTCGGATCTACAGAAGAATATTCCTGCCTGGACATCACAACACAGCCTATGAAATTTGATGTGCGCCTACAGGGAGCCTTGGCCCTGGTGTTGCTGGCGATTACCCACAACGCCCATGCCGAAACCACCGCCCTCGAACTCGCCGAGACCTGCGCCCGTGCGCTGTCCCAGCACTACGTCGGACTCGATGCACAAGCCTGCAATTGGTATGTCGCGCCCTGTGCGGTGTGTGGACCGGGTGCCAAGCCGGAAGCGGCATGGTGTGCGCCGGCAGGTGAGCCGGTCACCACCATCGCCGCCCGCGCTGCGGCCGCGCTGCGCGCGCGACCTGATGCGGCCCATGAGCCTGCACGCGGCGCGGTCAAGGAGATCTTGAGCCGCGCCTATCCTTGTCGCTGAGCAGCGTTCACCACGCCGCTTCGAGCAACGCCAGGACCACTGGCGGCCCGCTGATCGAGCGCGGATTGGTCTTCACCCACAGATCGTGCATCGCCTCTTCGGCAATCAAGGGTAAGAGATCGCGCGGCACGTTCGCATCGCGCAAACGCCCGGGCAGACCGAGATCCGCGACCAGTGTCGCGACGATGTCGGCGGCCGCTGTGTCTGGCGCGCCCATCGCTTCGGCCAACCCTCTTTGGCGCTCGCGTGTGGCGTCGAGGTTGTAACGCAGCACATGGGGCAGCATGACACAGGACGTTTCGCCGTGAGGCATGCCGGCGGTGCCGCCCAGCACATGACCAATGCCATGACTCGCGCCCAGATCGACCATGGTCGACACACCTTGCACCGACAGCCAGGACCCGAGCTGACATTGCAGACGCATGTTCAGATCTTGCGGATTGGCGAGACAGCCGCGCAGGCCAGACGGCAGTAGACGCAGTGCATGCAGGGCCAGTGCTTCGACCGGCGGCGTCACATTGATCGAACACCAGGATTCAACCGCGTGATCGACCGCGCGTATGCCGGTAGAGAACCACAGCCGTGGCGGCGTGGCGAGCGTCAGAGCAGGATCAAGGATCACCACGTCGGGCGCCAGATCAGGATGCAGATAGAGTTCCTTGCGTGGCCCGCGTTCGTCGGTGACACCAGCGAAATGAGTGAACTCGCCGGCTGATAGCGTGGTCGGGATCATGATGTAGGGCAGTTGCGGGCCCGGCGCGGTGGACGGCACGCGTAGTGGATCGAAATCCTCGATCTTGTGCACGTTGTTGCGAAGGCCCTGGGTCGCGACCTTGACCGCGTCACACACCGAACCACCACCAAAGCCGACCACCGCGTCGGCCTCGTGCTTGCGTAACGCTGCCATGATGCGCAATACATCACCGCGCGGTGAATGGGCACCGATGCCGGTCACCACTTCGAGACAGCGTGCACCGAGCGCGGCCTGCACTGTCGCGCCCAGCGCGCCGGGTGCCGACAGGCTGTTGGTGGTGACCATCACCACGCGGCGCGCGTTAAGCTTGTCGAGTTCGGCGGGCAAAGCTACGGCGATGGGCTTGCCATAGACCACGGCTTGCCGTGGTGGCGGTGAGAACTGGCCTGTGAGTGTCACTGTCTGTTTCCCCCTGTGATGGCGCGTTGATGCCGGCCGTCATTGTGCCGCGAAGTTCGCTTGGGGAATATCGCCATGGCACCGTCTCGGTAGATACCGTCTTGCCGAGGGTCATGCAAGAGCGGTTTGTGGGTCGAACGGTCGGTTGGATTTAAGGACGCCGAAGGCGATGTGTAACAGCTTACGCA
>JAYWAC010000013.1:0-7713 GCA_043782755.1 Pseudomonadota bacterium | reverse complement strand
GCATCGTCGTGCAGCCTCGCTCCCCGAGCATGCCCTTGTGGGTCAGACTTCAGTCTGACATTCATGAATTGCCGAGGCTATCGGGGCTGAGCGAGTGTCAGACTGAAGTGTGACCCACAAAGGAATAGAGAGCCCGCACAGAATCCAAACTCCCCGCTCATCAGGTGAGCAGTTTCAGGCCTACACCCAATGAACTCGCACTCACACAGCATCATCCGCCCGCGCCAGATCCGCTTGCAGATACTTGCCAGCCTGGTAGTAGTGCCAGGCCACCCACAAGCCCATCACACTGAAACCCAGCAGGCTGTAGCGCAGCGAATCGGCGCCGAAACGCGGTGCGAGTAGATCGCTGACCGCGCCTATCGCCCACGGCCCCGCACCGAGACCGATGATGTTGGCGATGAACAGCAGAATCGCCGAGGTCTGTGCGCGCATGCGCAGGCGCACCATGCTTTGCGCCTGGGCGAGCGTGGTGGCCTGCCAGAAATTCGCCGCCACCACCGGCGGAATGAATAGCGCCAGGGCAAGCGTGGGCGAGTCGACCAGATAGGCCGCCGCGCTGAACGGCACACCGACGAGCGTAGCGACGGTCACTATCCACACGCTCCAACGTAGGTCGCGAGTGCCGAAACGATCGGCCAGCACCCCGCCTAGGAACATGCCGAGACCACCGACCACGCCGATCAACAAACCCAGCCTCAGACCGACGTCGCGAGTCGCCATGTGATGGCTGCGGATCAGGAAGGACGGAAACCAGGCGATGAAACCGTAGCCGACAAAGCTGGCCAGGGCAGCACCGAGAGACAGGTGCAGAAAAGCCGGGCGGCGAGCGAGAAAGCGCGCCGTTGCGCGTATGCCGGGACGTTCACCCTGATCGGCGCGTGCGTCCGCTAGTCCGCGCTGCGGCTCGGGCACGGTGAAGCGCACCACTAGCGCGAGCGCGAGTCCCGGCAGGCCGACCACGAAGAAGGCGCGCCGCCAACCGAACAACTCGTTGATCCAGCCGCCCAGGAACAGGCCGAACATGACGCCGAAAGGAATGCCGAGCGCGTAGATGCCGAGCGCCGTGGCACGTTTCCTGGCCGGATAGTAGTCGGAGATGATCGAATGTGAGGGCGGGCTGCAGCCCGCTTCACCGATGCCGACACCGACGCGCGCCAGCGCGAGATGCATGAAGTTCTGCGCCAGCCCGCAAGCCGCAGTCATCGCGCTCCACAGCGCGAGTGAGACGGCGATGAGATTGCGGCGATTGCCTTTGTCGGCCCAGATCGCCATCGGCATGCCTAGCGTGGCGTAGAAGGCAGCGAAGGCGAAGCCGGCGAGAAAGCCCAGCGCCTGATCCGACAAGACCAAATCGCGTTTGATCGATTCGAGCAGAATCGAGAGGATCTGGCGGTCGATGAAATTGAAGGTATAGACCACCAGCAGGATGCCGAGCACATAGCGACGTATCGACGGCGGGGAAGCGACAGTGTCCATGCTGGATGGGTGCGCGGCTTAGGCCCGCGGACCGTGGTCGATGCGGGTCAGTGCCGCATTGATGTCGAAGATGCGTGCGCGTATGCCGGCGATGCCGATACGCCCAGGGTAAGGACAATCGATCTCAAGCAGCGTCGCCATGGTGGAACTCCCCAGTCCGAATTGGTGGCGGGCCATGCTAGCCGGTTCAACGCGAGCTTGTCATTCGCGCGGCTAGGCAGGAGACGATGGCATCGTCCATGTAGGTGCCAATGAATTCGCATCTACAGATCCGTATCACTCGTCTCCTCAGAAGCCGACGGCCAGCCCTTCCTTGCGATGATCCGAGGCGCCGATATAGCCGTCGTCCCTGCGCAGTATCAACTGCGCGCCGCCGAAACCGCGCGGGCTGGCATCGACCTTGACCACATGTCCACGCGTTGCGAGATCGGCTGCCACGGTTGCGTTGAAATCACTTTCGATGGCGATGCTGAAGTCCGGCTCGATGCGCCAGCGTGGCGCATCACTGGCGGCTTGCGGGTTCTGGCCGTAGTCAAACAAGCGCGTGACCATCTGCACATGACCCTGCGCCTGCATGTGGCCGCCCATCACGCCGAAACTCAGCAACGGTCGGCCGTCGCGCGTAACGAAGCCCGGAATAATGGTGTGAAAAGGACGCTTGCCCGGCGCCACGCAATTCGGGTGCTCAGGATCGAGCGAGAAGCCGTGGCCGCGGTTCTGCAGCGCGATGCCGGTGTCGGGCACCACGATGCCGGCACCGAAGCCATGAAAATTCGACTGGATGAAAGACACCATCATGCCGCTCGCATCAGCGGTGCTGAGATAGACGGTATCGTGAGAGACAGGCAAGGACACGGGCGGCAATGCCATGGCCTTGGCGCCGATCAGCGCAGCAGCGCGCGCCGTGCTGCCTGGCTCCAGCAGCGCTTCAGGCGTGACGTGCATCGCGCGCGGGTCGGCGAAGTGTTGCGCGGCAGCGCCGAGTGCAAGCTTCATCGCTTCTATCTGCATATGCATGGCGTCCGCGCTGTCGACGGGCGGCGCTTCGCGATGGGCCAGGATCGCGAGCGCTATCTGCGCGGCGAGGCCCTGACCATTGGGCGGGATCTCATGCAGGATCACGTCGCGGTAAGACTGCGCGATGGGCGTCACCCAATCGGCGCGATGGGCGGCCAGATCGCTCATGCGCAACGCACCACCATCAGCAATGGCGGCTTGTTCGATGCGCGCCGCGAGTTCACCGCCATAGAACGAAGCGCCGCGTGTCGCGGCGATGTCGCGCAGGCTGCGTGCGGTGGCCGGCAGGCGCACGCGCTGGCCGCTAGTGGGCGGTGGTCCGAAATGACGGGCGAATTCAAGGTAGCCGTCGAACAGGGCGGCGTCCTGTTGCCATTGACGGGCCGTTATTGGACCGACTGCATAGCCCTGTTCGGCATAGTGGATGGCGGGCTCGAATAAATCCGTGAAGGGCAGCTTGCCGTGGCGGCTCGAGAGTTCCACCCATACGCTGACCGCGCCCGGCACGGTCACCGCGTCCCAGCCGAGACGCGGCATGGTCTTCAAGCCGGCGAAGCGTTCGAGAGTCCAGCCGGCAGGCGCGCGCCCTGCACCGTTGATGCCGAGCAACTGTGTGCCGTCCCACAACAAGGCGAAGGCATCCGAGCCGAGGCCGTTGCTGGTTGGTTCCACCACGGTCAGGGTGATGGCGGCGGCGAGTGCCGCGTCGACTGCATTGCCGCCTCGGCGCAACATCTCAAGGCCGGCCTGGGCCGCGAGCGGCTGCGAAGTCGCGACCATGTTGTCGGCCAGCATCGGCGCGCGACGTGAGCTATAGGGAAGTGCGTCGTTCAACATGACGACCAAAGTCCTGGTTTCGCTGAACGAGGATTGTAGCGCCGCTGACGATCGCCGCCCTGCCTTGTAACTTTTTTACGCCCTACTTCGAATTGCTAGTCGTGGGTCAGACCGATCCGCACCGTGGCCCTGGTATTTGGCGTTCCGCTCGATGTCATGCGTGCCTGCACAAGCTATTCAAGAGGTAAGCGACCATGAGGAAATTCAACGTCAACTCCCGGGCGGCGATGATCGGCACGTCCTTTGCCGTGACCCTGGCGGCCAGCCCGCTGGTCAACGCCAACGACAATCCCTTCGGCATGACTGAACTGCGCGGTGGCTTCACCGTGGCGGCGGCGGAAGAGAGCCGCCAGTGCGGTAACTTCTGTGGTGGCAAGAACCCGACCTTCACCGCCAAGGGCGAGATCGTCAAATGCGGCAACATCTGCGCTGAGGTCGCCAAGTGCGGCAACATTTGCGGCGGCTTCGGTATGAAGAATCCCACCGCGCCCGGCATCGCTATGAAGGACGGCGAAGTGGCGAAGTGCGGCAATATCTGCGCGGCGGTGAAGTAGACTCAGGATGTGCGCGCCGCGTCTTGTCGTGTGGGAGATTGAATGAGTATGACATCGTCATCCCTGCCGCCCGACAGCGCGGGTCTGGGGCTGCGGCGTGTGCACTTCGATGCGCTCGCCGACGTCATTCCGGCGCCCATCGCCTTTATGGAAGTGGCGCCGGAAAACTGGATGGAAGTCGGTGGTGGCGGTGGACGAAAATTCCGCGCCATCGCTGAGCGCGTGCCGCTGGTCTGTCATGGCCTGGCCTTGAATCTCGGCGGTCACGCGCCTCTCGATGTCGCTTTCCTGCGCAAGCTGCGCGGCTTTCTCGCCGCTACCGGTGCGCGCTGCTACTCGGAACACTTGAGTTACTGCGGCGACCACGCCCATCTCTATGACTTGATGCCCTTGCCCTTCACCGTCGAGACGGTGTGCCATGTCGCGGGCCGTATTCGGCAGGCACAGGATATTCTCGGCTTCCGCATGGCGGTGGAGAATGTCTCCTACTACGCCGCGCCGAGCGTCGAATTGAGTGAAATCGAATTCCTCAACGCGGTGCTGGAAGAAGCCGATTGCCTGCTGCATCTCGACATCAATAACATCTACGTCAACAGCGTCAACCATGGCTACGATGCCCAAGCCTACTTGTGCGCCGTGCCCGGCAAGCGCATCGCCTATGCCCACGTCGCCGGTCATCACCAGGAGTCGGAACATCTGCGTATCGACACCCATGGCGCCGATGTCATCGAACCGGTGTGGCAGCTGCTCGATCTCGCCTATGCCACGCACGGCGTATTTCCAACCTTGCTGGAGCGGGACTTCGACATTCCACCGTTAGAGCACATCATCAAGGAAGTGGAGATCATCGAAGCCTGTCAGGCTCGCCACGCGGCGCCCCGGGTACGGCGGCTGGCCCATGTTTGATACCGCTGTCGTTGATACCGGGCCACGCGCGCTGCGGGATTTTCAACAAGCCTTCACCGCTTATATACGCAACCCCGAGCACGCACCCGCACCGCCCGAGATCCCGCTCGAACGCATGCAGCTCTATGCGCAGCTGGTGTTCGGCAATGTCGAGCGCGTGATGAGCAATATGTTTCCGGTGCTGAAATCGCGACTCGCGGAATCGGAATGGTATGGCCTTGCGCGGGAATTCTTTCGCGACCACGACTTGCACGACCCTTTGTTCCAGGCCATGCCGCGCGAGTTTTTGCGTTTTCTGGAGCATCGCGCGCCCGCGCCGAATGATCCGCCCTATGTGCTGGAACTTGCCCATTGGGAATGGGTGGACTATGCGCTGTCGATAGACGTGACGGAGGTTTCTATTGCGGGTATCGATCGCGATGCGGATCTGCTCGCTGGTCGCCCGCTGCTGAATCCGCTGGTGTGGATGTTGAGTTATCAATTCCCGGTGCAGCGCTTTCGCGATGAAGCGCCGCTCTGCGAGGCGCCGCTTGAGCCAACCTATCTGGTTGCTTATCGTGATCTTGAGGATCGGGTCGGCTATCTCGAATTGAATGCAGTGACGGCGCGCTTGCTGGAGTTGCTCGATGGCGATGAGTACGCCAGTGGTGAAGACCTGTTGCAGGCTTTGGCGCAAGAGCTGGGTAAAAATTGCGACGAGATATTTCGTGCCGCTGGGCGTGAGATGCTGATCAGCCTGCGCGCGCGGGATATCGTGTTAGGGGTGTGAAAACAAAGCTGACACCATTTTCTCGCCAGCTGACCTTTCATTCACTCTTCAAGGCCAACACCCTCACCAACAAAATCGCCGCCAAGGGCACCACCAGACCCATCACCGTACAAGTCAGCAACAGCTGCCCGAGTTGACTGTAGTCGGCCGGCACGGTGATCGCCTGGGTCGCGGGGTTGGTGACCTGGCGCGTTACCTCGAACGTGTGGTTGAGATATTTGGTGCCGAGTTGGGCGGCCGATAGCGCAAGATTGGTGAACGAGGCCATCACCGCGAAATAGGTGGCCTTCAAGTTGTCCGGCGCCGAGCGCGCGATCCAGGCCAGCATCGGCACCATCGAGATCTGGCCGAGTGGGGATTCAAGCGCGGTGTCTACCAAGGCGATGAAACGCGCATCGACCACGCCGCCGGTGTGGGCGGCGGTCCACACATGCAGACCGTGAACCATGCCGAGCACTGGCAGCGAGAGCACGGTGCCGGTGATGGTCAGGAACGCGACGATGGTGGTGATTGGGCGTTCCGCCATGAAGCGTCGGAACAGGAACAGGCCGGCCAAGGTCAGGATGCTGGCGATCGCCGATAGGCGCGCGAGAAAGGATTCATCGAAACCAAGCTGATCGATCATCCACCAGGTCGAGCCTGGGCCAGGACCTGGCATGGCACGGAACACGAAGATCACTACCGCAGTGCCGACCAGGGTGGCACGTGCCTCGGGCTCCAGTGTGCCGAGCAAGCGCCACATCAGAAACAGCACGATGGCGAGCGACGCGCCGAACACGATTTCCTGACCGCCCGGCACGCGGCCGAGGCCGACCGCGAGTGAGACGCCGGCGAAGATCAGGCCACCGAGCAGAATCGCCCAGTTCACCGTCGGGCGTTCGCCATGCACGCTCAACAGGTTCTCAATCTGAGTGGCGCTAAAGCCGCGCACGGTCAGGCGTTTCACGTCGCGCCGCCGAATGCGCCCGGCCAAGGCGACGCCCAACACCGACACCAGCGGAATGATCAACGCGTATTCATAGATGCGCAGATAGACCGCGACCTTGCCGTCGGCCGGCAGACTCTCAACGCCCGCCAGCAACACCACATTGACCAGCGACACCAGCACGCCACCGCCGATGATGGCGATGCGGCCGAGGGTTTGCATGGTGGTATGCATGAGGATGCGCTGTGCGGCCGGCACTGACTGGCCATTGGCGTCGATGCGTGGCACCGCCTCGACGGTCATGGCGTCGGCCACCACGTCCTGAATCACATAGCCGATAGGCGCGAGCAAGGTGGTCAGTACGAACCAGGCTTCGGCCGGCATCACCGCGCGCATCGCGTCGGGCGCCATGAGCAGGCCGATCATGATGCCGAGACTGAAGGCGATCAGTGCCCCACCCAGCACCACCAGGGCGCCTTTCCATTGCCACATCAAATCGACCAGATGACCGAGAGGCATCTTGAGTGCCCACGGCAGACCGGCCCAGAAGCCGAGCGCGGCGAGAAACTCCGCCGACAGGCCGAGATAACGCTTGACGAAAAAGGTGCCGACGATGCTGGTCAGACCGGAGATGCCGGCTGCGACATAGACCATGAGTGGCGGCAGATAGGACAGACGCATCTCGCGACCGAGAGCGAGCACGTTGCGATCCAGCCAGCCGCGTGCGCCGCCCGTGGCAGATGAAGTAGTGGTCATGGTGTGGCGCAAACGCTGGACGTTCGCTGCAATCCTTTCGCCGTGCGGGCGCTGATGGGCGAGTGGGCAAAGCTGATCGTGTGGCCGCTGCCTGGCAGCGAATGATGCGGCATCGCGTCACCTGCGTCGACCGCGTGCCAGCGCGAACTTATCCCCTACAATGCCGCGCCATGAACGTCGCCACCTCCCGCCTTAATCGTAAAGCGATGCTTGCCGCCATGGTCGGCATTGTCTCGCTCATCGGTAGCTGCGCGCCGTTAGGTACGGCCGCCTGGCACACCTGGCAGGGCAACCCCTCGCGGGTGTTGCCGCTTGCTGCCGACATGCCGCTGGTTGGCGTGGCCGTAGACGTGCAAGCCGCGCGGCATGCGCGCATCGCGCTGCGGGTGGATTTGAAGGCGCTAGACCAAGCGACGGTCAAAGACACGCACGCTGTACCGGTGACGGTGCGGGTCCGCGATGCCGAGGGC
>JAYWAC010000012.1:0-7741 GCA_043782755.1 Pseudomonadota bacterium | reverse complement strand
AGGCAGGCCGCTCGCATGACTGGCCGGAATGATGGCGTCCTTCGAACCCCAGATGACTTTGACCGGAATGTCGAGGCCTTCCAGGCTGGCGCGCAGATTGACAGTCTGCCGGTTGCCGTCCTGAAAGCCCCTGGCGATCGCGGTCAAGGCTGCCGTCACGCCATCGATGCGTTTGAATTGCAGGACGTCGTTGATGAGGGTGCGATTGATGAGATTCGCATCGGCCACCAGTTGCTCCAGCAGCGGCTTCATGTCCTTGCGCGATTCGGCGGCGATGAAGCCATTGATGTAGGGCGCGTTGATCTCCGCGCCCAGACCCGCTGAGCCGATCAAGGCCAGCGCGCTGATACGCTTGGGATGATCGACCGCTGCCTGCAGCGCAATTGCGCCACCCAAGGAATGACCGACCAACTCGGCCTGGGCGATCTGCAAGGCATCCATGAAGGCGATCACGGTCGCCGCGAGATGCGGCACCGAGCCGTCGTTCAAGGCCTTGCTCGACTGCCCGTGACCGGGCAGATCCAAGGCATAGACCGTGGCCTTGGCCGCCAGCGGCGCCTGATTGAACAGCCAGCCCGCCGCGTCGCCGCCGAAACCATGCAGCAGGATGACGACGCGCTCGCTTTCTCCCAGCTTGGAGTAGCGCAGCTTGTAGCCGCCTGCTTCGATGAACTGGTAGCCGTCGCTGGCGCCTTCCTCGGGCGGCGCTGGCGGCACGTAGTTTTTCTGGAACTCGGTGATGTAGTCATCAAGCTCGGCATCCGACACCTCGGCCGGCGCGAGCACGCCGAGCAGCGCGCCTATCGGCAGCACTTCATCGGGTTGTGCGACTTTGCGGCGCAGGATGCCGGCGTCGAGGGCTTCAAAGGTATTGGCGATTTTCTCGGTCTCGATGTCCAGCACCTGGTCGCCGAGTTTGAGCATCGCGCCTTCCTCGGCCAGCCATTCGACCACCTTGCCTTCCTGCATGGAGAGGCCCCACTTGGGCATGGTGATCGCAACGATTTTCGAATTGCTCACGCGCCATACCCTGCAGTGACACGCACGGCGGCCGCGACGCGCTCAGCGTTCGGCACGTAGAGATCCTCGAGCTTGCCGTTGAAGGGCACAGGCGTATGGGGCGGCGTGACCAATTCAATCGGTGCCTTCAGCGAGCTGAAGCCCTTGCGTGCGACCAGCGCCGAGATGTCGGCGGCCATGCCACAACGCGGCGAGGCTTCGTCCACCACCACCAGACGCCCGGTGTTCTCCACCGATTCGAGGATCGAATCCTCGTCTAAAGGCGAGGTGGTACGCGGGTCGATGATCTCGCAGCTGATGCCTTCCTTGGCCAATATCGCGGCCGCCTTCATGGCCTGGTGGACCATGCGGCCAAACGCAACGATGGTGACGTCATCACCTTCGCGCACGATGTTCGCTTCGCCAAAGGGAATCGTATAGGACTCCTCCGGCACATCGCCTTCGAGGGTGTAGAGCACCTTGTGTTCGCAGAAGATCACCGGGTCGTTGTCGCGGATGGCCTGGATCAGCAAACCCTTCACGTCATAGGGCGAGGAGGGCAGCACCACCTTCAATCCCGGGATATGGGTGAACAGTGGATACAGGCATTGCGAATGCTGAGCTGCGGCACGGAAGCCGGCACCGTACATGGTGCGGATCACGACCGGCGTTTCGGCCTTGCCGCCGAACATGTAACGGAACTTCGCCGCCTGGTTGAAGATCTGGTCGAAGCACACGCCCATGAAGTCGATGAACATGAGCTCGCACACTGGACGCAAACCCGAAGCGGCGGCACCGACCGCTGCACCGACGAAACCCGATTCGCTGATCGGGGTGTCCATGATGCGATCGCCGTATTTGCCGTACAGGCCCTTGGTCACGCCGAGCACGCCACCCCAGGCATCCATCTCGCCGTCGGAGCCGGAGCCACCGACGACGTCTTCGCCCATGAGAATGATGTTTTCGTCGCGCGCCATCTCCTGGTCTAGCGCTTCGTTGATGGCCTGCTGATAAGTAATTTTTCTAGCCACGGGCCATCTCCTCAGTACTTGATGTAGACATCGGTCGTGAGATCCGACGCATCCGGTTCAGGCGAAGTCTCGGCAAAGGCCACCGCCTCGTCGATCAGCTTCGCGACTTCGTCATCGATGGCGCCAAGCTGCTGGGAGGTGATGCCGTGTTCGCCGGTGACCGTCGTGGTGAAACGCTTGATGCAGCATTTCTCTTCGCGTAGGCGCGCGACTTCGCCGTTCGGACGATACTTCTGGTTATCACCCTCGAAGTGGCCGAAGAAGCGGTCGAGCTTGTGCTCAATGAGCGAGGGCCCGTCGCCTTTGCGTGCTCTTGCGGCCGCTTCGGCAAAGGCGTCGTAGACCGCGAAGAAATCGTGGCCGTCGACAATGCGACCCGGCATACCGAAGCCGATGGCGCGCTGCGCGATGTCCTTGCACGAGACCGAAAAGCGGCTGTCGGTGGCTTCCGCATAGCCGTTGTTCTCGAACACGAACACCACCGGCAGTTTCCACACCGTGGCGAGATTCATGGCTTCGAACACCGTGCCCTGATTGGACGCGCCGTCACCGCAGAAGACGACGGCGAGGCCACCCTTGCCACGACGCTTGGCGGCCAGTCCGGCGCCACACGCCAGCGGCGGCCCGCCGCCGACGATGCCGTTGGCGCCCATCATGCCGGTATCCAGATCGGCAATATGCATCGAGCCGCCCTTGCCGCCGCAGGTGCCGGTTTTCTTGCCATAGATCTCCGCCATCATGCCTTTGACCTCAACGCCCTTAGCGATGCAGTGGCCATGGCCGCGATGGTTGCTGGCGAGACGATCGTCGTCACGCAGATGCATGCCGACACCGGTAGCCGAAGCTTCCTCGCCGGCGTAGAGATGCACGAAACCTGGAATGCCGCCCTTGGCGAATTCGACGTGGACGCGGTCCTCGAATTCGCGAATGGTCTTCATCGTCCGATACGCGTCGAGCAGATCCTCGACGGACAGTGCTTGCGCCATGAGTGTCTCCCCTTGAATGATGTGTTCCTGCTGCGGCCATTGCAGCTGCGCTGGAATCCGCGCGACCAGGAACGCCTGGCTGCGCTGGCGAGAGCGGTCTTAAACTCGCACCGCTCGCCATCGTCGTCGCGTCGTGGACGCGAGTACCGGTAAAGACTATAACAGCGCAACGGGCCCCTAGTAGCCATTTTTTTTGCCGCTTGCGCGCCCTCGCGCGGGCACCCTGACGACGAGGACTGGGCGATGGAATTCCGTGATCTTATCCTGCGCCTGACCGAGGCCATCGTGCGCGGCGACGGCGCGACCGCAGCGGCTTGTTTCACCGACGACGGCGTCTATCACGACGTCTTCTACGGCGCCTTTGCCAAGGCCGACATCCCGCGCATGGTGGTCGATCATTTCCATCGTGACGCGAGCAATTTCATCTGGGACATCCATCATCCGGTCTGCGACGGGCGGTTGGGCTATGCGCGCTATGTGTTCAGTTACGACGGCCGCATGGCCGGCAGCGAAGGACGCCGCGCGCTATTCGAAGGGGTGTCGGTGTGTGAGCTGCGCGACGGCTTGCTGCTCAGTTACCACGAAGTCGCTAATGCGGCGGCGGGACTTGCCATGCTCGGCTTCGCGCCCGAGCGTCTCGCCAAGGTGGTGCAACGTCAGGGCCGTGAACTCGCGGCGCGCGCCGAAGCCGCCCATCACGGCGCGAGTTGAAGGTGCGGACACTGCCCGAGCGAGACCTGCTCGCGCAGCCCTTGACGGCGGCCGATTTCGCGCGCGCCGCACAGGAAATCTACACCGCGCTGCTGCCCACCCCGCAGCTCGCCTGGCCGCTGCTGGCCGAGCGTTGTGATTGCGAAGTGTGGGTCAAACATGAGAATCATCTGCCTACCGGAGCATTCAAGGTGCGCGGTGGTGTGTGGTTCATGCAGCAACTTCGCGAGACCTTGCCCGAGGTGCGCGGCGTGGTCGCCGCGACGCGCGGCAATCATGGCCAGAGCATCGCCTACGCTGCTAGTCGCCATGATCTCGAGGTGGTGGTCGTGGTGCCACTTGGCAACAATCCCGACAAGAATCGCGCGATGCGTGCGCTGGGAGCGGAGCTGATTGAACACGGTGAGGATTTCAACGCCGCTATCGACCATGCGATGGCGCTGGCCACCGAACGCGGTCTGTACGCCATGCCGTCCTACCATCCTCTGCTGGTGCAGGGTGTGGGTACCTATGCCTATGAGCTGCTGCGCGCCGTGCCTGAACTGGACACGGTCTATGTGCCGATAGGTCTCGGCTCCGGCATCGCCGGTATGCTGGCGGCACGCAATGCGCTTGGCCTGCGTACCGAAGTAGTCGGCGTGGTGTCGGCCCATGCCGACGCCTATGCGCAGTCTTTTGAGCGCGGTGAGGTCGTCAGCACGGTGAGTGCCGAGACTTTGGCCGATGGCATGGCGGTAAGGGTCCCTTCGCGGATCGCTTTCGAGTATTTGCGTAGTGGTATGGCGCGTGTGGTGCGCGTATCGGATGACGAAGTGCTGGCGGCGATGGCGGCCTTGCTCGCCGATACCCACAACCTCGCCGAAGGCGCGGGCGCCGCGCCGCTTGCAGCTCTGCTCAAGGAGCGGGAAGTAATGCGCGGGCGCCGCGTTGCCGTGGTTTTGTCGGGTGGCAATGTCGATCGCACCACGCTGCAACGTGTCTTGAGCGGATAGGAGGTTCACGCAATGCGACTCGATGGTTCCTGTCACTGTGGCAAAGTGAAATTCAGTCTGTCATCGCTCCATCCCTATCCGTTCAATGTCTGCTACTGCTCAATTTGTCGCAAAACCGCTGGCGGCGGTGGCTATGCCATCAATCTCGGCGGTGACAGCGCGACGCTCACGGTGCGTGGACGCAAATACGTGAAGGTCTATCGCGCCATGATGCCGGCCGAGAACGGTGCTCGTGCGAAGCGCAGCCCGGCGCAAAGGCATTTCTGCGGTGAGTGTGGCAGCGCCCTGTGGGTGTGGGACCCGCGCTGGCCGGCACTGATTCATCCGTTTGCCTCGGCCGTCGACAGCGAGCTGCCGGCCGCGCCGGAGCGTACCCATCTCATGCTGGGTTCCAAGGCCAGTTGGGTGCCCTTGCTGACCGGTAAGCGCGACCGACGTTTCGACCAATATCCGCTCGAGGCGATTGCCGAATGGCATCAACGTCTCGGTCTGGAAACGCGCGACGACTGAGAGCGGAGCGCTAGCGCGGCCCGCCGGCAGGCGCCTGCCAGGAGAAGTGTATGTACCTGCCCAAGCATTTCGAAGAGACCCGACCGACGGTGCTGCTGGCTTTGGCGCGTGCCCATCCGCTCGCGACCCTGGTCTGTCATGGGTCGGCGGGCTTGCTCGCCAATCACCTGCCGCTGCTGGTGGACGATGAACTCCGCGTACTGCGCGGCCACGTGGCGCGCGCCAATCCGCTGTGGCGCGAGATCGGTAGCGGCGTGCCGGCACTCGCGATCTTTCAGGGTGCGGAAGGCTATGTGTCGCCGTCGCTCTACCCCAGCAAAACGGTCCACGGCCAGGTGGTGCCGACCTGGAATTACGCAGTTGTGCAGCTGCGTGGCGAACTGCGGGCCGTGGATGACCCGGCCTGGGTGCGCGAGGTGGTGGACAGTCTGACGGCACTGCATGAGGCTGGCCGCAACCGCCCTTGGCGACTCGACGACGCACCGGCGGTCTACGCCGAGCGCATGCTGGCTGCGGTAGTCGGCATCGAATTACGGGTGCAAGCGGTGTCGGGCAAGTTCAAACTGAGTCAGAACCGCGACGCCGCTGATCTTGCCGGTGTGCGGCAGGGCGTGGCGAAAAGTGAATTGGGCGATTTGATGGCCAGCTTGGAAGTAGGGTGCAAGCAGCCTTGAGCCGCGCGCCGCAGCCATCAACGCAAAGAGTGAGCGTCCAGCGTACGGGCGGCGTCGCCCCAACCCAGGCAATGGGTTATGCCGACGCGCCCGCGCGCATGGTTCATGAGGCGTTTGCACAGAGCGTAGACACGGAAGAAGCCCAGCACCAGACGCTGATCCGCCGAGCTGAGCGGCGCAGTGGCGCAGATCAGTTTGTCGTCCTGCTGGCCGTCATCGACGAATATGACGACTGCGCGGACCGGCGCGTTGACTCGTTGACCCACCGCCAGACGTGGGCCCAGCAGCACCACATCCAGCGCGTCGCCGTCGGGCGCCGCTAGACTGGGCACCGAACCGTAATTGAAGGGGCAGGGCAGGGGTGACAAGAATTCAATTTTGCCGAGGGCATCGCGTTTCACGAAACTGCCGCGCGGCACTTCGATGAGCAACTCTATGGTGCGGGCCTCGAACGGCGACGGTGGGGTCATGCGCGTGGTGTCGGAACAAGCGGGTGGAGTGTCATTGTGCCACGGCCGGGCATCACGACCAGCGCTACGGCTCGGTACGGGACTGTGAACGTGACTGTGAATTTTTGCGCCAATTGCGCGAGAAAGAGACGTGGTTCGTGGGTGCAGGCGCGCCTTGTGGTTAAGGTGTGTGGGTCGGTCAGCCCCGCAAACCAGATCCTGTTGACGCGTGGCGGTGCCGCTTTCGTTCACTGATGAACTGACAATGCCCCAGGCTCAAACCCATTCAACGACCGACCCCGGCGAAGCGAAAATCGCGGAATTCCGTAGCCTCGTGCTGACGCGCTTTCTGTATATCGCCACCGGACTCTCGCTGTTCGTGTTGCCGGCCTACTGGATGATAGGCCTGAACGGCTTGACCATCGCTTCCTGTCTGTTCTTTCTGTGTATTTTCGGACTCTGCTATCTGCATAACGTGCGACACGTGGCGCGCGAGTGGTGTGCCCACGCCATGATCGCACTGACGGTGCTGATCACCTGGATGGGCATTTATTCTGGCAGCGAGCTGATAGACAACAAGCCGTGGCAGATGCTGGTGCCGATGGTCGCCTACCTGGTCGGCGGCAGTCGCCGCGGGACTTGGTGGGCTTGTCTGCACTTGCTCGGGCTGCCGGTGCTGTTCTATTTACGTCGCTTTGCTTACGAGCCGTTGTCGGTCGCCATCCTGTTGCTGGCCTATCCGACCCTGGCCTACGGGATGTATGTCTTCACGCGCTCCAACGAAACCAACATCCGCACCATCAGCCGTTTGTCCCACACCGATTCGCTGACCAAGACCTACAACCGCCAGTTGTTCGAGGAGTTGTTCGTCAACATGTTCAACCGCGCGCGGCGCGGCAACGAGGCGCTGGCGGTGTACATGATCGATATCGATCACTTCAAGAAGTACAACGACAACTATGGCCATATCGCCGGTGACCGTGCCTTGCAGCAGGTCGCCGAGGTGATTCGTGGTTCAGCGCGCCGCGCCAGCGATCTGGTATTCCGCTACGGCGGTGAGGAATTCTGCGTGGTGTCGTCGGGAGTCAGCAGCAACGACGCGCAGTTCATCGCCGAATCCATCATCGACGGCGTGCGCGATCTGAAGACTCCCCACGCCAGCGGTGAGAACGGCCAACTGACGGTTTCCATCGGCCTGACCTATGTCAGCGGTCTGGAGGGATTTGATACCGAAGCCTTATTGCGTCGTGCGGATCGCGCGCTCTATGCGGCCAAGACTGGTGGTCGCGATCGTATCGAGATCGATGGTGACGATGCCCTGCCGGAGCTGGCCGCCGCCTCTTGACGGTGGCTCCTTTGCCGAAGCTCCTGGCCGCCCTTGGTGTTGGG
>JAYWAC010000011.1:0-20550 GCA_043782755.1 Pseudomonadota bacterium | reverse complement strand
CGCTCGGCACTCATGCGCGCATCACCTTGCCGCTGGCCTCGCTGGTAGTGTCATGAACGCAAGCCATTGCCTGGTGGTGGACGACGATGGAGACTTCGGCGCGGTGCTGAGTGCGGCCCTCCGCCGACGCGGCTATCGCGTCAGCAGCGTTGTCGATACCGCTAGCGGCCTCGCACTCGCCGCGCGGGATGCGCCGAACGACGTGGTGCTCGATTTGCGCCTTGGTGAAGAATCCGGTCTCGAGCTGATCACGCCTTTGCTAAGCATCAACCCGACCGCGCGTATCGTGGTGTTGACCGGCTTCGCCAGCATCGCGACCGCCGTGCAGGCCATCAAACTCGGTGCCGTGCACTACCTGACCAAGCCCGCCGATGCCGATGAAATCGTCGCGGCCTTCGCCAGACAGGCGGGCGATGCCAAGGTCGAAATCACCAGCCGTCCGACCCCGCTCGAACATCTGGAATGGGAACACATTCAGAACACACTGCTGTCCTGCGACGGCAATATCTCGGCGGCGGCCAAGCGCCTGGGGTTACATCGGCGCACCCTACAGCGCAAGTTGCAGAAGCGCCCGTCGGGCTTGTAGGTGCGAATTCATTCGCACATTAAAAGTCGCACCCGACCGGCCAACTCCTGGCATGAATGTGCGAATAAATTCGCACCTACAGGTTCCTGCGACAGACGCGCAACTCAGGCGTAGTTAGCCGGCTTACGTTTACTCCACGGCAGCGCTTGTTCGAGTTGACTGGCAAGACTGTAGAGCGTCTCCTCGTCACCTAGGCGTCCGACGAACTGCATGGCCAGCGGCAGGCCCGACTTGGCCTGCCACAGCGGCAGCATCACCGCTGGCTGACCGGTGGTGTTGAACAACGCGGTGAAGACTGAATAGTTCTGAATGATCTGTTGCCACCAACCCATGACGTCGAGCCCCTTGGCGTTCTGATCGAGTTCGCCGAGTTTCGCCACATCGCGTGCGAGACCGGGTGTCAGCAGCACGTCGTATTTGCGCATGATGCCACCGAGTACTCGGCTGACGGCGTTCTGCTGGATCATGGCCTTCTCCATTTCCAACGCCTTCAGCGATTGCGCAAAGCGATAGACCTCGAGCGTCACCGCTTCGCAGGTCTTAGGCCCGATCTTGCGACCGGTGGCAGCGGCGAATTCATCCATGAAATAGCCGAGCGTGACCGCCCACAGGCGGATGCTGGAATCATTGAAGGCTGCCGCGTCGTAGTCGATTTTGATCGGCTCGACGATGTGGCCGAGATCCTCCAGCAGCTTGTGGGTGTCGTTCAGACGCGCCTTCTGTTCCGGCGCGGTCGTGCACGAGCCTGGCAGTTTGTCGAGCATGCCGATACGTAATTGGCCAGGCGGCGTCATGGCGGCAGCCAGAAAGCCGCGACGCGGTGGTTCGGCGTGATAGAAGTAACCATCGTCGGGGCCGTGCAGGGCGTCGAGCAGGGCAGCCGAATCGCGCACGCTGCGGGTCTCGGCGAATTCAATCGCCATGCCCCACAGGAAGATGCCCATGTCGGGCCCGGTGGGGGTGCGACCACGGCTCGGCTTCATGCCGACCACGCCATTACAGGCGCCGGGAATACGAATTGACCCGCCGCCATCATTGGCGTGGGCTATCGGCACGATACCCGAACCGACCGCCGCACCGGCGCCGCCCGACGAACCACCGACTGAATAATCGAGATTCCAGGGATTGTGCGTCGGGCCGTAGACCAGCGCTTCGGAGCTGGCATTGAAGGCCATCTCGGGTGTGGTGGTGGTGCCGATAGTGACGAGACCCGCCGCGTTGCAACGGCGCATTAGTTCGGAGTCGGCGTCGAAGCGGATGCCGGCCGCGAGACGCGAACCGGCCGAGGTCACCATGCCCTTGAAGTGCATGCCGAACTCTTTGACCAGGAAAGGCACGCCACGGAACGGGCCGTAGGGCAGGCCACGCTTCACTTGTGCGCGACCGTGTTGCGGCAGCTGCTGCACGACGCAATTGATCTTGGGATTCAAACGCTCGATGGCGTCAAGCGCGCTATCGATGAGATCGTTGGGCGAGACCTCGCCACGACGTACCAGCTCGGCGAGACCCAGTCCGTCGTACTTGCTGTATTCGGCAAAAATCATGAGCGTCCTCCACCTGTGTAAATAATGGCACCGCGCCGGCGCGGCTGCCCTGATACAAAGCGTGAGTATAGGAGCGTGCGGGGCACGGCAATAGACGCTCAGGCGGGGAATGTCTTGTATTCTTCGCGATGCGCTACCCACGCTCATCGTGACGATTCATCACAACGGTTGCACCCATGCCTCAAATCTCGACCATTGTTTCGTTCCTGCGCGAGCATCGATTGCTGATCACGGCGCATGTCGACGACGAGACGCGGACGGTGGACAAGCTGGCGCCGGATGGCGAAGCGGGGCCTGGCTGCCTGGCCTGGATCTCGCCCAAGAATCTCGCACGCGATCCGCAACGCTGGCGTGCCTTCAAGGGCGCACTGTTGATCGTACCCGACAGCATCGACATCGACACAGCGCCGGGCTTCGGCCTGGTGTTGGCGCACCAACCCAAGCTGAGTTTCATCCGTGCGGCCGCGCATTTCTTCGAACACCTGACCACCATCGCGTTGCCGGCACTCGGTGCTGCGCCGATTGCGGCCGACGCGCGGATCGGACAACACGTGCGGCTCGCCGCCGGCTGCGTGATCGGTCCCAAGGTGCGCATCGCGGATCATGTCTCGATCGGCGCCAACACCGTGCTCGCCCATTGCGACATCGCCGAGGGCGTGCGTATCGGCTGCAATTGCAGCATCGGTCTGCCAGGCTTCGGCTATGAGAAAGACGAGAACGGTGTCTACTGGCGCTTTCCACACACAGGCGGTGTGCGCATCGAACGCGACGTCGAAATCGGTTCTAACACCTGTGTCGACCGGGGTTCATTGGGCGATACCGTGATCGGCGCGGGCAGCAAGATAGACAACCTGGTGCATGTCGCGCACAACGTCGTGCTCGGCAACAACACCGTCGTGATCGCGAACAGCATGCTCGGCGGCAGCGTGACCATCGGCGAGGGCGCGTGGGTCGCGCCCAGTGTCACCATCATGAACCAGACCAACATCGGCGCGGGGGCAACGCTCGGTCTCGGCGCGGTGGTATTGAAGGACGTCGCGCCTCGACAGGTCATCGTCGGTAATCCCGGCCGGGTGCTGGACAAGAACCCCAGATAACAAGCAGGTAGGGAATATGCTTTCAGTGCTGAACGGCATCCAGCGCGTGCTGGTGCTGTGTGCCCATACGGACGACGAATTCGGTTGCGCCGGCACCATGGTGCGGCTGGCGGAACTCGGCATCGAGGTGCGCTATCTGGCCTTGAGTCGTTGCGAGGAATCGGTGCCGGCCGGCTTTCCTGTCGACGTGCTCGAGCATGAATGTCGCGCCTGCGTGCAGGCCATCGGCGTGGCGGTCGACGCCATCGACGTCGGTGGATTCCCGGTGCGTTACTTTCCTGATCACCGCCAAGCCATCCTCGAGCGCTTCTACCAACTGAACAAGGAATATCGGCCAGACGTGGTGTTCCTGCCCAGCTCCTTCGACAATCATCAGGACCACGCCACGGTTTATGCCGAGGGCTTCCGTGCCTTCAAAGCTTCGACGCTGCTCGGCTATGAATTGCCCCAGAACGTGACTTCTTTTGAGAACTCGGCCTTTATCTGCCTTTCGCAGATACATTTAACGCGCAAAATCGACTCGCTCGCCCGCTATCGGTCCCAGGGCTTTCGCAGCTACGCCGCACCTGAGTACATCGAAGGTCTGGCCCGTGTGCGGGGTGTGCAATGCGGGAGTCTGTTCGCCGAGGCGTTTGAGGCGATACGAGTCATCATTCGCTGAGAGCTCTTCGACGCGCCCACTGCCCATGAGCGGCGTCTTCGGGATATGTATGTCCATGCCTATTCGGCCTTGGACAGTCCCTGATGTCTACTTCAAACCTACTAGATCACCACCGGCCTCGCGCCGGCAATCTTAATATGGACCAGGGATTTCATCATGCATAAGAAGAGTCTTTACGCTGGGCTGCTGGCCCTTTCTACTTTCTCCGCCGGGCCGGCCTTCGCCGCGACCCTCGTGGACTTCACTTTCGATGGCCCAATTTCCGGCTTCGCCAATCCCGGTAATGACGCGACTGTCGCGCCGGCGATCAACGGCCTCACTTTCAGCCCGTGGTCAGTGCGTGACGGTGCCGTCGTCACCACCCTGCTGGGCCGCGGATCGGCCCTCGCTATCGGCGCCAACAGCTTCGATGCGAGCGGCACGCCGGGCAATCAGTTCTCGTTCAAGATCACCCTGAGCGCGGGTAAGAGTTTGTCTCTCGCGGGCTATAGCTTTGACGAACAGGCCTCACGTGTGGGTGGCGGCAATGGTGCCGGTCCCAACCAATGGAACATGTTCATCAACAATGTCAGCGTGCTGACCGCTGCGGAAAATCTGGCCGGTGGTGCGAGCACCTCGCGTGGCAGCTATGCCACCCGCGCCGGCGATCTGACCGCGTTCTCCGGCCTGAGTGGCGTTGTCAACGTGCGAATCTCGGCTGCCGGTGGCGAGCTACCCTCGAGCACTTGGCGTATCGACAACTTCAAATTGACCGGCACGGTGGTGCCGGTGCCGGCGAGCTTGCCGCTGTTGGTCGGTGCGCTCGGTTTGCTCGGTGTGGCGCGTCGGCGTCGCGGCTGAGATGGGGTCTTTGGAAGGAATGTGCGAATGGTCGCACCTACAACGGCGGGGCCGAAGCGGCGTCGCCCTGTAAATGCGATTTTAATCGGACACTCGCCCCACGCCCCGCACTTGCGGGGCGTGTTCGTTCAGGCCTTCTGCTAACGGGTGTACGCGACGCGCGAGCCCTTCGCTACACTGCGGAACCCCGGCCTCGCGCCGGCCCAATCACATAGTGCGATCTGCCATGACCACAGCCAATGTTCTGAGCGGCGTGCGGGTGCTCGATTTCTCGCGTTACATTGCCGGCCCCTATTGCGCGGCTTTGCTCGGCTTCCTCGGTGCCGACGTGATACGGGTCGAAAAGCCCGGCGGTGGCGAGGACCGCTTCGTTGGTCCGGTGAGTGGCAGTGCCAGCGCTATCTTCATGGAAACCGGCTGCAACAAGCGCAGCATGACCTTGGATCTTAAACATCCGCAGTCCAAGCACGTGGTCGCGCAGCTGGTGCGCGGCGCGGACGTGGTGATCGCCAACATGCCGCCCAAGGTGCTGAAGCGCATGGGGCTCGATTACGACACCCTGCGTGCGATCAAGCCCGACATCATCCTCACCACCCAGACCGCCTTCGGCCACCTGGGGCCGTGGGCTGATCGCGGCGGCTTTGACGGTCTTGGGCAAGTGATGTCCGGTTCGGCTTTCATGTCGGGCACACCAGGCCAGCCCGGCCGCAGCGCGACACCCTTTGTCGACTACAGCACTGCGGTGCTGGGCGCTTTCGGCACGCTCGCCGCGCTCTATCATCGACGCGATAGCGGCGAGGGTCAGCATGTGCAGGCGTCCCTGCTCGGCAGTGGCGTGGCGGCCTTCAGTCCGCTGCTTATCGAACAGGCGCTGCTTGGCCTCAATCGCCAACCTACCGGCACGCGCGGCCAGACCAGTGGGCCAACCGATATCTTTAAGACCCGCGACGGCCACGTCATCACTCAAGTGCTGGGTCAGGGCTTGTTTGCCAATATGGCGCGCGCCATCGGGGCCGAGCATTGGCTGTCCAATCCCAATTACGCAAGCGACGAATTGCGCGGCGAACACCGCGACGAACTCTGCGGGGTGGCCGCTGCCTGGTGTGCGACGCGCAGCAGCGAAGAAGTCATCGAGATCATGGCCACGGCCGGCGTGCCCTGTGGCCCGGTGCTCGATATGGACGGCGCTATGGCCCATCCCCAAATTCGTGCCATGGGTTTCCTCGCTGCGGTCGATTACCCGGAGTTGGATAAGCCGGCGCCGGCGCCGCGTCTGCCGCTCGATTTCTCAAGCATCTCGCCGCCGCTAGTGCGCCCGCCGCTGGTCGGCGAGCACACCGACGCGGTGCTGGCCGAGTTCGGCTACGACCTTGCCAGCATCGCGCGCCTGCACAACGATGGGGTGGTGTGAGCGCTGGGCGGCACTGTTCCAGGGCGTGACGCGTGAGTACACTCGCGCTTCCGTCACGTCAACCCTTCAAGCTTAACGAGCAGACCATCGCATGACCTACGGCATACTTTCTTACGGCGCTTATATTCCGCCGCTGCGTCTGTCGCGCCAAGCCATTCTCGGCGCCGTCGGCTGGGCGGTGCCCTCGCTGCGCGGCCTCGCCGCCGGCCAACGCTCGGTCGCCAACTGGGATGAAGACGCCCTCACCATGGCGGTCGAAGCGGGCCGCGATTGTTTGGCGGGCATCGATGTCTTGCCACCCCACCTGGCGCTGGCCTCGACCACCTTGCCGTTCGCTGATCGCAGCAACAGCGGCGTGGTCGCCGATGCGCTCAATCTCGACAATCGCATGGCGACCGAAGACCTGGCCGGCAGCCGCCGCGCCGCGACCAGTGCTTTGGCGCGCATGGCCTACGGCGGTCGCACTTCTCTGCTGCTGTCCAGCGATTGCCGCGAGACCCGCCCTGGCAGCGCACAGGAAATGCTCTACGGCCACGGCGCCGCAGCGCTGCTGGTGGGCGAGGGCAAGCCGGTAGCCGTATTCCTCGGCAGCGCTTCGCGCCATGAGGATTTGGTCGATCAATATCGCGCTTCGGACGCGGATTTCGACTACAGCCTGGAAGAGCGCTGGGTGCGCGAAGAGGGCTATCTCAAGATCGTGCCGGAGGTGATCGAGGAGGTGGCGCAGGGCGCCGGTATCGCACTGTCCGAGATCGATCACATCGTGCTGCATGGTTCCATCGACACGGCGCGCGCGCTGGCCAAGCGTCTTGACATAGACGTCAAACGCTTCGTCGACACCCTGGGCGCCAAGGTCGGAGACTGCGGCGTTGCCCAGCCGATGATCATGCTGTCCCAAGTCTTGTCGGAAGCCGGCGTCAACGAGCGCATCCTGGTGGTGGGTTTCGGCCAAGGTGCCGACGCGATTCTTTTACAGACCACCGCAGCGCTATCGACCATCCAGGGCAGGCGCGGCCCCCAGCGTTATCTCGAACATCATCGCGTCAGCGACAACTACACCTATTTCCTCTCACTGCGCGGTCAGATCGATATCGACTTCGGCTTGCGTTCGGAGCGTGACAACCGCACGGCGTTGTCGGCCTATTACCGTAAGCGTCGCGACATCAACTCCATGCTCGGCGGTCGCTGCCGAGTGTGTAATACGCTGCAGTTTCCGCGTTCGCTGATGTGCGTGAAGTGCACGGCTGCGGATTCGCAGGACGGCGAGACACTGTCCAATCTCATCGGCCGGGTGAAGTCCTTTACCGAGGACTGGCTGGCCTATACACCGTCGCCGCCCTATATCTACGGCAATGTCGAGTTTGTCGACGGCGCCAATATCATGCTCGAGTTCACCGATTTCACCGCCGGCCAGATCACGGTCGGTGATTCGGTGCGACTCGTGTTCCGCATCAAGGATTTCGATACCAAACGTAATTTCCGCCGGTATTTCTGGAAGCCCGCGCCGCTGCTCGACTGAGCGCGCGCGACACCTCGAAAGCCGACTGACTTAAGGAGAATCAGCATGGCCAAAGGCATCAAAGACAGGGTCGCCATCATCGGCATGGGCTGCTCGCGTTTCGGCGAGCGCTGGGACTGCGGTCCGGAAGAACTGATCGTCGAGGCCTTCACTGAGGCTTTGGCTGACGCCAAGATTGATAGAGAGCAATTGGAAATGGCGTGGCTGGGTCTGTTCTTTCAGGAACAGAGCGCCGGCAAGTCGGCGCTGCCTTTGAGCATGGCACTGCGCCTGCCGAATATTCCGGTGACACGCGTCGAGAATCTCTGTGCCACGGGTACTGAAGCTTTGCGCGGTGCGGTCTACGCGGTCGCCGCCGGTGCCTGCGATTTCGCGCTGGCGGTCGGTGTCGAGAAACTGAAGGACACTGGTTACGGCGGTCTGCCGGAACGGACCAAGGGCAGCTTCGACGATTTATGGCTGCCGAACGCCACTGCGCCCGGCGCCTTTGCGCAGTTGGCGAGCGCCTATACCGCCAAGCACGGCTGTGATCCCAAGGACCTCAAGCGCGCGATGGCGCATATCTCCTGCAAGAGCCACGTCAATGGCGCCTTGAATCCCAAGGCTCATCTGCGCAAAGAGATCACCGAGGAGCAGGCGCTGAATGCACCGATGATTGCCTACCCCCTCGGTCTCTATGACTGCTGTGGCGTGAGCGATGGCGCGGCCTGCGCGATCGTCACCAGCGTCGAGAAGGCACGCGAGATGGGTATCAAGGACATGGTCACCGTGAAGGCCATGCAGCTCGCGCCCAGCAATGGGCTCGAAATGTCGAACACCGCCTGGGACGGCAGCTATCTGCTCACCACCCGCATCGCTGCCGAGCGCGCCTATAAGGAAGCGGGCATTACCAATCCCGTCGCGCAGATCGATATGACCGAAGTACACGACTGCTTTTCGGTCACCGAGTTGGTGGTGATGGAAGACCTCGGGCTGTCAGTGCCGGGCGGCGCGATCAAGGATGTGCTGGACGGCAAGTTCGATCGCGACGGCGAAGTGCCCTGCCAGATCGACGGCGGCCTGAAGTGCTTCGGTCATCCGATAGGCGCTACCGGTCTGCGCATGGCCTACGAGATGTATTTGCAATTGCTCGGCCGTGCCGGCCAGCGTCAGTTGCAATCGCCGAGCCTGGGGCTCACCCACAACCTCGGTGGTCATCCGTTCCGCAATGTTGCGAGTGTGTCGATCTTCGGCCTGCATTCGGCGTGAGCCTGTTGCTCGAGGGCTCGCTGTAGGCGAGGGCGCCAAGACCGATGGCTGACAACGCCAATCTCTATGCACGTCTGGCGGCGGGCTTTGACCCCGCCGCCGTGTTTCTGGAACTGCCCGATGGTACGCGCCACACCTATGGCGACGCCGAGCACGCCAGCGCCAAGGTCGCCAATGTTTTGCTTAGCCTGGGTTTGGCGCCGGGTGATTGCGTGGCGGTGGTGGCGGAAAAGAGCGTGGCGCTGCTGTGGCTATATCTCGGCTGTCTGCGCGCCGGGATCATCTATCAGCCCCTCAACAGTGCCTACAGCGAACGCGAATTGGCGTTCTTCATCGGCAACTCGGGCGCGCGCCTGGTGGTGCACGATCCACGGCTTTTTGAACGGGTGGTGGCAGCCTGCGCGCAGTGTCCGCAAGCACCACGTCGTGTGACGCTGGACGCACAGGGCGGCGGTGAATTGTCGGCTGCCTGGGCGAAGGCCGCCGCTGCTTTCGCGACTAACGAAGCGCACGGTGACAGCATCGCCGCGCTGCTCTATTCCTCGGGCACCACTGGCACGCCCAAGGGTATCCCCATCACCCACGACAATCTTTACAGCAATGCCGTGGCCCTGCGTGAAACCTGGCGTTTCAGCCGCGACGATGTGTTGCTGCATGCCTTGCCGTTCTATCACGTACATGGTTTGTTCATTACGCTGCATCCGGCCATGTTGGCCGGCATGCGCCTGCGTTTTCATGCGCGCTTCGATGCTGAAGAAGTGGTGGCCGGTTTGCCGGGCATGACATTGTTCGCCGGTGTGCCGACCTATTACACACGGCTGCTGGCGACGCCTGGATTCACGCGTGAGGTCACGACCAGCGTGCGGCTGTTCATTTCCGGCTCGGCGCCGCTGTTGGAATCGACCTTTCACGAATTCACCGAGCGTACCGGCCAGACCCTCCTCGAGCGCTACGGCATGACCGAGACCGGCATCAATACTTCCAATCCACTGCATGCCGAGCGTCGCGCGGGCGCGGTCGGCATGCCTTTGCCCGGCATTGCGGTGCGCGTGGTGAACGAGCAGGGCCAACTCATACCGCAAGGCGAGATAGGCGAAATCGAAGTGCGCGGACCGAATGTGTTCCATGGCTACTGGCGCTTGCCCGCACAGACCGCCAGCGCCTTCAGCGCCGATGGCTTCTTTCACACCGGCGATCAGGGACGCTTCGACACTGAGGGTTATCTGCACATCGTCGGACGCAGCAAAGACATGATCATCAGCGGCGGCCTCAATGTGTATCCGAAAGAAATCGAGACTGAACTGGATGAGTTGGCCAGTGTGGTGGAATCGGCGGTATTTGGCGTGCCTCATCCCGATTTCGGCGAAGCGGTGATGGCGGCCGTGATTGCGTGCGGCGCGTTCGATGAAGCTGCGGTGCTAAAGCATTTGCGTGGGCGCTTGGCAGGCTTCAAGTTGCCGAAGCGCATCGTGACGGTGAGCGAGTTGCCGCGTAACACTATGGGCAAGGTGCAGAAGAGTCGCCTGCGCGACAGCTACGGGCACCTGTTCGCCGCTGACCCACCGCGCGGTACCTGAGGACCTCGCTCGAGTGGACGACCGTCAGTCCGCCGCGACGGTGCGTCCCGGCCTGGCGATGTTGCTGGGCCTGGCAAGTCTCGGGCTGTTCTTGTGGGTCGGAATGAAACCGACACTGGCCGGCATCAATTCCGATGCTGCTATCTACGTGCTGCTGGCTGACTGGCTGTCACCGTGGCGCGCCGCTGATATCGCCTTTGGCGCGCGTCTGTTCGAACACTATCCCTTTCCGCCGCTTTATCCCTTGCTGCTGACCGCACTCGGTGGCGGGAGCGCGCTACCGACCTTGGATTACGTCGTCGACGCGGTGTTGCAGGCCATGGCCGTCGCAGCCAGCTGGTGCTGGGCCCGTCGCGCAGGCGGTGATGGCGGGAGCGCTGGCCTCGCTGCCATGACGCTCGCCATCACGCCCATCGCGTTGTTCACGGCCATGGGTCTGTTCAGCGAGCCCTTGTATCTGGCCTTGTCGATGAGCGCGCTGGCCTTGCTAGCCGGGCCAGCACCCAGTGCTCGCGCCTGGCTGGGCGCGGCCTTGCTGCTCGGTCTCGCGGCGCTAACGCGTGGCGTTGGACTGTTCGCCGTGCTGGCCCTGCTAGTGGCCTGGGTGTGGCGCACAGGTGGGCGCAGTGCACGTCTGACGCCGCTTATCGCGCTCACACCGCCGCTTTTATGGATGGCGCTCAAGTCGAGCCAGGGTTGGCATGGCAGTTACACCCAGAATCTATTCGGCGACGGTGTACTGCCTGTGCTGCTCGGTCTTATCGAGCAGGTGCCGACCAATCTGCGCGCGCTGGCCTATCATTTCGTACGCTGTTTCGATTCCTTGAACGGGCGCCACAGCACGCTGATCGTGTCCCTCTTGCTGATGCCGGCGGTACTGACGTGGATACGGCGGCTGCGCGCGGCCGAAGTCGATGCGCTGTATGCCGTCTTGTATCTCGGCGTGATTGTGATGTGGCCTTACCCGAATCATTTCGCGCGCTTTCTGCTCGTGCTGCTGCCACTGTTCGCGGCCTATGCGGCAGCGGGCCTGGGCACGCTGCTGAAGCTCGGCGGCCAAGCCATTTTGGCGCGCTACGCTTCGACGCTCACGGCCGTGGTGCTGCTCCTGGTCGTCACACCAAGTGTGCTGCAAGTCCTGCTCGGCATCGCCAAGGCCGAGAGTGTGGACGAGGGCATGCAGGCCCGCATCAGTAGTTGGTACGGCCACGACAGCCTGGCCGAGGCGCGCAGCTCGACAGCTTTTTCGCTGCGTGTGCTGCGTGTGATGGCGACGCTTCGTGACCAGCTTCCGCCGGACGCCTGCGTGAGCTCGACCATGGCCGAGATCTTCATGCTGCACAGTCGGCGCTACAGTCGTCCACCGCCCAGTCAGCGTGAGCCTCTGACCCGCCTGCGCGCGGCGCTGGCGGACTGCCCTTACGTGTTGCTATTGGACGCGACGGCGTTCCCGGCGGCGGATTTCCCGCCGTTCTATCCGACCGCCCGCCTCGCAGGCGAACTCGAAGCCCTGTACACCGCGCCGCGCGATGCCGCCGTTCCCGGCGGTCCGCCACTCGCCATCCTGGCGCGTTATCACGGCGCCGCGCAGACCCTGCCCAGCGACTAGCGGGGCCGTGCATGCGCGGTCGGCAGACGCACGAAAGTCACTATAATGTCCGCTCGTTTACAAGCGCATTCAAGCGAGGGGATGAGAGCATGGCTGGCCTATATTTCGAAGAATTTCATGTCGGACAGATTTTCAAGCACGCGATACATCGCACCTTGACCGAGACCGATAACGTGCTGTTCACGGCGATGACCCATAATCCTGCACGCCTGCATCTCGACGAAGAATACTGCCGCAACGAAACGGAATTCGGCCAGCGCATCGTCAACAGCGGCTTCACGCTTGCGCTCATGGTCGGCATCAGTGTGCACGACACCACGCTTGGCACCACCGTCGCCAATCTCGGTTGGGACGAAGTGCGTTTCCCGGCGCCGCTGTTTCATGGCGACACCATTCGCGTCGAGACCGAAGTGCTGGAATTGCGCGAGAGCAAATCCCGTCCACAGAACGGCGTGGTGATCTTCGCCCACCGTGCTTACAACCAGAAGGAACAGCTGGTGGCGGTGTGCAAGCGTTCCGGCCTCATGCTGAGGAAGCCGACATGAGTTTGCGTTCACTGCTCTTCGCACCGGGCGATAGCGACAAGAAAATGGCCAAGGCCGCCGAGTGCGGCGCAGATTGCGTAATCCTCGACATCGAGGATTCAGTCGCCGCAAGCCGCAAGCCGTTGGCACGCGAGATGGTGCGCGACTTTCTCAAGGCCGGCACCAATCCCAAGGTGGAATTCTGGGTGCGCTGTAATCCGCTCGACAGCCCCTATGTACTGCATGACATTGCAGCGGTGGTGCCGGCAGCGCCTAAGGGCATCATCCTGCCCAAGACCAATAGCGCCGACGACCTCGTGCACGTCGCCTACTTTCTCGACGTACTCGAAACCGAACATGGTCTCGCGCCCGGCAGCATCGGCATCATTCCGGTCGCGACCGAAACCGCAGCGGCGGTGTTCAGCCTCGGTAGCTACAACAAGGCCACGCCGCGTCTGCGCGGTCTGACCTGGGGCGCCGAGGATCTCGGTGCGGCGGTTGGCGCGAGCGCCAATCTCGAAGCCAATGGCCAGTGGACCTCGCCCTTTGTGATGGTGCGTTCGCTGTGTCTGTTCGCGGCGCACGCCTCAGGCGTGCAGGCGATCGACACCGTGATGGCGGACTTCCGCGATCTGGCCGGTCTCGAGCGGGTCTGCAACGACGCACGTCGCGATGGTTTCACCGGCAAGATTGCCATTCACCCGGCACAGGTGCCGGTCATCAACCAGGCCTTCACACCAAGCGCAGCGGAAGTGGCGCACGCGCAGGCCGTATTGGCCTTGTTCGCGGCCAACCCCGATGCGGGCACCATGCAACTGGATGGCAAGATGATCGACAAGCCGCACGAAGTGCAGGCGACGCGTATCGTCGCCATGGCGGAGCGACTCAAGGGCCATTGAGTCACAGTGCGCGGGCCCCGCGAGCACGCGACCCGCGTCGGCCACGGACTAGATTGATAGCGCAAGCTTCACTCGAGCGATTCGACGTATCACGGGAGCGACATGCAATGAACAGCTGGGGTCAGCAGAAAAATTTTCTATCCGTTGATGGCCGCCGCATGGCTTATGTAGAAATGGGCAGCGGTCGACCGATAGTGTTCCAACACGGTAATCCGACTTCGTCCTATCTGTGGCGCAATATCCTGCCCAAGCTCGCTGATCTCGGTCGCTGCATTGCCGTCGATCTGATCGGCATGGGCGATTCGGACAAGCTGCCTGATTCGGGGCCGACACGTTATACCTTCGCCGAGCAGAGTCATTATCTCGATGGCGCTTTCAGCGCACTGGGTCTCGAACGCGATATCGTCTTCGTACTTCATGACTGGGGCTCGGCGCTGGGTTTTGACTGGATGCGTCGGCATCCGCAGGCTGCGGCCGGCGTTGCGCATATGGAAGGTATCGTCAAACCCCTACGGTGGGACGAATGGCCGGCACCCGCCACCGAGATCTTCAAGGCCTTCCGCTCCGAAGCCGGTGAAGATCTGGTCTTGAACAAGAATGTGTTCGTCGAGAACGTGCTGCCGAAATCCATACTGCGCCCGCTCAGCGACGAGGAAATGACGGTCTATCGCGCGCCCTTCCTTACACCCGGCGAGGATCGTCGCCCGACCCTGACCTGGCCACGCCAGATTCCGCTCGCCAATCAGCCGGCCGATGTCTGCGCGCTGGTCGAGGCCTACGGCGCCTATCTCAAACAGGCGACCATGCCCAAGCTTTTCATCAGCGCCACGCCCGGCATGATCATGAACGGCCCACCCGCCGACCTCGCGCGCAGCTGGCCGAATACCACGGAAGTGAAAGTCAAAGGCCTGCATTTCATTCAGGAAGATTCGCCGGATGAAATCGCGCAGGCGTTGCGCAACTGGATCACGACTTTCTAAAGCGAGCGACGATGGATCTTAAGACTCTTATTCCAGTCGGCACCGAGGCCACGCGTGAGGTATTGGTCTGCTACGAACTGACGGTCGCCCATGCCTATCCCGGTCTGCCGGCGGTCTATGCTTCACCGCAGATGATCATGTTGATGGAAATGGCCTGCGCCGATGCCATCGCGACACTGCTGCCGGCAGGTTGGGTCTCGGTCGGTGCCCATGTCGACGTCAAACATCTGGCCGCTACACCCGTCGGCATGACCGTCACCGCCAACGCGCGCGTCATCGAAGTCAAGGATCGCGCCGTGCGTTTCGCCGTCAGTGCCCACGATGGGTTGGATTTGGTCGGCGAGGGTTTCCATGTGCGGGCACCCGTCGCACTCCATCGTTTCGTCGAAGGCGTGGCGCGCAAGACCGCCAAGCTCGGAGCAGCATCATGAGTCAGCACCACGACATCAGCGACCATGTCACCACGCGTAGCCTGCGCCAGATGAAAGTCGACGGCGAGAAGATCGCGAGTCTGACCGCCTATGACGCGTCCTTTGCCCGCGTACTCGACGAAGCCGGCTGCGACTTTATTCTGGTCGGCGATTCACTCGGCATGGTGGTGCAGGGACACACCACCACCATCCCCGTCACCATGGACGAAATGGTCTATCACACCCGACTCGTCTCGCGCGGCATCAAGCGCGCGCTGCTGATGGCCGACATGCCGTTCATGAGCTATGCCTCGGGCGAAGCCTGTTTGCGCAATGCCGCGCGACTCATGAAGGAGGGCGGCGCCGAAATGGTCAAGCTCGAATGGGGCGAACTTGAAATCGACATGGTCGCGCGTCTCACCGAATGCGGCATTCCAGTCTGCGCGCACCTCGGCCTCACGCCGCAGGCGGTACACAAGTTCGGTGGCTATCGCGTGCAGGGACGCGAGGCGGCGGCGGCACGCAAGATGAAGGAAGACGCGCTGGCGCTGGAACAGGCCGGTGCCGATGTCTTGCTGCTTGAATGTGTGCCGACCTCGCTGGCCGCCGCAATCACCGCTGCCGCTTCGGTGCCGGTGATCGGCATCGGTGCCGGCCCTGAAGTCGACGGACAGATTCTGGTGTTGTACGACATTCTCGATATCGCGCCTGGCAAGCGCACGCGCTTCTCCAAGAACTATATGGTCGGTGCGGACTCGATCCATGTCGCGATCAAGAACTACGTCAAGGAAGTGAAGGCCGTCAGCTTTCCTGCCGCTGAACACGCTTTCAGCTGAGGCTGCGCATGGACCCCGCACTGACACGCCTGGTGCAAGGCCTGGCCCTTGAGCGTCTCGAAGAAAATCTGTTTCGCGGCGCGGTCAGCGACACCCATCTGAAACGGGTTTATGGCGGCAAGGTGCTGGGCGAGGCGATCAAGGCCGCGCAGTCCACCGTCGATGGTCGCGACGTGCATTCCATCCATTGCTACTTCTTGCGTGAGGCCGATTCGCACAATCCGGTCATCTATGAAGTGGAACGCAGTCGTGACGGTCGTGCCTTCGCCGCGCGGCGTGTGACGGCGATTCAATACGGCCGTCCGATCTTCACGCTTGAAGCTTCTTTTCAGGTGCGCGAAGAGGGTATCGAATACCAGGCGCCGTCGCCCGTCGTGCCGCGCCCGGAAGAGTTCGCGCGGGTGTCGTTCGATGAATTGAACATGCGTGGTGCCTCACCCAAGGTGCAGCGCATCGCCAACATCGCCGCGCCCTTTGAACTGCGCCCCATCGATCCCTATTTCAGCGACACCGCCAAGGGCACGCCGCCGTTGCGACGCGTATGGCTGCGCACCGTCGATCAATTGCCTGACGACCCTGATCTACATCGCGCGATGCTCGCCTATCTGTCGGACTACGGACTCATCACTACCCTGCTCATGCCGCAGGGGCTGCGCGTACTGACCGAAAATATTTTTCTTGCCAGTCTCGATCACGCGATGTGGTTCCATCGCCCCTTCAAGATGGACCAATGGCTGCTCTATGTCTGCGAAGGTGTCACTTCTTCCGGCGCGCGCGGGCTTGCACGGGGTAGCTTCTATGATCTCGATGGTCGCCTGGTGGTGTCTGTTGCCCAGGAAGGTCTGATACGCGTGACGAGGTAACACTTTTTAACGCTGTCGCCGCGTCCGCCATGCAATTCGGAATTCACCTGCATCGGCGGCAGCATGTAGGTCTGCCCGGAATGCGCGCACGAGTGGTCGCAACTCGCACCAGTGAAGAGCGGCGAGCTGGCGCGCGTCTACAAAGACAGCTGCGGCAATGGCATCGGCGCGATGTAGTAAAGACCGAGTTCGTCAAAAAGATTGAGCGAAAACGGCACTGACAGGCAGAGATCGGGCGCAACAATGCGCACCGCGCATTATTGACACTGGTCTTCGCCAAGGCCATCACAAGTCTGGCCGCAGTGTCATTTCCCCAACCTACTAATGATGTTTAGCGGCCTTGAGACGGTCTCGGCATGTCGCGATTTTGGCCAATCCACTGGTCTGAATGCCAAACCTGTGACACACGCCCAGAAAGGGGAGACCCTACCCCATCACGTCACTGGCTCGTAACTTGCTATAGTCAGAATCAGGTAGAGGGTGGCTGCAAGGCTATCCCGAAGCTGAACCGCAGGCTTAGGAAGTGCCCGCGCTGTGTTGGTATAGAGATGATGTGATGTAAGGATGATGGCTATGAAACTTTTAAGTAAATACTCGACGATCAGTGCGCTGCTTGTACTGCTGACCTTCAGCGTGGGCTCCCAAGCCCAAACTGTCGACAGTGGTGTCAAGTTTGGTAGTTGGTCGGAGACCGGCCCAACTTTTGTGCTGGCTTCGGGCAATTACACGCTTGACTTGCTAGCGTTCTCGCTGGGTACGGGCGCGCCGACCCTCTTCGGTATCGCAAACACACTGATCCCTGCGGAGCATTTCTCGGTGGCAATTGCCGGCGACGGAATCGCTTCTCAGGCATTCACGACCGTTGGTGGTACCTTTGGGTGGTTGACGTTTGGCGTCGTTAACCCAGGTGATATCAAGGGGTTCACCGCTTCGGTGAACGCCGTACCCGCGCCTGTACCGCTGCCGTCGTCGGTCATTATGATTGGTAGCGCGCTGGCCGCCATGGTCAGCATCGGACGTCGTGGCGCAAGCCGTCGCGTTCGTGCGTAATCAATCAGACTGACGTGCTGATTCGATGCCGTCCGTCCGCAAGGGCGGACGGCATTGTTACTTCCACAGGCGCGCATGCGCTTACTCGATTGCCCGCTTAATCACTGACCGAATTGCTTGAACCTGACTGCTGTTTGTGGGGCCTCCACGCAGGTTACAAGTCCGCGCAAAAAACCTCTCATCCGCAGTAGCGCCGCGCGAAGTTCGTCGCTGACATCGGCCGCGCAAAGAAATTGCCCTGCGCCAATTCACAGCCGAACTTACGCAGTATCGCGGCTTGGCCGGCGGTCTCTACGCCTTCCGCCACCACCGTCAATGCCAATGCGCGACCGAGCGCGATGATCGACTCGACCAGATGGGCGTCACTGACATTGCTTTCGATGTCGCCGACAAAGGCGCGGTCGATCTTTAGCATGGTCACCGGGAAACGGCGCAGATAGCCGAGCGCCGAATAGCCCGTGCCGAAATCGTCGAGCGCGATACCAATGCCGAGATCACGGAATTCGCGCAGGATGGCACCGACTCGACGGTCTTCGTCGATCAACAACGACTCAGTCATCTCGAACACCAGCCTTTCGGCCGGGAAACCCGTGTCGGCCAACACGCCGCGCACGAAGTTACCGTCGAAGCCGCCCCATAACTGGCGGCCCGAAACGTTCACCGCGAGGCGTGGCAGCGGACCGCCGTCGCGCGCGCACCAGTCGGCAGCGGTACGACAAGCATGGGCCAGTGCCCAGGCGCCGATGTCGACGATCAAGCGCGTTTCTTCGGCGACCGGAATGAACTCGCTGGGCGAAACCGCACCACGGATCGGGTGTCGCCAGCGAAGTAAGGCCTCGGCCCCGGCGAGGGCACCGTCTTCGAGGTGCACGACCGGCTGATAGTCGAAATCGAATTGCTGGTGAGCAAGCGCGACGCGCAGATCCTTTTCCAGTGCGACGAAATGTTCGGCGCGCGTGGTCATCTCAACGGCGAAGAAGCGGTAGGTATTGCGGCCGCGTGCCTTGGCGCGATACATCGCCATGTCTGCATTACGCAGCAGGGTCTGCGCGTCGGTACCGTCGGCGGGATAGAGCGTAGCGCCGATACTGGCGCCGGTATGCACCACCTGTTCGGCCAGTTCGAAACTCTCGGTCAGCGCACCGATCAGCGTTTCGGCGCAAAGGGCGGCATTCATGGCGTCGTCGATGTTGCGCAGGATGACGGTGAATTCGTCACCGCCGAAGCGCGCCACCGTGTCGCTCTCGCGCAGACAGCGGGTCAGACGACGTGCGGCCTCAACCAACAACTGGTCACCGATGGCATGGCCGAGCGTGTCATTGACGTTCTTGAAGCGGTCGAGATCGACAAACAACAGCGCGAACTGCCGGCCGTCGCGCTGCGACTGGCTGATGGTTTGTGCAAGCTGGTTCATGAAGTTTTCACGATTGGGCAGCTCGGTCAGTGGGTCGAAATAGGCGCGGTAACGGATATGCTCCTCGGCCGCGCGCATCGCCGTGATGTCGGTATATAGCCCCACTACGTAGCCGTCGGCGGTGCGATATTCCGAGATCGCCGCGATGCGTCCGGCGCGAGTCTGCACTTCCATCATGCCTGCCGGTGCGCGATGTTGTTCGAGGCGCTTGGCAATCCAGATCTCCTTGTCCTCGTTCACGCCGACCGCGCCGAGTTCGGCCATCGCGCGAATCAATTCCTCGAAGGACATGCCGATGCGGATACTTGTGGCCAAAGCCGGCAGCATGGTGAGCAGGCGCTGGTTATAGACCTGCAGCCGATCGTCCTGCCCCCACAGTGCGAATCCCTCGGCCAAGGCTTCGATGGCGTTGATCAAATCCTTCTGGCTGCGACGCAAAGCGTGCTCGGAGCGCTGCAAGGCGTCGAGCGCCAAGGCCTGGCGGGTGACATGGCGCGCGCGGGATTGCAGCAGCGCCACCAGCACGGCGGCCAGCCCCAATGCCGCGATGCGCAGCAGCCACAGCGCGAGGATTGTCTCGGCTAGCCAGCCGGCAGACGGACGCGCGCCGATGATCCAGCGTCCGACGGGCAGGTTGACGACGGTGCGCACCACATCGCGATTGAACAGCTCAGCATTGCCATAAAACACGCGGTTCGGACCGCCATCAGGGATATTTTCGCCGCGCACCGCGATATCGAGCGTGGCGCTGGCCTCATCGAGGCCGACCACCTGATAGAGGGTGTCGCGATCAATGACCGCCGCCACCAGTCCCCACACCGCAGGCGGCCCGGTCTCGGCCGGCAGGAACACGGCCTCGCGCGCGATGAAGCCGCTGCCGCCCTGCACCAGGGCGGTCGGGCCGGTGATGACCATGGTGCGATGGGTGACCGTGTTACTGACGGCCTGGCGTTGATCGGGCAGCTTGTGGTAGTCCACCCCGAGTACGGCTTCGTTGCCGGCCATGGGGTAGACATAGCGAATGACGAGGTTGGGCGCAGCCGCGACATGCCGCAGCGCGCTCGGCTTGTGCAGCAGGCGCTGCACGTAGTTTTCAAAAGCAGCCTGGTTGATGTCCGGTACGGCGGCGATATGGGTCGCCAGCGCACGCACCACGTAGAGGTCGCGATAGACGAGCTTCTCAATACGGGCCCGCACCCCGTTCAAGACGGACAAGACATGTTCCTGCTCGCGCCGCGTTTCGTGCTGACGTATCAAGGTCTCGACCGCGAACTCCGCCGCCGCGACGGCCAGCAAGGTGATGAGGATCACAAGGCCGTTGCTCGGAAGGCGTATGCGCATGGAAGGGCGAGTTCGGACGATGTCGGTAGTGATGGCTCGCGCCGCGTGTCAGTTAGTTTGATGCTACAGGAAGGGCAGGCGGGGCAGGAAGAATGTGCGAATGAATTCGCACCGACAAGGCAGTAAAGGCGCGCATCCCTA
>JAYWAC010000010.1:0-51671 GCA_043782755.1 Pseudomonadota bacterium | reverse complement strand
AAGGCTTCGAGAGTCTGTCCGAGATACGCGTATACGCATGCGGATGGAAATCCCAATTCGGCTTCGTTCTGGCGTGAAATGGAGTCCGGATCGGGGTTTGGTAAATCACCGGCTTTCAGCACGGCGAGCACGTCTACCGGACTTTCACGACGAAAGGCCCTGAACCAGTACAAGATTCCCCCTAAGCTGACCGACAGATGTCCGTATAGCGCTTAATCAGCGACTTCCGTTATGCCATGTTAATCCGAATACCGGTCTTTCCTACCACTGCCGGTTGGGCATACAAAACTTCAGATGGGCCACTCCGTCGTTGCAATGTATGACGTCAGTTAATTGATTTGGCTCTAGCCCACTTACTTTATGAAAAATAAAGAAAAATAATTTGAGTTGGCGAGTGTGCCTTGAGATAATGCGCTTGTCGGGATGGATCTCCAGCGAGGTGGGATGTTCGATGGGCATAGCCGAAAGCAAACGAGTCGGTATCTGGATTCGGGTATCGACCGAAGACCAAGCGCGGGGCGAAAGTCCCGAGCACCATGAACGCCGCGCCCGCTACTATGCCGAGGCGAAGGGCTGGAATGTGGTCGAGGTGTACCACCTCGAAGGCGTTTCCGGTAAAGCGGTCATGGACCACCCAGAAGCGACACGGATGGTCGCCGACATCCAGGCGGGCCGAATCACCGGTCTGATCTTCTCAAAGCTTGCCCGACTCGCCCGGAGCACCCGAGAGCTGCTCGATTTCTCGGATCTCTTCCGGGATGCCGGCGCCGACCTCATTTCCCTTCAAGAATCGATCGACACCACGACCCCTGCCGGCCGCCTCTTTTACACCATGATTGCCGCCATGGCGCAATGGGAGCGTGAAGAAATCGCAGAACGCGTGGCGGTCTCGGTCCCGATCCGGGCCAAGCTCGGGAAGCCGCTTGGTGGCGCTGCACCATTTGGGTACCGGTGGGATGGCCAGGAACTGAAGGTAGATACGAAGGAAGCGCCGGTACGGAAGCTCATGTATGAGTTGTTTGCGCTCCATAAGCGAAAGAAGACTGTTGCGCGGCTTCTGAATGAGCAGGGGCACCGGACCCGGAACGGCTCGAAGTTCTCAGATACGACGGTTGACCGACTTCTCAGGGACCCGACCGCGAAAGGGCTCCGCCGCGCGAACTACACCTCGTCCACGGACAACAAGAAGGCCTGGAAGCTGAAACCCGAGAGCGATTGGATTCACCACCCGGTCGAGGCTGTCGTGTCCGAGGAGCTTTGGTTGGCCTGCAATGCGTTCCTTGACACCCAGCGGACAGCCAGGAAGCGAGTTGCCAAGCGGCCGGTGCATCTCTTCGCCGGCTTTATTGAGTGCGCCTGCGGCGGCAAGATGTATGTCCCTTCGAATATGCCGAAGTACGTCTGTTACTCCTGCCGGAACAAGATGCCGATTGACGCCATGGAAGACATCTTCCGTGAGCAGATCCGGCACTTCTCGTTTTCGTCTGACGAGATCGCTGGCTATCTCGACCAGGCTGATGCGGCGGTGCACGAAAAGATCGCGCTTCTTAAATCGCTCCAGTCCGAAAGCCGAAAACTCGCGACCGAGACCGAGAAGCTCTATTCCTTATATCAGTCGGACAACATTTCGAAGGAAGCCTTCGGCGGTCGCTTCTTTTCGCTCGACGAACGACGGAAGCAACTCGATGAAGAGATGCCACGCCTTGAGGCACAAATCGATGTGATGAAGATTTCGAGGCTTTCAAGAGAAGAGATGATGCAGGGAGCTGAGACGCTCTATGAACGATGGCCTTCTCTTCCTACGGAAGAGAAACGAGGGATCGTTGAATCAATTACCGAACAGATCACTATTGGTGATGGTGACGTCGATATATCACTACTCTACCTTCCTCAACCCTTTCAAAAGAAAGGCTTAGAGCGTGACAGTTTGGCAATGAATCCTCAGGGATTCATGGCGGCAATCAGGAGAAAGCTGGCTGGGTAGCGCACGGCGCGGGCTGCGCGTGCGACGGTGATCTGACCGGACTCCAGCGGCTCGCGCAGCGCCTCCAATGCGCGCCGTTCGAATTCTGGCAGTTCGTCCATGAACAGCACGCCGTGGTGTGCGAGAGAAATCTCGCCTGGACGCGGTATCCGCCCGCCACCGACCAGGGCGACGGCCGAGGCCGAATGGTGGGGTGCGCGATAGGGTGGTGAGCGCCAGTCGGCCAGGCGCGAGGGCTGAGCGGCCACCGAGTGGATAGCCGCTACCGTTAGCGCCTGTTCCTCGTTGAGTGGCGGCAGCAGGCCGGGGAGACGCGTGGCGAGCATGGTCTTACCCGTGCCCGGTGGGCCGATCAGCAGCAGGTTGTGTCCGCCTCCGGCCGCGATTTCGAGCGCGCGTCGCGCACGTGGTTGTCCGACCACATCCGTCAGATCGGGCAGGCGCGAATCATCGCGCACGCGTTTAGGGACGTTCCGCACAGACAATCGAGCGTGGCCTTGCAGATGCATACAGACCTCGCGTAAAGACACCGCCGCGTGCACCTCCGCGCCGTCGATGAGTGCCGCTTCGTCGGCATCGACGCCAGCGACGAACAGCGCGTGCCCGGCATCGCGGGCAGCAAGTGCCGACGCCAAAGTCGTCCCCACCGCTCGTAGTCCACCGTCGAGCGCCAGTTCGCCGATGAATTCGGCCTGGGCGAGTGGGGGAAGAGGGATCTGATGCGAGGCGGCGAGGATGCCGATAGCTATCGCCAGATCGAAGCGCGTGCCTTCTTTGGGGATATCGCCAGGTGCAAGGTTGACTGTGATGCGACGCTGGGGGAACTCGAAACCGGAGTTGATCAGAGCCGAACGTACCCGCTCGCGGCTTTCCCGCACGGCGGTTTCCGGCAGGCCGACGATGGTGAAGGACGGCAGACCGTTGGAGAGATGGGTTTCGACGCAGATCGCCAGGGCGTCCATGCCGTCCTGGCAGCGGGTATAAACAAGTGCGATAGACATGCGTTCCCTGCAAATTCTGCCTCGCATCCTGCGCGGCGACTGGTTGATGGCTGAACTCGGCTCAGTCTAGCCAAGCCTAGTGCCGTCCGTCGAACATTTTTCGCGGTCAGCGCTTCAGGCCCGCAGTGTGGCCTCCTCAAGCTCTGCGAGCAGTTTCTCGAGTTTGTCGAGCTTCTCGCGAGTGCGCCGCAAAAGCGCGCTCTGGGCGTCGAATTCCTCGCGTGTGACGACGTCCATGCGCGTCAGGCTGGCTTCCAGCAGCGCTTTGACGTTGGTCTTGAACTCGGAGCGCAGCGCGCCCAGGTCGGCCGGTAGCAAGGCGCCGATCCGCTCACTTATGCCTTCAATCATCTTCAAGTCGATCACTGTTCGCGTCCTCGTGTGCCCGGCAAGGGTAATGGGCGAGCGCATTAGCCGCCAGCTCCGTAATCGCACCTCGGAAGTGCAATTTGCGCAAGCCTGCTTCGCAGTGGTGCGAAGACTTCGTCAAGTGTGTCTATTTTTCTAAGACTATTCTTTACAAAGATCTTGTAACTATCAAATTTTAAATTATTATTTCATCCATGGCATACATGGTGCATATGCTGGTCAACAGCTTCTGACCTGGCTCTGCGGAGCAAGTGAGAAGCGATAAATTTTTGAAAGTCCGGAGGATACGAAAGTGATGTATAAACTGAGTGTAATTGGCGCGGCCGTCGCGCTGGCAAGCGTTTCGATGGGTGCAATTGCGGACGAGGAAGCCAAGCCGCCTCATGTGTTCGCCGCCAATGTGGCACTGACCACGGACTATATGTTCCGGGGCATCACGCAGACCGACGATGGCCCGGCCATTCAGGGTGGATTTGATTACCAGTACACGCCAGTCGGTTTCTATGCCGGCGCTTGGGCATCCAACGTCGAACTGGCCGTGAACGGCACGCCAAGCAAAGGCGTCAATAATCGCGCGTCGATGGAGCTCGATTATTACGGGGGCTTCTCCGGCGCGTTGAGTAACGGAATCGGCTGGGATGTGGGTGGCATCTATTACTCCTACCCGGGGCAGAATGAAGACGGCAAGATCGTCGACAAGAACACTGGTGTGGTGACCTTCGGGGGCGCCGATTATGGCTACGAAGAAGTGTACTTTAAGACCAGCTATGCCTTCACCGGCGTCACTTATAGCCCGACAGTCAAGGGCGGCGTCTACTATTCGCCGGACTACTTCGGCGAGGATGGCACCGGTGTCTACGGGTTCGGCACTTTTGGGGTGACGCTGCCTTATGACATTGGCCTGTCGGCAACGGTCGGTTATCTGACAGTCGATGGTGATAAGACCAGTGGCGCGATCGGCGGTTACGACTATGTCCACTACTCGATTGGTGTGAGCAAGGCGGTTGGTAAGCTCACGCTGAACTTGTCGTGGAACGACGCTGACAACGGCTGCACCAAGATTACCGGCAAAGACGGTCTGTGCAACGGTGTAGTGTTCGCGGTATCGAGCGCCTGGTAAGCCGGCGGTCGTTTCCGCTGGCTTGACGAGCCGTTATTCTTATACGAGTTAGAGACGATCGAACCCGCCTGCGGCCGCTAGCCGGCCGCAGGCCCCGGCCGCCGAAAAGGCGACGAGGAATGCTTCAATGAAACTGGTCACTGCGATCATCAAACCGTTCAAACTAGACGATGCTCGCGAGGCTTTGTCGGAAATTGGCATCCAGGGATTGACGGTGACGGAAGTCAAGGGCTTCGGGCGTCAGAAGGGTCATACCGAACTCTATCGCGGCGCTGAATACGTCGTCGATTTCCTGCCTAAATCCAAACTTGAGGTTGCGATTGCCGACGACCAGGTCGACGCGGTCATCGAGGCCATCAAGAAAGCGACCGGCACCGGCAAGATTGGCGACGGTAAGATTTTTGTCACGGAACTGCTGGAAGTCGTGCGTATCCGCACAGGTGAGACCGGCACGGAAGCTCTTTAACGCCAGTCCTTTCAGGGTTTCTTGGCCATCCTTAATCTGTCGATGGCATGATCTGAATAGCAGGCTACCGTGACCGACCCCTTGCGGGGCGAGTCGTGGAGCAATTTGCACCGAAGGATTGATCGGCGACTGTGGAACTTGGGCGGTTCCGCACCACGCCGGCGATCCCCGTGTGGGCGATATTCGTGAAATTTTCGCGAGACGGGCTTTAATTCCCGCTCTTCTCGTGTCACGTCGTCGCCGAAGACAGTCTCACCCCATAAATCTGCCAGTCGCACGGCAGCGGTGAGCAGGAAATAACAAAACGCTTTCGGGGAGGACATCCATGTCGCGCATTCTGCTCGGGCTTTTTTTGTCGGCCATGCCATGGCTGGCGAGTGCCGAAGGCATTAATAGTGGCGATGGCGCCTGGATGCTGACCTCGACGGCGTTGGTGTTATTCATGACCTTGCCGGGTCTCGCGCTGTTCTACGGCGGCCTGGTCCGTAGCAAGAACGTCCTATCCATCCTCATGCAGTGTTTCTCCTTGACCTGTCTGGTCTCGCTGCTGTGGGTGGTGGCGGGCTATGGGCTGGCCTTCGGCGACGGCGGTGTGTGGAACGACGTCATCGGCGGCGGCAAGTTTCTGCTAACAGGCGTGACTCGCGACAGCGTGAGCGGCACCATTCCCGAATCCGTGTTCCTCATGTTCCAGATGACATTCGCCATCATCACCCCGGCGCTGGTGCTTGGTAGCTATGCGGAACGTATGAAATTTTCAGCAGTGATCGTGTTCAGCTCCTTATGGTTGATGCTGGTCTACGTGCCGGTCTGCCATTGGGTGTGGGGCAATGGTTGGCTCATGCAAATGGGCTTGCTCGATTTCGCGGGTGGCACAGTCGTGCATATCAATGCCGGCGTCGCTTCGCTGGTGGCGGCGATACAGCTCGGCAACCGTCGCGGCTTTCCGCAGACCGCCATGCCGCCCCATAACCTGACCATGACCGTAACCGGTGCGTCGATGTTGTGGGTTGGGTGGTTCGGCTTCAACGCCGGCAGTGCGGCGGCCGTCAACGGTGACGCCGGCATGGCGATGCTGGTTACCCATATCGCCGCTGCGGCCGGTTCGCTGTCATGGATGACGGTCGAATGGTTCAAGCATGGCAAGCCCAGTGTGCTCGGCATTGTCACCGGCATGGTGGCGGGTCTCGGTACGATTACACCAGCCTCGGGTGTAGCCGGCCCCATGGGAGCGCTCATGATCGGTCTCATAGCCGGTGTGGTGTGTTACTTCAGTACCCAGCTCATCAAGCGCGTGCTGCGCATTGACGACTCGCTGGACGTTTTTCCGGTGCATGGCGTCGGCGGTATTCTCGGTACTTTTATGGCGGGCGTGGTCGTTTCCGCAGACCTGGGCGGCAAGGGTCTGGTGGCGGGCATGACGCTAGGTCGTCAGATCTCGGTGCAGTTGCTCGGCATCGTCACCATTGGTGTCTACTGCGGTGTGCTGACCTTTGTCCTGCTGAAGCTCACTCAGGCCATGGTTGGGCTGCGTGTCGCCCCGGAGACCGAGACCGAGGGTCTTGACCTGGGCGAACACGACGAGCGCGGCTATATCATCTAGCGACGCTCGGATAGCACGGTGTCACGCGATTAGCGCAACATCATGCACGCGCTTCGCCGCGAGTGACGCGTCTCATCGCGGCCACAAAGCCGTTCCCATGATTTATAGTGTCGGCATACAATGAATCACTGCGATCGCGCTTGTGGCGAGCCGTTATAGCGCGGGCCGATGTGGCGATTTTATCCCGCGACGGTCACAGCAACGGCGGGTCTCCAACGGAATCTCAGACCGCAGTTCTCACAAGCAGCCCAGGCGTTCATCCGAGCAGTCAAAATCCATGGCAGACGGTCAACTCGTAGACAAGAACATCCTCAAGACGCTGGTTCCGGCCAACGCTCTCAACGCAGAGAATTTCCAGGAACTCTCGGGTAAGGCGTTCATCGAGGAAGTCGGGCCCGGCAAGGTCATCTTCAAGGCCGGCGATGTCGACCGTAAAACGACCTACCTGCTGGAAGGAGAACTCATTCTCTCCGACGAGGCGGGCGTGTCCACGACCGTGCGCGGTGGCTCTGACGCCGCCAAGCATCCGCTCGCTAATACCCAACCGCGCAAGCAGACGGCCAGAACCAAGACTCCCTGCAAAATCACCCGCTTCGACAGCGATCTGCTTGACATCCTGCTGACCTGGGATCAGTTGTCCGGTATTGAAGTCAACGAAATCGTTCTAGGCGAGGGCGAGGAAGATGCCGACTGCGACTGGATGACTCGCATTCTGCAGTCTCAGGCATTCCTGCAGATACCGCCCGCCAACATCCAGGCAATGTTCATGCGCATGCAGGAGCTGCCGGTGCGTGCTGGTGACGTTGTCATCAAGCAGGGCGACGACGGCGATTTCTACTACATCATCAAGCATGGTCGCGCGAAAGTGACGCGCGCTTCCAAGACCAGTACGGACCTGGTGTTGGCGACGCTCAAGGATGGCGATGCCTTTGGTGAGGAGGCGCTGCTCTCGGAAGCCAAGCGCAATGCCAATATCACCATGGAAACCGAAGGCACCTTGATGCGCCTGTCCAAGGAGAACTTCAACGCGCTATTGAAGGAACCGATGCTCAGCTGGTTGAGCCTGGACGAGGCCATGGGGCGGGTGAGCAAGGGTGCCAAGCTGCTCGATGTGCGACTTGAGAGCGAACATTCCAACAACGGTATTCCAGGCAGCATGAATATCCCGCTATTCATGTTGAGGCTCAAGACCGATTCCCTGAACCCTGACCTGCCCTACATCGTCTATTGCGACACCGGGCGCCGCAGTTCAGCCGCAGCTTTTTTGCTTGGCGAGCGTGGCTTTGAGACCTATGTCTTGCAGGGCGGACTCATGGAGCAGACGCCAGGCGCCGCCTGAGCGCGCGCGCTGCGCACGGCTGAATCCGGATAACGGCCGTGGCAGAGTGGTTCGAAAAACATTTCGACCTGCCTTACTTCTGCGTGGTCGGTAGTCCGATAGCGCACAGTAAATCTCCCCTTATTCACGCCGCCTTCGGCGCCCAGTGCGGCATCGAGCTGGTCTATGACAAGATTGAAGTCGCCCCTGGTCGCCTTCAGGCTGCGTTGAGCGAATTCCGCGCCGCCGGAGGGCGCGGTCTCAATGTCACCGTGCCGCTCAAAGAAGAAGCCTGGGCGCTGGCCGATGTGCGCATGCCACGTGCGGCGCGGGCCGGCGCAGCGAATACTCTGTGGTTCGACGCTCGCGGCATGGTGGCTGACAATACCGACGGTGTCGGTCTGGTTCGGGATCTGGAAACCAATCATGGTGAGCTGCTCGCCGGTAAGCGCATCCTGTTGCTGGGTGCGGGCGGTGCGTCGCGCGGTGTGTTACCAGCATTGCTCGATGCCGGCCCATCCTGTGTCCTGATCACCAATCGTACCTTGGAGCGGGCAACCAGCCTGGCGGCGGGTTACGCCGAGACCGGACGCGTCGAGGTGCTGCCGTGGGGCGGCGAGGATGGCGCGCCTTGTGATGTGATCATCAACGCCACCTCCCTCAGCCTGCAGGGCGAAGTGCCCGCTCTGGCGCCCAGCCTGCTGCATGCCCGCACTTTGTGTTACGACATGATGTACGGCCCCCAGCCAACCCGCTTCATGGTCTGGGCGGGCACACGCGGAGTCGGGCGCGTGTTGGACGGTCTGGGCATGCTGGTCGAGCAGGCCGCCGCCGCCTTCTCAATCTGGAACGGACGCGAGCCAACGACGGCACTCGTTATCACCATGTTGCGTGAGCGACTCGCGAGCGACGCCTGAGCCGTCATGCTGACTGCCATTTGGCGTCATTCTTGTCCCAAGGAATTGGTGCCCACCACCGATTCAGACTATTGCAAAATTTTCGCAGTTACGGGGTCGGATTCGGCTCGTGCCGGCTGGGTGCGGTGCGTGTTATGCACACCACGACTGACCTCGCTTCCGTTGTTCGATACTTATCGAATTTTGTCGCGATTTAACGATAGATAAACTATATAACTATTTAATATTTATTATTTTGTTAATAAATTGGTTAATTCTTGCCCAATTCGATTGGAATCGCTTTCAGGGCATTGGATAGGCCTTCTCCCGCGCCACTCGTACACAGGCTTATCCACAGAATCTGTGGGTAACGTGACTGTCATGAAGATATGCCGCGACGCCACAAAATTCGTCGCTGACGGTGTTGAGGATAGGAACGCTTGCAGGCGGGACAGAGGCCGGAACGGGCCTGCGGGTCAGCGGCGCGTGACCTCGGCAAGGCGCACGAAGTCCTTCACGCTCAATTGTTCGGCCCGCGTGCCGGGGTCGATCCCAGCCGCAGCAAACGCGGCGGCATCGACCTGACCGCGCATGGCATTGGCGACTGTCTTACGCCGCGCCGAGAAGGCGAATCGCACGACATCGCCCAGCCAGCGTTCGAATTGTTCGTCCAAGAGCTGCCCATGGGGGACGAGTTCGATCACGCTGGAGTCAACCTTGGGAGGCGGCCGAAAGCTATCCGGGCCGATGTCGAGTATCGAGCGTATTGAGCAGCGCCGCTGGACCATGACACTCAAGCGACCGTACGCATGGCTGCCCTCGACCGCCGCCATGCGAGCGGCGACTTCGCGCTGCACCATCACGACCATACGACTGAACGTCATGGTGTGGGCCAGCAGCAGCATGATGAGTGGAGTGGAAATGTTGTAGGGCAGATTGCCGACTACCTTCCAGCCGTCTGGTACGGCTGGAAGGGCGCCAAAATCGAATTTCAGCACGTCGCCGTTGTGCAGTCGGAAGTTGGCTGCTTCGGCAAAGCGCCTAGTGAGTTTTGCCGCCAGATCGCGGTCGATCTCGATGGCTAACAGCCCGGCGCCACTCGCGACCAATTGTCCGGTCAGTACACCTTCGCCAGGTCCAATCTCAATGATGTGCTCGCCGGGATGCGGGTCGGTGGCGTGGATGATTTCATCGATCGCGTAGCTATCCACCAGGAAGTGCTGCCCGAAGCGCTTGCGCGTCGAACCGCGTTCAAAATTCTCCATGGGATTTCCGGGCGTGCGCGAGTGTGGTGGCGAGTTCGATGGCGGCTTGCAGGCTGCCGATGCGACTCGCGCCCGTCCCGGCCAAGGTCAAGGCCGTACCATGGTCGACCGAGGTGCGCACAATTGGCAGACCGAAAGTGACGTTGACCGATTCGCCAAAGCCGACCGCCTTGAGCGCGGCGAGCCCTTGGTCGTGGTACATGGCGACGATCGCGTCATAGCCTTGACGCTGCTCGACAGTGAAGGCCGTGTCAGCTGGTAGTGGGCCATCGACAGACCAGCCGCGCGCGCGCAGTTCTTCCACCGCCGGTCGAATCTCGTCGTCGTCCTCGCAGCCAAGATGGCGGTTTTCACCGGCATGCGGATTTAGGCCACAGACCGCTATGCGTGGTGTGGCGAGTGCAAACTGCTCGCGCAACTGGCGGTGAATGATTTCGACTGTCGCGATCACCCGCTCGCGGGTGATGAGGTCCGGCACTTTACGTAGAGCGACGTGGGTTGTGACCAGGCCGACCCGCAGTTCACCGGCCACCAGCATCATCACCGGCAGTGGCGCGCAGAGGCGCTCAGCGAGATATTCGGTATGACCGGAAAAGGGAATGCCGGCTTCGTTGATCAGCGATTTCTGTATCGGGCCGGTGACCAAGCCGTCGAGCGTGCCTCGCGCGCAGGCATCGGTCGCTGCGTCGAGGCAGTCCAACACATAGCGGGCATTGCGCACATCGAGACGGCCGGCTTGTGGGGTCGTCGCGGTGGCCACCGGAAAAACCTGCAATACGCCGGCGGGTACGCTCTGCAGCGCGGTAGGGTCGCGCACCTCGCGCAGCGCCAGGCTCACGCCGAGCTTCGTCGCGCGCGCCGCCAGCAAGGCGGGATCAGCGAAGCACAGCAGTTGGACGCGGCAGGCTTGAAGCGCAACCCTTATGGCCAGATCAGGTCCGATGCCGGCCGGTTCGCCTGGGGTCAGCGCGAGGCGGACGGGCGACGAGCTATTTATTGCGATATTCGACATAGGCCTCGTCGCGCAGGCTGCGCAACCAGGTTTGCTGTCTTTCTTGCATTTTCTGTTCGCGGATCGCGCGGCGGGCGCCGGCGCGCTTCACTTCCTCGGTACCGTCGTATTCGCGTACGTCGGTGACCTGCAGGATATGCAGGCCGAACTCGCTGCGGAACGGCTGGCTGACCGTGCCTAGCGGGCTCTGCATCATCACTTCTTCGAATTCCGGCACCATCTGGCCCTTGCTGACCCATCCCAGGTCGCCGCCCTTGAGCGCCGAGCTACGATCGTCGGAGTTGGTGCGGGCGAGTTGCGCGAAGTCGGCGCCGCCTTCGATACGCATCTTGAGCTGCAGCAGGCGTTCCTGCGCCTGCTGCGTGGTGACCAGCGCGTTCGGCTTGACTAGGATGTGTCGCACCTTGTGCTGCTCGACCATGATTTTCTCGCCGTTGCGCTTATCGACCAGCTTGACGATGTGATAGCCGCTCGGGCTGGTGATGATGCCGCTGTTATCGCCAATCTTCATGGCGCTCACCGCGTCGGCGAAAAGCGTGGGGATTTCCGCGCCTTTGCGCCAGCCTAGGTCGCCTTTTTCCAGCGCCTGTTGACCGTCTGACACGCGCAGCGCGACATCACCGAAATCCTCCCCCGCGTCGATACGTCGTAACGTGTCGTCGGCCTTGTCGCGGGCCGCCTTGAGTTCGGTGTCGCTGGCACCGCTAGGGATGGTGATGAGAATGTGCGACAGCCGATATTCCAGCTCGGATTCGCTTCCGCTGGACTGATTACGCAGGAAATTCTCGATTTCCTGATCTGAGACCTTGACGCGGTTTTCGACCTCTTCGTGGCGCAGCTTGGCAATCAGGATCTGCTGGCCAATCTGTTCCCGGAAGCGCGGAAAGGTGATGCCTTCGGATTCGATAATCTTCTGGAATTGCGGCAGCTCAAGCTTGTTGCGCTTGGCGATGTCGGCGACGGCCTTGTTGAGATCCTTTTCGCTGACCTTGATGCCGGACGCGGTCGCGACCTGCATCTGGATCTTCTCCAGCACCAGACGTTCCAGCACCTGGCGTTCCAGCACCGTGGTCGGCGGCATTTCCGTGTGCTGCTGGCGTAAGGCGTCGCGCACGCGCGCGGACTGTTCATCGAGTTCGCTCTGCATCACGACATCGTCATCGACCACGGCGATGATGCGATCGAGTTCGGCAGCCTGCACCTGACCAGCTAGGAGCAGGGCGGCCGCAGTCAGAACCCGTCGCAGGCGATAAGTAAAGAGGGTTTCAAGCATGGGGATACACGGGTACCAGATCGGATTCTGCGGCTGTCTGCGAGCATGGACTACGGAACGGCATCGGCACTGGCAAGGACGGCGACCGCGCGGCGGGCGCAATTGTAACCCAAGCACTGGCACTTGCGGCCGCCCTTGAGACACGCCTGCGATAGTCCCGTTCCCGCATGGTGTCCGGGTCCTTATTCGAAGGGATCTTCATAGCCAGGGATGTCTCGGTGTAGCACCGAGCCCGACTTCTTGCCGATACCGCCCAGGCCGCGGAACTGAAACTGCAGGAACATGCCGTTATCGAACTGGCCTGCGGCATTGCGCAGGAAGCGGCGGCCGACGAAACGTACACCCCAGCAGCAGCTTTCGTATTCCACGCCGGCCAAGGTCTCAAGCGAACGCTGTTCCTGTATCGAGTAGTTCCAGCGCCCGACCAGGGCGATATTTTCGGTGATAGGCCAGCGCATCGAGAAATCGGTTTGTCGAATGTCGCTGATGGCACGGCGAAAGCGATAACTGAAATTCAATACCGTATCGAGGTCCGGGCGATAACGCAGGGTGGCGGCCGCTAGTTCAGTGCGTGAATTATGAGGATCCCACTGCAACACACCGCGCGCGGTCCAATCCTGCACGACATTCGTCGCGACTTCCGAGATCAGTTCCGAGGTCCCCGCCGTCTGCGGCCCCTCGCTTGCCAACTGCACTTCGCGGTCACGAAAGTAGTAAATCTGGCCGATGCTGGCCCGATAGGTTTCGCGTCCGCTCTCAACATCGATCATGCGTGAGGTGATGGCAGTCGCGACCTGGTTCGCATCGGACACGCGGTCCTCGCCGGTGAAGCGATTGTCGCGGAACAGATTGCGGAATGAGACGCTCAAATTGCCGCTGTCGAAACGCGGAATACCGTCCTGCTGGACCTTGGGCACCAGCAGATAGTAGATATGCGGCTCAAAGGTCTGGATGTGCTCGCTGTCGAAGAAATTCAGACGCCGCTCGAAGAACACGTTGGAATCGACGCTGAAGACCGGCACGGTGCGCGACAGTTGGTTATCGAAGCGCCGCGAGGGATCGTCCAGGTAATACTCTGATTGCATCACCGCAATTTTGGGCGTGATGTTCATGTAGGGCCGCACGAAGGGATAGGACAGTGCGGGAATGACGTTGACGCGGGTGCCAGTTACGCTGGCGTCGCGGTCGAAATAGGTCGTGTCAGCCCTGAGGGCTGGCACGAAGCCGTAATAGCTCTGCGGTGTACGGCCGTCAAAGGCAAGCTGCGGTAAGCGACGGTAGGGGCCGCTGCCTGGCGCCAGCGTGGTGTCGATGGTCTGGTAGCTCTGCACCACACCGCGTACGCGGTAATTGCCGCCGTTGTAAAAGAAATCGGCGCGCCTATCGAGGAAGCGCTGACTGGTGGCCGCGATGCTGCTGCCAAAATCCTCGAAGAACTGATTGTCCGACACGTTGTTGAAGATCAAGCGCAGACGACCGTGGTCATCGAGCATCTTCTGGCGGTGACGAAAGGAAATCAGTGAGCGCTCCTGATCGTTCTTGAGGCGGTCACTGGGCAGGTATTCGACGTCCAACTGGCCATCGTATCGCGGACCCAAATAGCGGTACTCGCCATTCAACATGACGCCGCGATCGGTCAGGCCGCGTGGCGTTAGCGTGGCATCCTGGTTGGGCGCGATATCCCAGTAGTAAGGCAGTTGAAAGTCAAAGCCGGACTGGTTGGTATTGCCGAAAGTCGGCGACAGAAAGCCTGATTTGCGCTTGTCGCTGATCGGGAAACTTACATAGGGAAAATAGAACACCGGTACGTCGTAGACCCGCAGGATGGCGTTGCGCGCCGAGCCGCGTTCCGCGTCGTGATCGAGACGGATGCGGGATGCCGACACGCGCCAGGCTTCGTCCGACAGCGGGCAGGTGGAATAGTCGACGTCCTTCAGGATCGTGATCTTGGTGTCCGTGTCGTTGCGCATGCGCCGTGCATGGCCGCGACCATGGCCGTCGTGCACCCAGTAGTCACCATCGCGCAGTCTGGCGACGTGATTGCCCATATCGTAGAGAGCTTCCGCGCCGGCCCACACCATGGTGCTGTCCCAGATGCGTGCGCGCCCCTCGGCGGCAAAGGTGTCGTGCTGGCGGTCGTAGGTAACGATGTCGGCGCTGAGCGCCTGGCCGGCGTGTATCACCTCGACATCGCCCGAGAACTGACTCAAGCCATCCTTCAAGACCCGCACAGCGTCGGCGCGTACCTCGGTGCTCTTAGGGTCAATATTTGATTGGCTGTAGGGTGGCGCGGTCGGCACCATAGTGGCTGGCGGACAGAGCCGCCATTTGTAATCGTTGGTGTGTTTCTCAAGGATTCCGGCGCGCGCAGAGCCGCACCAGGCGACTATCAGGGCTGTCGCCAGGACGAGCGAGACCACGGGCGCGGCCGCAGCCTGCGCACGCGAGGAGATTATTTTTATCATTTAACGCAGTGATGCGTAGGGTGAGTCAGCGTAGAGCTAAAAATCGCACAGTTTCCCGGTAGCAGCAACACGCACCGCTAGGGGTCGTGGTCCAAACCCCGCTTCAGTGCGTTCCCTTGGGCGGCGTGCTGGAGACGGCTCGAATGCCAGCATCAAGACGGGACAGCGCGGCGAGGCCATCGTCGGCCTGTAATACCGCAATTTTGGTTGCGGCCGCGAGCGGCAAAAACTCCGCCAGCCGATAGGCCACCCACAGCGCACTCGCCATCTGCCAGTCGCGATAGGGTAAGTGCGCGGCATTCGCTTCTAAGATGTCCTTGAGCAGACCAGGTAGATAGCCGAGATCTTGCGGTATCGCCTGATCTTCGGCCGCCGCGACCGGCGTGATGTCCGCCACCGTCAGCGTATTGGGCTGTACCGTGTGCCGTTCGACGCGGAAACGATCCGTACCCAGCACGCATACTTGCAGCAGGCCATCCTTGCCCTGGTCAAAGGACTCGACCGCAGCCAGCGTGCCAAACGGAAAAAACTCGGCCGGCGCACCCACCTCGTGGCCCTGACGTATCGGCACGATGCCAAAAGGCCGATATTGGCGCAGCGAGGCGCTGATCATGTCCAGGTAGCGGGCCTCGAAGATGCGCAGTGGCAGCAGCATGCCCGGGTACAACACCGTCTGCAGCGGAAACAGCGGCACGTCGGCGATGGTGATGGCTGCATCGCTCATGGGCGCGTCTCAAGTGCGCTCAAGAGTCGCGCGTGGACATTGTCGAAGGCGCCATTACTCATCACCAGCAAAGCGTCGCCGTCGCGCGCCCAGCCCGTCACCGCCGCCACAAGTGCCGTACTGTCAGTGAACAACTGGTGGCCGGGCAAACTTGCGAGGGCGGAGCCGATGTCCCACGGCAAAGCGGCGGGCACCAGAATGGCGGTTAACTCAGCGCCGGCGAAGGCCGTCGCCAGGCTGTCCTTGTGCACGCCCATGCGCAGGGTGTTCGAGCGCATCTCGCTGACCGCGATGATGCGTCCGGGCGCCGCAACCTGCGGGCGCAAGGCGGCGATGGTCGCCGCGATCGCGGTCGGATGGTGAGCGAAGTCGTCATACACGGCCACGCCGGCCACACGCCCGCGCAATTCCAGTCGCCGTTTGACGTTGGCAAATCCTGCTAAAGCCGCCATCGCGCGCGCAGGAGACAGGCCGACATCGGCTACCGCCGCAATGGCCGCCGCGACATTGTGGGCGTTATGAACACCGAGCAGGGGACTGCTACCTCGCGCCTCACTGCCATCGGGCGCCGTGATACGCAGCGTTTGCTCAGTGCTTGAATAGGCGTAACGCCAATCACTCTGCGCGCTTTGGCCAAAGCGGGTGACGCGCGACCATAGACCCATCCCCAACAATTTATCGATAGTCGCGTCGGGCGCCGGGCAGACGATCAGCGCCTCTTGCGGCAGGCTACGGATCAGGTGATGGAACTGACGCTCGATCGCCGCGAGGTCGGGAAAGATGTCGGCGTGGTCGAATTCGAGATTGTTGATGATCAGCGTACGCGGCGCGTAGTGCACGAACTTCGAGCGCTTGTCGAAGAACGCGGTGTCGTATTCATCGGCTTCCACCACAAACAAGGGGCCCTGACCAAGTCGCGCTGAGACGCCGAAATTTTCGGCCACGCCACCGATCAGAAAGCCGGGCTCAAGTCCGCCATGCTCGAGCATCCAGGTGACGATGCTGGTGACGGTGGTCTTGCCGTGGGTACCCGCCACCGCGATGACGTGTCGATGGCGCAGTATTTCGTCATACAGCCAGGCCGGCCCCGAGGTGTAGGGCAGGTTGTTACTCAAGATGTATTCGACACTGGGATTGCCACGCGACAGGGCGTTGCCAATGATCACGATGTCGGGTGCAGGTTCGAGCACGCTCACGCCATAACCATTGAACACCTCTACGCCCAGCGCATCGAGCTGATCGCTCATGGGCGGATAGAGATTGGTGTCGGCGCCAGTGACGCGATGTCCTAGTTCCACCGCCAGACGCGCGACGCCGGCCATGAACGTGCCGCCGATACCGAGAATGTGTAGGTGCATAGAAAGCCTCGTCCGTCAGGCCGGTGCGACGCCGAGCAATGCATCGGCGAGCATGAAGAATTTATTCAGTAGCAGCGCATAGCCGAAAGCGAACAGCAGTCCGACCAGAAACCAAGTGCCGAGAGCGTGGCGCAGGATATGCGCGATGACTAGTAAATTGAGCAGGAAGTTCACGCGCAACAAGGCCAGCCCGAGCGCTTGCGGCAGCACCGGCGCCAGCACCATGGTCAGCAGCGCCACGCCGCCTAGCAAGGTGCCGCAGCCCATCATCGCGGTCATGGTCTGGATCAGGCGCCGGCCGTAGGACATCAGGAATAACAGCACGAGCGTCAGTGCGAACAACACGGCGGTTTCGAGTACGGCCTTGAACAGTGCTTGGCCGACAGATGACTCTAGTCCGTAGATGATGACCGACAAGCTCAGGTTACCGAGGGTGGTCATCGTCAACAGCGCGCTGGACCGGGGCAAATCCTGGGGCGCGAGTTGAAAAGTACAGATGCCGCCGAAAGCGCGCAGCACTGACCACAGTGCGGTCAACATGAGAACTGCATGTTGACGGCCGCAGTCGGCGAGCAGTGCGCGCGCCGTGTCATGGCGATGGGCAAGCTCAGATCCGAGGTGGTGCGCTCAAGCCGCCGACGCATTTTCCTTGGCGATGAGCGGCGTACCCTGGCCGTAACGCGACTGCACGTAGGTATCGAGGATCGTCTTGAACTCGTTGGCGATGTTCTCGCCACGCAGAGTCGTGAATTTCTCGCCATCGACGAACACCGGTGCGGACGGCACTTCGCCGGTGCCAGGCAGACTGATGCCGATGTCGGCATGCTTGCTTTCGCCGGGACCGTTGACCACGCAACCCATCACCGCCAGGGTCATGGATTCGACGCCGGGATAAGTCTTGCTCCACGCTGGCATCTGGGTGCGTACATAAGCTTGGATGTCGCCCGCCAGTTCCTGGAATACGGTGCTGGTGGTGCGGCCGCAGCCCGGGCAGGCGGTGACCAGCGGTGTAAAGGACCGCATGCCCATGGTCTGCAACAGTTCCTGGGCAACGATCACCTCTTTGGTGCGATCGCCACCTGGCTCCGGCGTCAGTGACACGCGAATGGTGTCGCCTATGCCCCGCTGTAACAGGATGCCCATTGCGGTGGCCGAGGCCACCATGCCCTTTGAGCCCATACCCGCCTCGGTCAGACCGAGATGCAGAGCATAATCACAGCGCGAAGCGAGTTCGGTGTAGACGGCAATCAAATCCTGCACGTCACTGACCTTGCACGAGAGGATGATGCGATTGCGCGGCAGGCCGATTTCCTCGGCTTTGGCGGCACTGTTCAGTGCGGACAGGATCAAGGCTGCGCGAGTCACGGCTTTGACGTCGCGCGGCTCCGACAGCTTGGCGTTGTCGTCCATCATCTGCGCGACCAACGCCGGATCGAGACTGCCCCAGTTCACGCCGATGCGCACCGGTTTATCGCGCGCGATGGCGACTTCGATCATGGTGGCAAACTGATTGTCCTTCTTGCGACCGAAACCGACGTTGCCGGGATTGATGCGGTATTTGGCCAGCGCCTGCGCGCAGTCCGGATATTTGGTCAGTAGCAAGTGGCCGTTGTAATGAAAATCACCGACCAGTGGTACGCGGCAGCCCATCGTGTCGAGCAGATCGCGAATGCGCGCGACTTGGCGCGCGGCGTCTTCAGTGTTGACCGTGATACGCACCAGTTCCGAGCCGGCGGCGGCCAGCGCCTGCACTTGCTTGGCGGTGCCGAGCGCATCGGCGGTATCGGTGTTGGTCATGGATTGCACGACCACCGGCGCATCGCCGCCAACGGTGATGTCGCCGATTTGCACCGGCACACTGTGATGACGCTGGTACCCGGCTTCTGAAATCATGGTGAGGCTCTACTGTAAGACGTGAATGCGTTCGGCAGCGGGAATTCTACAGTAGCATGGCAAGGGTGCCAAAGCGTCGCGAGTGAGGATGTGAGCATGCGGATCGGCATCGATCTGGGTGGAACGAAAATCGAAGTAGCGGTGCTGGGCGACGCTGACCAGATAGTTCTGCGCGAACGCGTGGCGACGCCGCGTCACGACTACGACGCCATCTGCGATGCGATCGCAGGCCTGGTACTGAATGCCGAAAACGTGCTCGGTGCGCGCGGCACGGTAGGTGTCGCGATTCCTGGCGCGGCCTCCCCCGCCACTGGCTTGGTCAAGAACGCAAATACCGTGTGCCTGATAGGGAATCCACTCGAGGGTGACCTTGCCCGGCGCCTCGCGCGATCCGTGCGCCTCGAAAACGATGCCAATTGCTTCGTCGTGTCGGAAGCAGCCGATGGCGCCGCAGCCGGTGCCAGCAGTGCCTTTGGAGTGATCATCGGCACCGGCTGCGGTGGTGGGCTGCATCTCCATGGACGGCCTATCGGTGGTGCCAACAGTATCGCCGGAGAATGGGGCCACAATCCCGCGCCCTGGCCACGTTCAAGGGCCAATGCGCGGCCCTGCTACTGCGGCCGCTCCGACTGCATCGAGACCTATTTGTCGGGGCCGGGCCTGACCTATACCTACAACGAGATGGGGCCTGCGCAACGCGCGAACGTGCAGGCCATCGCGGCCGCTGCGGCGCAGGGCGAGGAGCAAGCTCGGCGTGCTTTCGACACACATCTCGATCAATTGGCTTGTGCGCTGGGCACCATCATCAACGTTTTTGATCCCGAGGTTGTGGTGCTGGGCGGGGGCTTGTCCAATCTGCCCGGCATCGCCAGCGAAGTCACCCGGCGCTTGCCACCCTATGTGTTCGGCCCGGAGTTCGAGAGTCGTGTGGTGGTAGCGAAGCACGGCGACAGCAGCGGTGTGCGCGGCGCGGCGTGGTTATGGTCGAAGGCCGAAGCGTCAGCGTTCAAGTAACGCGCTCGGTGGACGTCCAATCCCCCCCAACCCCAGGACGACACTGAGCTTTTTTTTGCCCGACGAAAGTCCATGTCGCACGCTTGGTGTACTCGCGGCCATGAGGTCTGACTGTTCTCAGTTGACCGAGGTTTTTTCCAGTCGGTAACCGTGCTGGTAGATAGAGGACAGTTTCCAGCCCGTATCGAGTGCCAGCGCAAGCTTGGAGCGGATGCGGCTGACGTGGGTATCGACGGTACGCGTGTTGATATCGGGGTTGCGACCCCACACGCTTTCCAGGATGTGGGCACGCGACAACACGCGGCCGACATTGCGGAACAAAAACACGATCAGCTCGTATTCTTTCTGCGTGACTTCGATGCGCTCGCCGCCGCGTTGAATCTGATGATTGCCGAGATCGATCAGAAAGGGATCCTGTTCGATGGTGGTCTGGGTGTCGTCGACGCCGGCGGCGCGACGCACCACCGCAGTGATACGTGCAACCAGCTCACGTTGCTTGGCGGGCTTGACCACATAATCGTCGGCGCCTTCTTCCAGTGCGCGTACGATGTCGTCTTCGTCATCCTTGGCGGTCACGAATACGACCGGGATCGGCCAATCGAAATTCTCGCGCACCCAGCGTAGCACTTCGAAGCCATCCATGTCCGGCACCATCCAATCGAGGATGAGGGCATCAAAGCTGTCGTGCTTGATGTTGCGAACGAAGGACTTACCCGTGTCGAAGTGTTCGCAGGTATGACCCGCAGCCTTCAACCATTCGGTGAATAAGGCGGCTTGGTCCCGATCATCTTCAAGCAGTGCGACCCTCACATGACTTCTCCTGACTGGCGGTACTGTGCGGCGAACTGGGCGGCGCAGACTCCTTGGCGGCAGGCGCGGCGGAATCTTTATTTTTTTGAGCCAAGAACGGTCCTATCATAGCGCCTATGCCCGGGACCGGGAACGGCTTCCGACCCCAGCGCGCTCGCGTTCGGAATGAAGTCGTGAGTCGCCGGTGCCAACCATCAGCAGGCAGGTATCATCATGAGCAAAACCACCAAGACCGATCAGCAATGGCGCCAGATCCTGTCGCCCGAAACATTTGCGGTATGTCGTCAACAGGGCACCGAGCCGCCCTTCAGCGGCCGTTACTACAACCTCAAGGACGACGGCATCTATCGCTGCGTGTGTTGTGACGCCGAGTTGTTCAGCTCCGAACACAAATTCGATTCGGGCTCCGGCTGGCCGAGTTTCTGGCAGGGTGTGGACGAAGGCCGTTTGCTGTTACGCAGCGATGCCAGCCACGGCATGGTTCGAACGGAAGTCGTGTGTGCGGCTTGCGAAGCTCATCTGGGCCATGTCTTCGACGATGGCCCACGCCCGACCAACAAGCGTTACTGCATCAACTCGGTGTCGCTCAAGTTCGACCCCAAGGCCTGAGCGTCACGGCCTGCTCGAACCATTTGAGACGATCGCGCAAGCCGACCACCGCGCCCACGATGATCAACAGCGGCGGCTTGCAATCGGCCGCCGCAACCAGGGCCGGCAGACTCGTGACCGTACCGCTCACGACCCGCTGTGCGAGCGTCGTGCCGCGCTCGACCACCGCCGCCGGCGTCTCACTCTCCATACCCGCTGCTATCAATCGCTCGCAAATTCTGGCCAGACTGGCCGCACCCATATAGAACACCAGAGTCTGGTGCGGGCGGACTAAGCCCGCCCAGTCCGGTTCACCGCCGTCCTCACGATGATGGCCAGTGACGAACGCACAACTGTGGGCCAGATCGCGATGAGTGAGCGGAATGCCGGCATAGGCCGCGCAGCCGAGCGCGGCGGTGATGCCGGGCACGACCTGAAAAGGCACGCCGGCTGCGGCCAGTTCCTCGATTTCTTCGCCGCCCCGGCCGAACACGAAAGGGTCGCCGCCTTTCAGGCGCGCCGCGCGTTTGCCGGCACGCGCCAAGCGCACCAGCAATTGGTTGATTTCTTCCTGAGGCAGAGCATGACGGTCGCGTGATTTGCCAACATAGATGCGCTCGGCGTCGCGACGACTGAGATCGACAATGGTATCGCCGACCAGACGGTCATAGACCACCACATCGGCGTTCTGCATGAGGCGTAATGCGCGGAAGGTCAGCAAGTCGGGATCGCCAGGACCGGTGCCGATCAAATAGACCTCGCCTTGCGGCGCATGCTCCTGACCGACCATGGCCAGGCCGCGTTCGATACTGGCCAGGGCATCGGCCCGCCGTCCGGCAAAAATCATTTCTGCAGCGGGACCATCCAGTGTCCGTTCCCAGAAACGACGTCGCGCCACGCCGTCGGGCACGGCCGCGCGCACTCGTTCGCGCAGACTGCCGAGTAGGCTCGCGAGTTCGCCATAGGCCTGCGGGATAAGCGATTCCAGTTTCGCGCGCAGCATGCGCGCCAGCACCGGCGCGTTGCCGCCGGTGCCTATCGCGATCACTACCGGTGAGCGATCGACGATGGAGGGCATGATGACGTTACCGACGCCGGGTTGGTCAACGACATTGACCAATACACCCGCCGCTTCGGCCGCTGCAGCCACCTGTTCGTTGATCGACGGCACGTCGGTGGCGGCGATCACAAGTGCCGCACCCTGTACGTCGGAGAGGAGGAAATCCCGTTGATGGGCGGTGATTTTGCCGTCTGCGGCGAGGCGCACAAGTTCTTCACTCAAGTGCGGCGCTACGACGTCGACAATGGCTCCAGCGCGCAACAGCAGGGCAAGTTTACGCTCGGCGATATGGCCGCCACCCACCACCACACAACGGCGCTCGCGCAGAGTGAGAAAGATGGGCAGAAAATCCATCGCGATGTTGGCGTGATCAGCGAGCTAATGAAGGTCGTGGCAGTATAGCAGCGCGACTCTTCACTGGCTTACGTTCAAGGTCATGGTGCAATGTGCGACGATTGCGCGGACGAACACCACGAGGGCAATAGATGAGGACCGAGAGGCGACGCTATTTCCGCATCGACGACACGGCGTTGATCAGATACTGCGTGGTCGCTGAGCCTGATCTCGAAGCGGCGCGCACGCACATCGCTCACCATAGTCTGCAGGCCGACAAGCTGCGCGCACATCTCGAACCGCTGGACGCGCATCTGACCGAACTCACACCGGCACTGCGGCGCGAGAGTCGGGTGGTGGCCGACGCTATCGAACTCATCAATCGTAAGCTCAGCCTGTTGGCGGACGTGTTGGCACTTGACCATGGCGCCGCTGCGAGTATTGACCATCGCGAACAGCACCTAAGCACAGTCAACTTGAGTGGTGGCGGACTGGCCATGCGCGCCGACGCAGCGCTGCCCGCCAAGACCTGGCTTGCGATCGATTTGGTGCTGCTACCGGGCAATTACACGCTACGGGCTGTCGGCCGCGTGACCGATGTGCGCAAGCGTGGTGCGGAATATTCGATAGGTATCGAGTTCGATGCCCTGCGCGAAGAGGACAGGGATGCCTTGATCAGCCACGCCCTGCGCAAACAAGCCCAGATGCTGCGCCAGGAGCGCGGTGGTCAGGCCCGTCAGGATTGAGCGTTAGGCCCTCGGCAGGGTAACGCCCAACTGGCCCTGATACTTGCCACCGCGATCGCGGTAAGACACTTCACAGGATTCGTCGGACTGCAGAAATATGACTTGGGCGACGCCTTCGTTGGCGTAGATCCTGGCCGGCAGCGGCGTGGTATTGGAGAACTCCAAGGTCACATGGCCTTCCCATTCGGGTTCCAATGGCGTGACGTTGACGATGATGCCGCAGCGCGCATAGGTCGACTTGCCGAGGCAGATGGTCAAGATGTCGCGCGGAATGCGGAAGAATTCGACCGTGCGCGCAAGCGCGAAGGAGTTGGGCGGAATCACGCACACATCGCTGTGTATATCTACGAAGCTGCCCGAATCGAAGTTCTTCGGATCGACGATAGTGGCGTTGATGTTGGTGAAGATCTTGAATTCGGGCGCGCAGCGTATGTCGTAGCCATAGCTCGAAGTGCCGAAAGAAATCACCTTCTCGCCGTTCACTTCGCGTACCTGCTGGGGCTCGAAAGGTTCGATCAGCCCATGGGACTGTGCCATGCGCCTGATCCAGGCATCCGATTTGACCGGCATAGCCTTAAGTCTCCGCTCGCGCGCCGCGCTTTTAAGTGTTCTGAATGACAATCTTGGGGAACTTGGCCGAGAAGTCGCGGGCCCGCATGGCGAGCTTGGCGGCGATGCGCCGCGCGATTTCCCGGTACATCGCCGAGATCGCCGAGTCCGGCGCGATGGCAACCGTCGGCCGACCATTGTCCACACCTTCGCGGATCGAGATATCGAGTGGCAGCGAGCCGATCAGATCGACGCCATACTGAGTCGCCATCGACTGGCCACCACCTGAGCCGAAGATATGCTCGGCATGGCCGCAGTTAGTGCAGATATGCACGCTCATGTTCTCGACGATGCCGAGCACCGGCACATTAACCTTCTCGAACATCTTGAGCGCCTTGCGCGCGTCGAGCAGGGCAATGTCCTGGGGCGTGGTCACTATGACCGCGCCCGAGACCGGAATCTTCTGACACAGCGTGAGCTGGATATCACCGGTGCCAGGCGGAAGATCGATGACCAGGTAGTCGAGGTCATGCCAGTTGGTGTCGGTCAGCAGCTGTTCCAACGCGCCAGTGACCATCGGGCCACGCCAGATCATGGGCGTGTCTTCTTCGATCAGATTGCCGATGGAGATGGTCTGCAAGCCGTAGCTAACGCGCGGTTCCATGGACTTGCCGTCGCGGCTCTCGGGCCGACCACCGCTCGCCAACATGCGGGTCTGGCTCGGGCCGTAGATATCGGCGTCGAGTACGCCGACCTTGCCGCCTTCCTGCTGAAGTGCGAGGGCCAGATTGGCGGCGGTGGTGGACTTGCCGACACCGCCCTTGCCCGAGGCAATGGCGATGATGTTGCGGATCTGCGGCATGGGCTTGGTGCCCTTCTGCACTTCGCGGGCGACGATTTTCGAGCTGATCTCGAAATTCGCGGTGATGCCCGCCCGACCAAGCACTTCGCGCAGACGCGCTTCGAGTTCGGCGGCATAGCGCGCGACCGGGAAGCCGAGTTCGATCTTGATGAGTGCGGGTGAGACCCCTGCATCGATGGCCAGCACCGCGCCAGCCTTGACCAGGTCCTGGCCGAGATAAGGGTCGATATCGGCGCCGAGGGCGGCGCGAATGCTTTCTTCAGTGTGGCTCATGACGGTACTTTCGCGGGACGCTCGCATTCTACACCACCAATTCAATGGCCGCGCCCGTCGTCGCTCCCTATAATTCCTGGCCTACCCCCGTGAATCGAGAGGCTATGACCGCCACACGCCAGATCCTGGTCACCAGTGCCCTGCCCTATGCGAACGGCCCGATACACATCGGCCATCTGGTCGAATACATCCAGACCGATATATGGGTACGTTTTCAGAAGCTGCGCGGCAACGAGTGCCATTACGTGTGCGCCGATGACGCCCATGGCACACCCATCATGCTGCGCGCCGAGCAGGAGGGCGTCACGCCGGAACATTTGATCGCGCGCATCGGCGCGGCTCATCAACGTGACTTCGCCGATTTCGGCGTGGACTTTGACAATTATTATTCGACCCACTCGCCGGAAAACCGCGCGATTGCCGAGACCATCTACACGCGCCTGCGCGATGGTGGTTACATCACCAAACGCGCCATTCGTCAGGCCTTTGACCCGATCAAGCAGATGTTCCTGCCGGACCGTTTCATCCGCGGCACCTGCCCGCGCTGTAAGTCCGCCGATCAGTACGGCGACTCCTGTGAAATATGTGGCGCGACTTACGCGCCCACCGATCTCATCGACGCGGTCTCGGCCTTGTCCGGTGTGACGCCGGAACTCAAAGAGTCCGAGCATTTGTTCTTTCGCCTCGGCGCCTTTGAACAGGTGCTGCGTCAGTGGCTGAAGGATAACGACCTGCAGAGCGGTATCGTCAACAAGCTAAACGAATGGTTCGAGACCGGCTTGCAGGACTGGGACATCTCGCGCGACGCGCCTTACTTCGGCTTTGAGATCCCCGATCATCCGGGCAAGTATTTCTACGTGTGGCTGGATGCGCCTATCGGCTACTTTGCGAGCTTCAAGCATCTGTGTGCACGCAGCGGTCTCGATTTCGAGCACTTCGTCGGCCCTGAGAGCACGACCGAGCTTTATCACTTCATCGGCAAGGACATCATGTATTTCCATACATTGTTCTGGCCGGCGATGCTGCATGGCGCCGGCTTCCGTTTGCCGAGCAATGTTTTCGTGCACGGTTTTCTGACCGTCGACGGGCTCAAGATGTCGAAGTCGCGCGGCACCTTCATCACCGCGCGCACCTATCTCGATCATCTGAATCCAGAATATCTGCGCTACTACTTCGCGGCCAAACTCGGTTCGGCCATCGAAGACATCGATCTCAATCTTGAAGACTTCGAGCTCAGGGTCAATTCCGATCTGGTCGGCAAAATCGTCAACATCGCGAGTCGCTGCGCGGGCTTCATTACCAAGCGTTTCGATGGCCGTCTCGCCGATAGACTCGACGATGCGGATTTGCTGGCCGAGCTTGAGGCCGCCGCCGAACCGCTCGCGGCTTGCTATGAAGCGCGTGAATACAGCCGCGCGATGCGCGACATCATGGCGCTCGCCGATCGCGCCAATCAGTACATCGACCGGCGCGCGCCGTGGGTGATTGCGAAGGACGCCACGCGTGACACCGAATTGCAGGCGGTATGCAGCATGGGCATCTTCCTGTTTCGCATCCTGCTCATTTATCTGAAACCGGTGCTGCCAGCCACCGCGCGTCGCGCCGAAGATTTTCTGGGTGGCGGCGAACTGTGCTGGTCGGATGTGAACACGGTGCCACTAGGCGCCAGCATCAATAAATTCGAGCCCCTCATGCAGCGGGTTGACCGGGAGAAAATCAATCTCATGGTAGAAGCGAGTAAAGACGGCCAGCCGGCCAAGCCGATAGCTGCCGCCGCGCCCACACCCGCGCCGGCCACGGCGCAAGCGACCGTCGACGAAGGCCTGATCAGCATCGATGATTTTGCCAAGGTCGATCTGCGCATCGCGCGCGTGGTTGATGCCAAGGCCGTGGAGGGCGCCGACAAACTCGTGCAACTCACCCTCGACATCGGCACCGAGCAGCGCAATGTGTTTGCCGGCATCAAGGCCGCCTATGCACCGCAAGCATTGATCGGTCGCCAGGTAGTGATGGTCGTCAATCTCGCGCCGCGCAAGATGCGCTTCGGCATTTCGGAAGGCATGGTGCTAGCGGCCGGTCCCGGTGGTGCGGACATCTTTCTGTTGAATGTCGACAGCGGTGCCGAGCCTGGCCAGCGGGTGAAATAAAAGTCTCGTGCGCTCAGGCCTGAGTCAGCGGTGATGGTGGATAGGCTGGGCTTGATCGCCGCCGTCGACGCGCTGCTGCCTCAGACCCAATGTAGGCGTTGCGGTTACGCGGGCTGCCGGCCCTATGCCGAGGCCTTGGTCAACGAGAGTGTCTCGCTTGCGCTCTGTCCGCCCGGTGGTGAAACGACGCATCAGCGCCTGGCAGCGCTGCTGGAACGAGACGCCGCCTCGGCGCCCTTGGATGAAGAGCCCGCGCGCGTCGCCGAGATCCGTGAGATCGATTGCATAGGCTGCACACAATGTCTGGATGCCTGTCCGGTCGATGCCATCATTGGCGCGGCGGGTCGTATGCACAGCGTGTTTACTGCCTGGTGTACCGGCTGCGGATTGTGCGTGCCGGTCTGTCCAACTGATTGCATCGCCTTGCCCGAGACTACGCAGGCGCTGCCCAGCGCGGCCGACAATCTCGCGCGCCACGAACGACGTACTGCGCGGCTCGATGGTCGTCATACCGTGCGGCGCGCACCGCTGCTGATTGAAGTGGAATCCGAAGCGGAGCGGTTGCGGGCGGCGGTGCTGGCGGCGGTCGCACGAAAACACGGTGCGCCGTGAACAAGGTTAACAAAGCCGAATTCTTTCGGCGCCTGGCGGCGCGCGACCCGGCACCGACCACCGAACTTAAGTACGACACACCGTTTCAATTGCTGATCGCCGTGATCCTGTCGGCGCAGGCGACCGACGTTAGCGTCAACAAGGCGACCGTCACGCTGTACAAAGTCGCGCCCGATGCGAAGTCCGTGCTGGCCCTCGGCGTGGCGGGCGTGAAGAACCATATCCGCAACATCGGCCTGTTCAATACCAAGGCCGAGAATGTCATCAAGACCTGTCGCATTCTGCTCGACAATCATGGCGGCGAAGTGCCGCGCGAGCGCGACGCGTTGGAAGCCCTGCCAGGCGTCGGGCGTAAGACCGCCAATGTGGTCTTGAACGTCGTCTTTGGCGAACCGACCATCGCCGTCGACACTCACATCTTTCGGGTCGGCAACCGCACTAAGCTCGCGCCGGGCAAGACGCCACTCGCGGTCGAGCAAGGACTGCTGCGCGCCGTGCCTCGCGAATTTCAGCTACACGCCCATCATTGGCTGATTCTGCATGGCCGTTATGTCTGCACCGCGCGCAATCCCCGTTGCGGGCAATGCGTGGTGGCCGATCTGTGCGAGTGGCGCGATAAGCGCCATTATCTCGGCGATTGAATTCGCGCGGCACTCGTCGCGCTGCTAAAGTGCCGTTATGTTCGTCGAATCACGCGACCAGTCTCGACAATTCTTTTTCGCGGTGTGGGAGAAGATCGCCCGCAGCGAGGCGCTTACACCTCTCGAGACCCTGCTTGCTGAAGTCATCCGCGCCCATCCTGAATATCACCGCGTGCTTGGCCAGGGCGAGCGTGCGCTAGAACGCGACTTTGCTGCAGGCGATACCAATCCCTTCCTGCATATGGGCCTGCATGTCGCTCTCATCGAGCAACTACAGACCGACAGGCCGCCCGGCATCATGGCGCTCTATAAACAGCTGGTGGTACAGGAAAGCCAGGATGTGCATGGTCTCGAGCATCGCATCATGGAACATCTCGCTGCGGTGTTGTGGAGCGCCAATCAGCACAGCGTCATGCCCGACGAACAGGGCTATCTCGCGCGTCTGCGCGCGCTGTTGCGATGAGTGAGGCGGTGCCGGCCATGCTGGATGAGGTGCCGGAGCTAGCCGCCAGTTTTCTCGCCGAACTGACCCAGGATTTCGCCAGCTCGCTCGACATCGGCGAGACTCTCAAGAACGCCATCGATCGCTTCATGGTGCATCTCGATGCCGAAGCGGCGTCGATTTTCCTGCTTGAAGACGACGACCAAGCCTTGGTCTGTCGCGAATGTGCGGGCCCGGTCAACATTCGCGGGCTCAGACTTGCGGCGGGACAGGGCATCGTCGGTCAGACCGTGGCGCGGAACGCGCCGCGCATCGTGCGCGATGTGTCGTGCGATGCGAGTTTCGCGGCGATGGTCGATGCCGACACTGGTTTCGCCACCCGTTCCATCCTGTGCGTGCCGCTCGCGGTGCGCGGTCGTTGCCTGGGCGCACTCGAACTGCTCAACAAGCGCGGCGGCGATGGTCTGTTTGAACTCAATGACCTGCAACTCGCGAGCATCGTTGCAGCGGCCGCCGCGTTGGCCATTCATAACGCGCGCATGGCCACCGCCCTGGTCGAACAGGAGCGCGTGCGCAAGGAGCTCGAACTCGCGCGCCAGATTCAGGAAAGCCTTTTGCCCGCTGGCGAGGCGAGTGACTTCGCGGTGCATGGCATGAATATTCCGGCACGCGAAGTGTCCGGTGATTTCTATGATTTCATGCCGCTCGCCGATGGGCGCATCTACTTCGCGCTGGCCGACGTCGCGGGCAAGGGCATGAATGCCGCGCTCTTGATGGCCAAGACCACCAGTCTGTTGCGCTGCCTGGCCAAGAGCGCCAGCAGTGCCAGTGCCTTGCTGCGACAGGTCAACGATGAGATCTGCGAGCGCAGCACGCTCGGCATGTTTGTGACCCTCATTGCCGGTTATCTCGATCCAAGCAGCGGTCGACTCGAACTCGCCAATGGTGGGCATCATCCTGCCCTTCTGCGTCGACCGGATGGCAGCATTGTCGAGTTTGCCGCAGGCGCGCCACCACTCGGTGTATTGGCCGATATGGATTTCCCGGCCGAGGAGATAGATCTCGATGGCGGCGCGCTGTATCTCTACACCGACGGTATCAGCGAGAGTGTTTCGCCGATGGGCGCCGAACTCGGCGCGCGTGGACTCACGCAGATGCTGGCCGCCGCCAGTGCGGTGCCCGCCGATCGTCGTTTGGAGGCGGTGGTCGGTGCCTGGCGCGCGGCAGGTTACCGCTCTCACGACGACATCACGCTCATGCTCATCGAGTTGCCGCGCGCGGCGGCGTTGACGACAAGGATATTGACGTTGCGCTTCACAGCCGACGCCGCGCAGTTGAAGAGCATGCGCGAACAGGTGCACCAGGCGGGTCGCGCGCGCGGCTGGCCCGATAAGCTCATCAAGGCGCTCGTGATCGCGATCAACGAGGCCTGCATGAACATCATCGAGCATGCCTACCGGCGTGATAGCTCGGGTGAAATCGTGTTGGAGATCCATAATAATGAAAACGAGATCGAAGTCGTATTGACTGACTTCGCCGCGCCCATCGACCTCGACAGTATCCGGGGCCGCGCGTTCGAGGATGTGCGGCCCGGCGGTCTGGGCACTCATTTCATGAACGAGATCATGGACCGCTGCGTCTACGCGCATCTCGCCGATCGACCTGGCAATGTCCTGCGCATGAGCAAGCGCCTGGATGGGGGAGTGGGGTGATGATGTCATTGCTGACCTGGTTCGAGTCTTACAAGGACGCCTGACGCATGCCCTATCAAGTTCAGCAGGAAAGCGGCTACGCCATCGTGCGTCTGAGCGGCGATGTCGATCTGTCCTGTTCTCCGGACGCGCGCAAGACCATTCTTGCCAGCCTCACCAAGGGCCAGCACACCCTGGTCGATTTGAGTGGCGTGTCTTATATCGACAGCTCGGGCGTGGCGAGTCTGGTGGAAGGCTTTCAGACTGCGCGCAAGAAAGCGCTGCGCTTCGGTCTGATCGGTGTCAGCGAGGCGGCCATGAGTGTGCTGGAACTGGCGCGCCTCGATAAGGTGTTTCCCATCCACGCCGATCTTGCCGCGCGTCTCATGGCGGATGGCTGACGGCGGGCAGCGCCCATTCGTCGACGCGCTCGAACGTCTCGGCCAGATCTGCGTCTGCCTGGTCGAGGAGTTCGGCTACTACCTCGCGCTCTGTATCGAATGTATCTACTGGCTGGGCTGGGGCACGCTACGCCGGCAGCCGGTGCGTTTCTCGGCCGCCGTGCAGCAGATGGTCGAGATCGGTCTCGCCGGTCTGCCGATCATCTTCATGCTGTCTTTTGCCATCGGCGTGATGCTCGCCATCCAGGGCATCCATACCTTGAAACAATTCGGCGCCCAGACTCAGGTGGTGCTCGGCATCGCCTTGTCGGTGACGCGCGAGTTTGGTCCGCTCATGACCGGCATTCTGGTTGCCGGCCGCAGCGGTTCCTCGCTGGCCGCGCGCATTGGCACTATGAATATCAATCAGGAGATCGACGCATTGCGCGTGATGGGCATCAATCCGGTGCGCTATCTGGTCGCACCGGTGATGGTCGCCATGTTAGTGATGATGCCGCTCATGGCCTTGTTCGCCGATTTCGCCGCGCTGTTTGGCGGCGCGGTGTTCTGCAAGCTCGAATTGGGTTTGAGCTATCGTGCGTTCTGGGATCAGACCAGCCACTTCATCGGCGTTGATGACATCATGCAGGGTTTGGCCAAGAGCGGTGTGTTCGCGCTGGTGGTGGCGCTGGTCGGCGTCAGCAATGGCTTTTCTGTCGCGGGCGGCGCCGAGGGACTCGGTCGCGCTACGACCCGCGCGGTGGTGCTGTCGATTTCCTACATCGTGTTGACCGACATGATGTTCACCTACTTCCTGAATCGCGCATGAGCGCCGCGATTGAAGTCCGCGCACTGGTCACCCACTACGGGCCGCGACTCATTCTCGACCATGTCTCCCTGACGGTCGCAGCGGGTGAGATCATGGTCATCATGGGCGGCAGCGGCTCGGGCAAGAGCACGCTGCTGCGTCATCTGCTTGGCCTGAACGCGCCGACCAGTGGTTCAATCAAACTGCTTGGTCAGGACATCACCACGACTACACCGATGCAGATGCACGCCTTGCGCAAGAACATGGGTGTGTCCTTCCAGAGTGGCGCGCTTTTCGGTTCGATGTCGGTGCTGGAGAACGTCATGTTGCCGCTGCGCGAGCACACCCGGCTCGATGAGCAGACCATGGCCATCATGGCGCGCATGAAGCTCGAGGTAGTGCGGCTGGGCGGCCTCGGCGATCTCATGCCGGCGCAGCTGTCGGGCGGCATGATCAAGCGCGCCGCGCTGGCACGCGCCATCGTCATGGACCCCAAGCTGCTGTTCTTCGACGAGCCTTCGGCCGGGCTCGATCCCGTGGTGTCGGCGGAACTGGATGAGCTGATCCTGAAGCTACGCGACAGCATGCAGATGTCGATCGTAGTCGTCACCCATGAACTCGACAGCGCCTTCAAAATCGCCGATCGCATCACGGTGCTCGATCGTGGCAAGATTCTATTGGCGGGCACCGCTCTTGAGGTCAGAAATTCCTCCAATGAGCGGGTCCAGGATCTCTTGAACCGTCGACCCAGACAAGAAGAAATCGATGCCGATGCCTATCTGCGCCGTTTGACGGGCGGTTAGCGCGGCCCAAGAGTCGGACCCGGTCAGCATGAAGCGAGACAACATCAATTACCTCATGGTCGGTAGCTTCGTGCTTGCCATGGCGGTGGCCTTGGTGGTGCTGCTGTTCGCGGTGACCGGGCGACATGGCCCGACTGATACCTACTACGTGGTCTACAACAACGTTGCCGGTCTCAACTTCGGCACCGGTGTATTCTTCGAGGGCTATCGCATCGGCCAGGTCGAGGCTATCACGCCCCAACCGGACGCCGGTGGCATGCGTTACAAGCTCGAACTCGGCGTGCAAGCCGGCTGGAAGATTCCGAGTGACAGTGTTGCGGCAGTGGCGGCCTCGGGCCTGATCTCGGCGGTGACCATCGACATACACCAAGGCAAGTCCGCGACCTCCTTGCAGCCCGGCGATATTCTCGCCGGTCAGGCCCAGACCGATTTGTTCTCGGTCTTGAATCAGGCGGCCGGCGATTTCCGTACCTTGTCCCAGGACGGCCTCATGCCAGTGCTGAAGAATCTCGACACGCGCATCACCGCCGTGACCGATGAGATTCTGAAATTCCGCCACGACGATCTCTCGCCACTGGTGACCATGCTGCACGAGCGGCTGGACAAGGAAGTGCTGGGCGGCACCATCTCCATCATCAAGCAACTGGACGAAAGTGCGCGTGGCCTGCAGGCCATGTTTAGCACCGCCAATCAGGAGCACGTGAAGGATATTCTGACCCACGTCGATGGCGTCGCGGTCAACTTGAATGCGTTGATCAGCCGCGTCGAGACCAGTCGCGCCGAGGCCGACAAGTTGCTGGTCGCGCTCGACAGCCTGGTCATCGATAACCGCGACGAGGTCAGCGCCGGAGTTGGCGCGGCGCAGGTCTCGATGCGCGAATTGCAGCTCGCCTTGAAGACGGTCAACGAGCATCTCGGTCAGATCCTCGCCAATCTCGAAGGCGGAACGCGCAACATGAATGAATTCGCGCGCACCATCCGTGGCAATCCGGCGCGGCTATTGCGTAACGCGGAAAGTCCAGAGCCTGGGCAGAAATGAAAGCGTGTCTGCGCCGTGGGTTGCTCGTCGGCTTGTTACTGGCACTCGCTGGCTGCGGCGCAGCGCCGAAAAAAGACACCTTCTATCGTTTGCCACAGACCGCTGGCAACGGCGCGCCGAGCATTGGCGAGGGGGCGATTGTCTACGTGCCGCCGTTCGTCGCCGATGGTCTGCATGGCGAGCGTGCCCTGGTCTACGCACATGATGATGGTACGGCGCTCGAACAGTACACTTACCACTATTGGGTCGACAGCCCGCGCCTGCTGTTGCAGGAGGCGCTGGCCGAGCGCTTGCGCGGCACGCATCGCATCGTGACCGCGCCTAGCGCCGATGCGCAGTACACGGTGCGCGGTCACATTCGCAAGTTCGAGCGGCAAGGGGCCGCGACGGCCGAGGTGAGTCTCGAGTTCGAGTTGCTGTCGGCCGCTAGCGAGTTGCCTGAATTCGTGCGTGCTTACCAGCGCAGCGTGCCCTTGCCCGATGAGGCGATAAGTAGTTGTGCGCATGCGCTGGGACAGGCCGCGCAGGACGAGCTGGCGAATTTCGTCACGGATCTCGAGGCTTATTGGGGACGGTAGGAAGGGGCGCGTCGCGCGACTTCTCGGTGAGTTCTAGCCTGTGCCCCCGCCATGGGGCACGTTCATAGCTGCGGGTCGCATTGAGACGACCCCTTACCTGGGGAGTGCAGAGTTTGGGGGCGATACTCAGCAGATTCAAAGACAACTGGCCTCGTGTGGCGATGAGCGCCGCCGTGCTGGTCTTGTTCCTGGTCCACGCGAGCGAAGTCTGGCGCTTTGAATTCATCGAGCAGATGGAGAATCTAGCCTACGACCGTCATCTCGAATTCACCATGCCGCGCACCATCGATGAGAGCGTCGTGATCGTCGATATTGATGAAGCCAGCCTCACCGCCGAAGGTCGCTGGCCCTGGTCGCGCGACAAGCTCGCGCATCTGCTCGATCGGCTCTTTCAACAGTACAAGGTCAAGCTGGTTGGGTTCGACATTGTGTTTGCCGAGCCCGATGAGAGCTCGGGTCTGAAGATCCTGGAGAAACTCGCCAAGAACGATCTGCGGGGCAATCAGGAATTCGTCAGTCGGCTGGACATGATTCGGCCGCAGCTCGACTACGACGGCATCCTGGCCGAGACCATTCAGAAGTACAACGTCGTGCTCGGCTACTACTTCAATTTTGGTGACGGCGCCGACATCGCCAAGATTGGCGAATTGCCCGAACCGCTGTTCGAAAAATCCGATTTCCAAGGCAAGGCCGTGCAGTTCCTGACGGCGACGGGCTTCGGTGCCAACCTCAAGGCCTTGCAGGCCAGCGCCTTGAGCGCCGGCCATTTTACGCCGACACTCGATCGCGACGGGGTGGTGCGTCGCGTGCCGATGCTGGTGCGCTATGCCGACAAGTATTACGGCTCCTTGTCACTGGAAATGGTGCGGCGGGTGTTGGGCGTCGATGCCGTGCTTACCCATTTCGAGAAGCCGCTGTTCGACACCCGTGGCTATCCTGGACTCGAATGGCTGAACGTCGGCAATGCACGCGTGCCAGTCGACAAAAATGTGACAACGCTGGTGCCCTACCGCGGCGGGAAGGGCAGTTTTCACTATGTGTCGGCTACCTCTGTTCTGCAAGGTGCCGCCGACCCGAACCTGTTCAAAGACCGTATCGTGCTGCTTGGGACCAGCGCCCCGGGCTTGCTCGACCTCCGTGCGACACCCATGGAAAAGGCTTATCCCGGTGTCGAGGTCCATGCCAATCTGATCGCGGGCATTCTCAACAACAAGATGCTGGAATTTCCCGCTTACACGGTGGGCGCCGAAGTGATCATGCTGCTGGTGGTCGGCATCGGCATGATCGTGGCGGGGCTACTGCTCAGTCCGTTGAATATCACGCTCTACACCTTTGGCGGCATCCTGCTTTACATCGGTTTCAACCATATGGTCTGGTCGATGGGACAGACTGTGCTGCCGCTCGCTTCGGGCATCATGATGGCCCTGACGATGTTCTTGCTGCACATGTCCTACGGCTATTTCGTCGAGACTCGCGGCAAGCGTCAGATTACCGGCCTGTTCGGCCAATATGTGCCGCCCGAGCTGGTCGATGAAATGGCTAAGGCACCGACCGAATACTCGCTGGCGGCCGAAAGCCGCGACTTGACCGTGCTGTTTTCCGACGTGCGTGGCTTCACCACGATTTCCGAAGGGCTTTCGCCGTCGGATCTGGCCGACCTCATGAACCAGTTTCTGACTCCCATGACCGAGGTCATCCACCATTCGCGGGGCACTATCGACAAGTACATGGGCGACGCCATCATGGCGTTCTGGGGCGCGCCGCTAAAAGACAGCGAGCACGCCCGCCATGCGCTTGAAGCGGCACACGAGATGATCGCCAAGCTTGACGAGATCAACGCGCAGTTCCGCGCCAAGGGTTGGCCCGAGATCAGCATCGGCGTGGGCTTGAATACGGGACTCATGAACGTTGGCAACATGGGCTCATCGTTCCGCATGGCCTATACCGTGATCGGCGACGCCGTGAACCTTGGCTCACGGCTGGAAGGGCTGACCAAGAAGTATGGCGTGCGCCTGATCGTCAGTGAAACCACCAAGGACGCGGTGCCCGAATACGCCTATCGCGAACTCGACCGGGTGCGGGTCAAGGGTAAGGCCAAACCGGTGGCGATCTATGAGCCGCTGGGACTGGCCGAGCAACTGGACCCGCTGTGGAAGAAAGAACTGAAACTATTCGCCGATACCGTGCGTCTCTATCGCGCCCAGCAGTGGGATACCGCCGAGCTCAACTTCGTTAACCTGCAACGGGGCTCGAAGTCGCCGGCCTTGTACAAGGTCTATGCCGAACGCGTTGCGCATTTCCGCAAGGTGCCGCCGTCCGCCGATTGGGATGGCGTGTTCGAACACGAGAGCAAATAGCGTGGTTTGAATCTGCTTCAAGTGCTGGTCGCCACGTCGATGTGGCGGCGGTGAAGGTTAGCAAGCAGGGGCGAGTGGGTAAGCTTGAATGCCCCCGCCGCCATGATGCGGCGAGGGCCGAGGCGATTTACTTGACCAGGCTGAATTCCATCTTGATGCCGGCGAGTTCGATGATGTCGCCGTTCTTGATGGCATAGGCCTGAGGACCTATCGGGATGTTGTTCACCACCGGGAAGTTGTCGTTCTTGCCGTCGCCTTCGATATGAGTCAGGAAGTAGCCCTGGGGACGACGGGAAATCACCGCCACCTGGGTGCCTGGCTTGCCGAGCGTGATGAGCGCCTTGGTCAGTTCCAGTTCCTTGCCCGCTATCGGGCCGTTCAGCACGTGCAGCTTGGCAAGCGGCATGCCGCCACCCGGTGCCGGGCTGATCGGCGCCATCCGCGGCGAACCGCCGGCGGTGTGATCCAGGGTGGGCGGCGGTGCCTTGGCGGCGGCCTTCTCGACCGCCTTGGCGGCCTCGACCGCAGCACTGGCCGAGCCCGGCCGGATGATCATGGTCTTTTCGAATTCTTCGTCGTCGGCGGTGGCGTGCTCATTGATGTACTTGAGCTCATGCTTGCCGAGACCAATCACGTCGCCATTGCGCAACGCGTGCTTCTTGACCAGCTTGCCATTCACGTAGGTCCCGTTCGTGCTGCCGAGATCTTCGAGAAAGGAGTCGTCAAGAATCGTAATGATGAGTGCGTGCTTGCCGCTGACGGCCAGGTTATCGATCTGGATATCGTTGTCGGGTTTGCGGCCGATGGATATCCGTTCCTTCCCCAGCTGGAATTCCCCTTGCACCGCCCCGTTCATGCTCAGAACCAACTTCGCCATTGTTCTGTCCTATTCAGCTGCCCTTTTTCAGAAAGCTATTGAATTTAGCCATGATCCCCGCCGTGCCATTCGACGGGTTCTGCGGTCGTACCAGCACAACGGAAACGTTGTCCTTGCCGCCTTTTTCGTTCGCCAGTCGGACCAGTTCAGTGGCCGCTTGGACAAGATTAGCACTATATTTACTTAGGGTTAAGTGAATTTCTTCATCATCTACCATATCATTGAGGCCGTCCGAACAGAGCAGGTAGATCTCGCCCGCCTGCAGGTCCTGTTCCTGGACATCCACCTCCACGGACTGCTCGATACCCAGTGCCCGCGTGACGAGATTCTTGGGCGTGTTCTCGGCCGCCTCTTCCGGGGTGAAGAAGCCACGGTCGATCAACTCCTGAATGAGGGAGTGATCGCGGGTAATCTGTTTGAATTCATTGCCGCGCAGGCGGTAAACCCGCGAATCGCCGACATGCGCGATGCTGACCTTGTCGCCGTGATAGAACACCACCACCACCGTGGTTCCCATGCCTTGGCATTGCGGAATTTCCTGGGCGGTGCGGAACACCTCGGCATTGGCCTTGGCGACCGCGTCGCGAATTACCATGGAGGCACGACTTAAGGTCGAGCCGTTGGCCTTGCCGCTAGTGTCGCCATGGGTGATGCCGGCCCTTACCTCGTTCAGGATCAGCTGGGCGGCAATGGCGCTGGCCACTTCACCGGCCTTGTAGCCACCCATGCCGTCGGCCACCACGGCCAGACCCAGAGCCGAATCCGTGACTGCGCTGTCTTCGTTGTGCGGGCGCTTCAGACCGGTGTCCGAAATGTTCGCGACTTCGATGATGCCCTTGGCCACGGTGTCTAATCCTCAGTCCTTAGGCGTCAGGCCGACTGGGTCTGCTTGGCACAGCGCTGAATGTCGCGCGCCATTTCGGCGCCGGTCTGATAACGCTTGGAGGGATCCTTTACCAGCGCCCGATTGATGATCTCGGACACACAGGGGCGCTGCTTGGCCAGATCCGGACGCAGGGTGGTGACCTCGGTATGCGCCTCGTTGGCAATCTTGTACATGAGGGTCGCCATCGAGTCCCCCTGGAAGGGCAGCTTGCCGGTGATCATCTGGTAGAACATCACACCCAGGGAGAACAGATCGGAACGGCCGTCGACCTTCTTGCCCGACAGCTGCTCGGGCGACATATAGGATGGCGTGCCGAGCACCATGCCGGTCTTGGTCCTGCTTGAGTCGGTGATGCGCGCGATACCGAAGTCGGTCAGTTTGACCTGCTTGGATTCCGGCTCGTACATGATATTGGCCGGCTTGATATCGCGATGCACGACGTTGTGTTTGTGCGCGTAGTCGAGCGCCATGGCGGCCTTGAAGATGATGCCCATCACGGTCGGCAGCGGCAGCAGAGTGTCGGGCTTGGTGTAGCGGGCCAGATCGTGACCGGCCAGGAACTCCATGGCGATGTAGGCAAGATCGTGTTCTTCGCCGACGTCGTAGATGCGCACGATATTCGGCTGATCGAGGCGACCGGCGGTTTCCGCTTCGCGGAAGAAGCGTTCCTTGACCTCGTTCAGTTCGGCCGGGTCGAATTCCTGAGATAAGGCCATGGTCTTGATCGCCACCACGCGGTTGATCTTCGGATCCTTGCCGAGATAGACCACGCCCATCGCACCCTTGCCGAGTTCCTTGTCGACTTCGTAGCGGCCGAGCATGGGCTTGGAGATGCTGCCGTCGAGCAGCATGGTGCTGGCCGCCGTAGCGGCCGCCGCCGAGCCGCCGAGGATGACCGTGTCGTTGAGCTGCTTGGCGCGGTTGACCTTATTCTTGATGTCGCGGAAGTTCGGGTCCTTGGCGGCGATGTATTCGTAAGCCGCGCCGGCCTTGTTGAACTGCCGCTTGCGCTCGAAGTCGCCGGCCAGGATGTAGACCGCTTCCAGCAGACTCTCATCCACCGGACAGCGGCGGAAATACTCCAGCGCCATGTCGAGCTCGCCTTCCTTCTGGAATTTGAGCGCGAGCTGCTTGTTGCTCTGGGCCGAATCATAGTCGAGGCGGCGCTTGGTGGCTTCGGTGACCAGGAAGCGCTTGGTGGTAAGCAACACATGGCCGATGACGAGCAAGGTCGCCGCGCCGGTCAATTTCAACCAGATGGCCTGCGACGCCATCAGACCGATTTCGGTGGCAATGACCAGCACGAACAAGCCCAGGCTTAACAGCGCTGCTGGCCCGGCACTGAGCTTGGGTAACAGGCTGATCAAATAGGCTGCAATCACGAGCAGCACGACCAGCTCGGTGATGCCCGCCCATGACGGCGCGATGAAGAACGCCTCGTTAAGAATGCTGGCCACCGTGTGGGCCATGATCAGCACCGGGCTGGCAGGATCGCCCCCCAGCGGAATATGGAACGAGGAGCCGACACCGAAAGCGGTAGCGCCGATCAGGACAATTTTATCCTTGAAGTTTTCCATCGGCACGGCGCCCTGTTGGACGTCGTAGAACGAATAGATGTCGAACGGCGCAGGGTGTCCCTGACGTTTGCTGTAGAAGAACGTGTTCATGTTGAGGTTCAGATCGGTCTTGATCTTGAGGTTGCCGAGCTGAACGCTGTCGCCGAGATTGACTTTGATGTCCTCGGCCTTGAGGTTGTGATAAGCCGCCGCGACCATCAGCGATTGGGCGGGATAGAAAGCGCCGTAATACTCGACCACCAGCGGTTCGAAGCGGATACCGCCATCGACATCGGGCGGATTGAGCAGGTGACCGATGCCGCGTGCGGCTTCACCGACCACTGGAATCGGAGAGTCGGCGAGCACGGTCTGCACAGGCATCGGAAATTCGCCGCTCGGATCGACGACCTTGTCTTCCTTGATGGCGTTCCGCAGGATGTAGTCGGGCAGGGGTTTGTCGGGCTTGCCGACTGGTTCACCCGGTGTGAACTGCATGCCGAGCACCACGTTACCGGCGTGCTTGAAGGAATTGCCGAGCACGCTGTCGGTGTCAAGCGCGAGTTCGGCTTCACTGAATTTCTTGTTGAGGGCATCAACCGCCACACCCGCCTGGGCGAGCTTTCCAGTCTCAGAGCGGAATTCGCGTATCCAGTCGAGGCCCGGCGGTACTTCCGGTTCGGAATAGAAGATGGTGGAGCCGATGGTCTTGGCGCCGGCTTGTGCGAGCTTGTCGATCATCGCGGCGTGGACCTTGCGCGACCAAGGCCAGCGACCGATGTTCTGGATACTCTTATCGTCGATGGCGACCACCACGACCTTGTCGCCTGGATCACGCGACGCGGTGCGCACGCCGAGGTCGTAGGCGTCCCGCTCGATGCTTTCCAACAGCGGCGCGCGTCCCCACCAAGCGATGAAGAACACGAAGGACAGGGCGGCGCCGACAAACCAGTCGGATTTCCAGAACGCTTTATTCATCCGGTCACGAGTTCTAGCGAGTCTAGTAGATTCGTCATGTTACCTTCCTTTGTATTGAGAAAATAGGCAGATAGAACGGCGTCTTTAGATCAGTCGCAAGAGTCGGCGACGGCCTGATGCGCTTTCTCTATTACATGTTTGTACTCGGCCCCCTCAAGCACGCGTCGTTCGCCCTTGGTTGTGTAGTCGTACAGAAAGTTGGCATTCTCGACCGAATGCTGACGGGCCTTGGCGCCCACGCAGAGTTGCTCGCGTTTTTCAGCATCTTGTTTCTTGGTTGCACGCGACGCCTCACGCGCCTCGCGCTCCTTGGTATAGCCGTCGAGTACCTGACGCAATCGTTCCTGGTTGTTGCCATTAGCGGCTGCAGGTGCTGCGCTCCGTATGGTCACGCTCTCGGCCGGGGTGTCGGATGGACGATCCCCGAAGTGGATATGACCGTCGGCGTCCTTCCATTTAAAGACCTCGGCGGCCGGTGCCGCTGTCACGCACAGACAGAGCGTCATGCAGGTCGCTAAAGCGCGGGCCTTAGCTCGACTGAGCATCCCACACAGGCGACGCGTGTTGGTGACAGCGGACGTCAGGCTTGACCCGCTTGGGCGGGGCGCTGAGTTCAGGACGGGAAGATTTCCTGATTCGCTATGCGCCGAATGCATGCCGCGCTCCGTCCCTGCTGCGTAAGTCGTTGAGCACGAAGTGTAAAGCACAGCAGCGACGAGGGGCAGGCGAAATTTGAGCGGGGACGCCTGCCGTGGCTAACTAGACTGCAGGTGCGTATTCAGCAACGCACTCGCCGCCGCCACGGATGGCAACTCCAACGGTGAGGGAGAGCGGCGGACCAGGGGTCGTCCAGGGACGGACGGCTCCTGGCCCACTTAAGCTCGAAGACACCAAGCCACTCGCTGAGCAAGCGGCCTGGGTCAGATCTTAGCGCTCGAGCAGGTCGAGCTTGCCCGATTTGCCCTTCCAGTCATCGGCGTCGCCAACCGGCTCCTTCATTTCGCTGATCACCGGCCACTGCTTGGCAAGTTCGGCGTTGAGGGCTAGGTACTGCTGTTCGTCGTCGGTCAGATCGTCCTCCGACTTGATCGCTTCGACCGGGCATTCCGGCTCGCAGAGCGTGCAATCGATGCATTCGTCCGGATCAATCACGAGCATATTAGGGCCTTCGTGAAAGCAATCGACCGGGCACACCTCGACACAGTCCGTGTACTTGCACTTGATACAGTTTTCTACAACAACAAACGTCATGGCTGCTCTTCGTCAAATTCGGAGGCGGGCATTATATCTGCCGACCGCGTGGTGCCAAACACTTCATGAGTGTTCGATCAGCGTACGCAGGCGATACAGGGCTTCCAGGGCCTCACGCGGCGTCAGAGTGTCCGGATCCAGGTCACCCAAGGCGACGAGCGCGGGGTGCGGCCGATCGAACAGGGGCAATTGCGGCGTCTCATGATGACTTTGTTGTTGGTGGCGGCGTTCGAGCGTGGCGAGCAGTGCACGGGCACGGGCGATGACAGCCACGGGTACGCCGGCGCGGCGCGCCACGGCAATGCCGAAGCTGCGTGAGGCCGGCCCTTCACTGACGCTGTGCATGAACACCACGTCCTCGCCGTGCTCAACCGCGTCGAGCCGCACATTGGCCACCGCCGACACTTCGTCGGCAAGCGCGGTCAGCTCGAAATAATGGGTCGCGAATAGCGTGAAGGCGCGATTGCGCTGGGCCAGATGCTCGGCCGCCGCCCAGGCCAGCGACATGCCGTCATAGGTGCTGGTGCCGCGCCCGATCTCGTCGACGATGACCAGGCTCGCGGCGGTGGCGTGATGGAGGATGTTGGCGGTCTCGGCCATTTCGACCATGAAGGTGCTCTGGCCGCCGGCGAGATTGTCGCCGGCGCCGATGCGCGAATAGATGGCGTCGATGGGGCCGAGTAAGGCGGCGCGCGCCGGCACGAAACTGCCAATGTGGGCGAGCAGGGTGATGAGCGCGGCCTGGCGCATATAGGTCGATTTGCCGCCCATATTGGGGCCGGTGATGAGCAGCAGACGACGCGTGTCGTCGAGTTCCAGATCGTTGGCAACGAAAGGCGTGTCCTGGAATTGTTCGACCAGCGGATGACGGCCATCGGTGATACTGAGGCGCGGTTCAGTGCAGAACTCGGGCGCGCAGAGCTGCAAGCTCTCGGCGCGTTCGGCGAAACTCGCCAACACATCCAACTCGGCCAGCGCTGCGCTGGTGTCCTGCAGCGCGCGTACTTGCGGCAGCAGTTCGATCAGCAGGCTTTCATAGAGCTCGCGTTCACGTCTCAAGGCGCGATCGGCGGCGGTCAGGATATGGGTCTCAAAACCCTTCAGTTCGGGCGTGATGTAGCGCTCCACACCTTTCAGGGTCTGACGTCGGGTGTAGTCGGCCGGTGCGCGCTCGGCCTGGGCGCGGCTGATCTCGATATAGTAGCCGTGCACGCGGTTGTAACCGACGCGCAGATTAGTGATACCACTGCGTTCGCGTTCGCGTTGTTCGAGCGCGACCAGAAAGGCATCGGCATCGGCGCTGGCGTTGCGCAGCTCGTCAAGTTCGCTGTCATAGCCCGGCGCCAGCACGCCGCCATCGCGGATCAGATGGGCGGGTGATTCGACCAGCGCGCGTTCGAGTAAGGCGCGCACCTCAGGCATTTCATCGATGCGCAAGCGCAATTCATCAAGGCTTGGAGTCAAGTCCGGCAACAGCAAGCCACGCAGTTCCGGCAGCACACCCAGGGCGTCACGCAGGCGCGCCAGATCGCGTGGCCGCGCGCTGCCGAGTGCGACGCGGGTGACGATGCGTTCGATGTCATGCACCCGCCGCAGGGCGCTGCGCAGGGCCGCGACATCGTGACGGGCGATAAGCATCGCAACCGCCTGTTGGCGATGGCGCAGGGTGTCGTGGTCGCGCAGCGGGCGTTGCAGCCAGCGCCGCAGCAGACGCCCACCCATCGCGGTGCGCGTGGTGTCGAACACCGCTACCAGGGTATGGACATCATTGCCGGACAAGGCCCGTGTGATTTCGAGATTACGACGGGTGGCGGGATCGAGATACAGGGCATCCTGCGGACGTTCGACCGCGAGCCCCAGCACATGGGCCAGCGCGCCGCCGTGCATCTCCTGGCTGTAGACCAGCACCGCACCGGCGGCGGCGATGGCCGGTTCGAAGTTGGCGCAGCCATAACCATGCAGATCGCTTACTCCGAACTGCTCGCACAGGCGTCGCCGTGCCGCCGTCAGATCGAAGCGCCAGTCCGGCACGCCCCGACTGCGCGCCGCCCAGCCGGCTGGCAGCAGATTGCGTTGGTTATCGGCGACCAGCAGTTCCGCCGGTTGCAGACGTTCGAGCTCGGCCTCGAGTGCGGTCGGGCTGTCGGGTTCACAGACCAGGAAGCGGCCGGCGCCGACATCGAGCCAGGCCAGGCCGCTGCGTTCGCCGGCAAATACCAGGGCTGCAATCAAAGTGTCCTGGCGCGCTTCGAGCAGCGATTCGTCGGTCACCGTCCCCGGCGTCAGGATGCGCGTGACCTTGCGTGCCACCGGCCCGCGCGATTCGGCCGGATCGCCTATCTGCTCGCAGATCGCGACCGATACACCCAGCTTCAAGAGGCGCGCGAGATACGGGTCGGCGGCATGGGCAGGCACGCCCGCCATCGGGATGGGCTGGCCCTCGCTGGTGCCGCGCGCGGTCAGGGTGAGATCGAGCAGTTTCGCGGCGCGCTTGGCGTCGTCGAAGAACAGTTCATAGAAATCGCCCATGCGATAGAACAGCAGCGTATCCGGATGCTCGGCCTTGATGCCGAGGAACTGCTGCATGACCGGTGAATTGGCGGATTTATCGGTAGCCATGGCGCGAATGATAGGCTGCGGACGCGCCGCAGCGCGCACACTTCAGTCCCTCGAAGATGCCAGTCGCGGGCTCGCGACCGTGGGGCGCTATGGTAGCGCGGCGCGCGTTCACACGAGCAAAGGCCTTGAAATCGAACGCTCGCGCCCATAGCTTGCCCGCCTCATTCACGCGACTCACAGAGGACACCATGGCGCCGGACACTGCCAAAGAACAACGGGGATTCCAATCGGAAGTCACCCAGCTACTCGACCTCGTCATCAACTCTCTATACAGCAACCGCGAGATCTTCCTGCGCGAGCTGGTCTCGAACGCCGCCGACGCGGCCGACAAGCTGCGCTTCGCGGCGCTATCCGACGACAGCCTCTACGAGAATGACGGTGAACTGGCCATCGAACTCGAATTCGACGCTGAGGCCGGCACGATTACGCTGCGCGACAACGGCATCGGCATGACGCGCGACGAGGCGGTCGATAACCTCGGCACCATCGCCAAGTCCGGCACCCGCGAGTTCTTCGGCAAGCTGTCGGGTGACGCACGCCAGGATTCGCAGCTCATCGGCCAGTTCGGCGTGGGCTTCTATGCCGCCTTCATCGTCGCCGACAAGGTCACCGTCACATCGCGCAAGGCCGGCGTGGCCGCCGCGCAGGGCGTACGCTGGGAATCGCAAGGCAAGGGCGAGTTCACAGTCGAGACCGTCAACGCCAAGCAGCGCGGCACCGAAATCGTCATGCATCTGAAGGAAGACGCCAAGGATCTCGCCAACGAATATCGTCTGCGCGACATCTGCAAGCGCTACTCGGACCACATCGCCCTGCCGATCAAGATGCACAAGAGCGGTGAGGATAAGGGCTGGGAGACCATCAACCAGGCGACCGCGCTGTGGCGTCGCTCCAAGCACGAGATTACCGACGAGGAATACAAAGCGTTCTACAAACACGTCTCCCATGACTTCAGCGACCCGACCAGCTGGCTGCATTCCAAGGTCGAGGGTAAGAGCGAATACACCACGCTGTTCTACCTGCCGGCGCGCGCGCCCTTCGATCTATGGGACCGTGAGGTCAAGCACGGTGTGAAGCTCTATGTGCAGCGCGTGTTCATCATGGACGACGCCGAGAAGCTCATGCCGCGTTATCTGCGCTTCGTGCGCGGTGTGATCGATACCAATGATCTGCCGCTCAACGTCTCGCGCGAAATCTTGCAGCACAACAAGACCCTTGAAACCATCCGCAACGCCTCGGTCAAGAAAGTATTGGGCATGGTAGAGACGCTCGCCGAGGGTGAGGACTACGCCAGTTTCTGGGAAGCCTTTGGCCGCGTGCTGAAAGAAGGCGTGATCGAAGACTTCAGCAATCGCGAGCGCATCGCCAAGTTGTTGCGCTTCGCCAGCACCCACAGCGATACCGACACCCAGGATGTCAGCCTCGCCGCCTATGTGTCACGCATGAAAGAGGCTCAGGACGCTGTCTACTACATTGCCGCTGACGGTTTCTCGACCGCACGCAACAGCCCTCATCTCGAATACTTCCGTAAAGCCGGTATTGAAGTGCTGCTCATGTACGAGCCCATCGACGAATGGCTGGTGACCCATCTCGCGGAATTCGAGGGCAAGCAGTTGAAGTCGGTCGTGCACGGCGACCTCAAGAGCGAGACCAAAGAGGACCAGGACAAGCAGCAGGATGAGGAAGTCAGCCCGCTCTTGAAGCGTATCAAGGAAGCGCTCGCTGCGCGCGTCGAGGACGTCAAGCGCAGTCAGCGTCTGACCAGTTCGCCGGCCTGTTTGGTGTCGGCTGAGGCCGCGATGAGCGCCAATCTCGAACGTCTCCTGAAAGCCGCCGGCCAGGACGTACCCGCCGCCAAGCGCATCCTCGAACTGAACGTTGAACATCCGATGATCAAGTTCATGGATCACATGCAGGACGAGCAGCAGTTCACCAACTGGGCAAGCCTGTTGTTCGAACAATCGATCCTGGCCGAAGGTGGCAAGTTGGAAGACCCGGCGGGCTTCGTCAAGCGCATGAACGACGTGGTACTCGAACTGGCCGCCACGCGTGGCTAGACGAGGAGTATTGCCCGCCACGCCGCGCGCGCTGGTTGACAGCGCCGCACGGCGTTTTCGACGGGCAGGACTGTTCTATGGTCACGGCACGGACAACGCCGTGGACGAGGCCGCCTTCCTCGTCCTGCATGCATTGGCCTTGCCGCCCGACGCGGGTGACGAACTGCTCGACCAGCCACTCGATGAGACGGGTCGTGCCGCCGCTGAACAACTGATAGCGACGCGCCTCAAGCGTCGCTGTCCAGCCGCCTATCTCACCCATCGCATGTGGTTTGCCGGGCACGAGTTCTATGTCGACGAGCGCGTGCTGGTGCCGCGCTCGCCAATCGCCGAACTTATCGACGCGCAGTTCGCGCCATGGCTGCATGAAGGGCAGGTCACGCGCATCCTCGACATCGGCACCGGCAGCGGCTGCATCGCGCTGGCCTGCGCGCTGACTTTCCCCACCGCGCAAGTCGATGCCACGGATCTCAGTCCCGATGCGCTTGCGGTCGCCGCTATCAATCGCGCCCGCCATGGCCTCGAATCGCGGGTGCGTCTGGTCGAGGCCGATCTGTTTCCGAGCGACGCCGGGGTTTACGACCTCATCGTCAGTAATCCGCCCTATGTGCCGGCCGCGCGCATGGAGCAATTGCCGCACGAATATCGCCAAGAGCCGGCCATGGCCCTGGTCGCGGGTGAGGAGGGTTTTGCCTGCGTCGATGACATTCTGGCGCGCGCTGTCCGCCATCTCAGTTCACACGGCGTGCTGGTGGTGGAGGTCGGTGAAATCGCCGCAGCGGTCGATATGCGCTATGCGCATCTACCCTTGACCTGGGTGGAGTTCGAACACGGTGGCGAAGGCGTTTTCGTCATCTCGCGCAAGGATCTTGCGCAGGGCACTTAAGCCATACATCGAATCACGCGCGCCGCCGCCGCAGATTCATCCTAAGTCCGACAGGCTGCTAGAATACCGTCATGGCCGGTAACACGATTGGTAAACTGTTTTCTCTTGCCAGCGCCGGCGAAAGTCATGGTCCGGGCTATGTCGCGATCGTCGACGGATGCCCGCCGGGATTGCCGCTGACCGAGGCTGATCTGCAGCACGATCTGGATCGGCGTAAACCAGGACAGTCACGCCATACCACGCAGCGACGCGAAGAGGACAAGGTGCGCATCCTGTCCGGCGTGTTCGAAGGGCGCACTACCGGCACCTCCATCGCGCTCATGATCGAGAACACCGATCAGAAGTCCAAGGACTATTCGAATATTCAGGACAAATTTCGTCCTGGTCATGCTGACTATACCTATATCCAGAAATACGGCGTGCGCGACTATCGCGGTGGTGGGCGTTCCTCGGCGCGCGAGACTTGCATGCGGGTCGCGGCCGGTGCTATCGCCAAGAAATATCTGCGCGAGACCTGTGGTGTCGAAGTGCGTGCCTATCTGGCCCAGCTCGGACCGATACATCTGGCCTGCGAAGATTTGAGCGCCGCCGACAGCAATCCCTTTTTCTGCGCCGAGCCTGGCCGCGTCGCAGAGCTTGAAGCCTATATGGACGCGCTACGTAAGGAAGGTGATTCCATCGGCGCGCGCGTGACCGTCATAGCTCGTGGCTTGCCACCTGGTTGGGGTGAGCCGGTGTTTGATCGTCTCGATGCTGATCTGGCCAAGGCTTTGATGAGCATCAATGCGGTGCGCGCGGTCGAGATCGGTGACGGCTTCGCGGTAGTCGAGCAGAAGGGCAGTGAACATCGCGACGCGATGTCGCCGCGTGGTTTTGCCAGCAATCATGCCGGCGGCATTCTCGGTGGAATTTCCACTGGCCAGGATATCGTCGCCAGCATTGCGCTTAAGCCGACCTCCAGCATCCGTCTCGATGGCGAGACTATCGATATGAATGGTGAATCGACTTCGATTGTCACACTCGGGCGCCATGACCCGTGTGTCGGCATCCGTGCGGTACCCATCGCCGAGGCCATGGTCGCATTGGTCCTGATCGATCACCTGCTGCGCCAGCGTGGACAGAACGCCGATGTCGACGTCGGCACGCCGGTCATTACGCGCGATTCCTCGGTCTGAGGAGGAACTGCGGTGCCGCGCGAACCTGAGGTCAGCGGCGTGCGCGCGAGCTTGAACGATGCCGCTGTCGCGGCGCTCGCGACGCGCGTCAAGGCCGCAGCGGAGTCCGCCATGCCGCTGCAAATCTGCGGCGGTGGCAGCAAGGCTTTCTATGGCCGCGCTATACAGGGCGAGCTGCTCGATACTCGCGACTGCGCCGGTATCGTCGCCTACGAACCCACTGAACTCGTCATCACCGCGCGCGCCGGTACGTCACTCATCGACATCGAAGCGGTGCTCGCTGCGCAGGACCAAATGCTCGGTTTCGAACCGCCCCATTTTGGCGGTGGTGCCACTGTGGGTGGTGTGGTGGCCAGTGGCCTGTCGGGACCAGCGCGTCCCTATCACGGCGCGGTGCGTGATTTCGTCCTCGGTGTCGATCTGCTCGACGGTCGTGGCGAGCTGCTGAGTTTCGGTGGACAGGTAATGAAGAACGTCGCCGGCTTCGATGTTTCACGTCTGCTCGCGGGCTCGCTCGGTTCGCTGGGGGTGATCGTGCAGGTCTCGCTGCGCGTGCTGCCACGGCCACGGGTGCAGCGTACGCTGGTATGGCGCTTGTCGCCGAGCGCGGCACGGCCACGCATGGCAGAGCTGGCTCTAGCACCGTGGCCGATCACGGCCATGTGTTACGACGGCGAGTTCTTGCGCCTGCGCGCCGCCGGTAGCGATGAAGCGGTGTCTCACGCCATCGCGCAACTCGCGCCCGACGTGGAAAGCGACGATCTCGATTACTGGCGTGCCTTGCGCGATCTGCGTCTGCCCTTTTTCACTGACGATCCGCGCCCCGTGTGGCGCATGAGCGTGCCGCCCGTCGCGCCCGATCTTGCGGGACTGGGACCGGTGTTGCACGACTGGGGTGGTGCGCAGCGGTGGCTGCACGCGGTCGCCGATGATCCGACAGTGCGCGCCCATGCTGCCGAGTTCGGTGGTCATGCCACTTGTTTCAGCCTCTGTGATGCGCCTTTTGCCGCGCCGGCCGCGCCGTTGCGCGCCCTCATGCAACGTTTGAAGCGCGCGCTCGATCCGCAAGGCATCTTCAATCCCGGCCGCCTCTACGAGTGGTTATAGAGCACCATGCGCAGCCTGCTGAACGACACTTTGCGAGATGATCCGGGCGCGATGGAAGCGGCGGCCATCGTACGCTCGTGTGTGCATTGTGGTTTCTGTAATGCGACCTGTCCGACCTATCAGTTGACCGGTGACGAACGCGACGGGCCGCGCGGTCGCATCTATCTCATGAAATCCTGGCTTGAAGCTGACGCGGCAGGTGACACCACCCAGACCCATCTCGACCGTTGTCTGTTGTGCCGCAGTTGCGAGACTACCTGTCCATCGGGTGTGCGTTACGGACGCTTGCTCGATCTGGTGCGCCCGCGCGTGCACGCCGCCGCCGGTCAGTCGTGTGCCCAGCGTTTAACCCGCGCATTGTTGAGCAGCGTGCTTCCCTATCCGCGCCGCTGGCGTGGTGCCGTGACCGTCGGGCGCTGGCTGCGGCCTTTGCTGCCGCGCGCGATCACCGGACTTTATGCTTTGTCCGATCCGCCGCCTGCTTTTATCCCAGTTAGTCACGGCCGTCGCGTGCTGCTGCTCGGTGGCTGCGCCCAATCGGTATTGAATCCCGGCATCGACGCGGCCGCGACGCGGGTCTTCGACAGTCTCGCCATCACTCTCGATCGACTGCCAGGCGTGGACTGCTGTGGTGCCTTGCCTTATCACCTCGGTGACGAGTCGGTCGCGATACGCATCGCCAAGGCCAATATCGATGCCTGGTGGCCAGCCATCGAGGCCGGTGCCGAAGCGGTCATGGCGACTTCCTCGGGCTGCGGCCTGCAATTGCGCGAGTATGGGCAGTTGCTTGCGAAGGACGGTTACTATGGGCCGCGCGCCTCACGTCTGGTGTCATTGGTCCGCGATCCGCTGGAACTCGTCACAAGTGCGCAGTTGCGCGGGCGGGTGAATGGCCACGGTCGACGCGTCGCGGTGCAGACACCCTGCACGCTGCAACACGGTCAGCGTCTCGGCGGTCGCATTGAACCGCTATTGCGGGATCTCGGCTGGGAAATATTGCCGGCCAACGAAGGCCATCTGTGTTGCGGCTCGGCCGGCAGCTATTCGGTGTTGCAACCGGGTATGGCGGGCGAGTTGCGCACGCGCAAGCTTGGCAATCTGATGCTTGAAGGACCGCAAGAGATCGTCACCGCCAATATCGGCTGTCAATTACACCTGTCGGCAAAAGCCTCGGTGCCGGTGCGTCATTGGTTGGAAGTGCTGGCGGCGGCTCTGGACTGAGCCCGAAGAGACGCCGCGAGCCAGGATGGTTCGCGGCTTTGAAAAAATGCTAGGCAGTCGGTGTCTCAGTAGACGCGCAGCACTGCGGCGTCGCCCTGACCTTCGATGTAATTCTCATAACCATCGCCAGGCGGGTTGCCGTCGTAGATCTCATATTCGCGCTGCTGGCGCCAGGCTTCACGCACGAAGGTATAGGGATCGAGAGCTGCCTGATCGCGGATGCGCGTCGCGTCCAGCAGATTGGCGCGGGTGTTCACCGCACTCACCACACCGGCCGGGATGGTCACCACCGAAGCGAAGTAGGTCAGCGGGTTCAAGAACATGTCCATTACCGGCGAGCCGACGTCGCGAAACGAACTCGGCCCCATCAACGGAATCATGAGATAGGCGCCTTCTTTTGCGCCCCACTTGCCAAACGTCTGGCCGAGATCTTCGTTGTGCTGCTTCAGACCCATGCTGGTCGCAGGGTCGAACAGGCCGCCGATGCCGATGGTGCTGTTGACCAGGAAACGACCCGAATCCTGCGCGGTCTGGGTCATCTTGCCTTGCAGCAGGTCGTTGGCGATGGTGTTCAGATAGCC
>JAYWAC010000009.1:0-20557 GCA_043782755.1 Pseudomonadota bacterium | reverse complement strand
TGGAGTTCTTCCTGGTAAAGGCGGCCATCGGTCAGGTTGTCGTAACCGAAGCTCGCCATCAGTTGGGCAATGCCAATTTCTGTCATGGTCTGTCTCTCTCATGTAGGCAGGGCCGGTAGTGGATGACGCGTGGGGCGTCGTGCGCCTGTGCCGGCGATGTAGTACGTTAGCGAACTATAGGGGAGCGGCTGCCGGGCGACAATTACGCGCATCGGTGGTCTGCGCGTGCGGACCACAGCGCTGTACACGGCGCCGGCATTCGAGGAGCAGCCATCATGGATTTCGGCGTCGTCAGTCAAAACACCGAATACGGCATCCGTCCCGACCTATGCGCGCGCGCCGCCGAGGATCGTGGTTTCGAGTCGGTGTGGTTTCCCGAACACACCCACATTCCCGCCTGTCGCGAGACGCCCTATCCCTTGGGCGGCGACCTGCCCAAACAGTATGCCCATTTCATGGATTTGTTCGTCTCGATGATGGCCGGCGTCGGCGCCACCCAGCGCATCAAGGTCGGCGCCGGCATTTGCCTGTTGATGGAGCACGACCCGATAGTCACGGCCAAGGCTATCGCGACCCTCGATACGCTGTCCGGCGGACGCATCCTTTTCGGTATCGGCGGCGGCTGGAACCGCGAGGAAATGGCCAACCACGGCACGCGCTTCGAAGACCGCTGGAAAATCCTGCGTGAGCGTGTCGCGGCAGTGAAAGAAATCTGGACGAAGGACGAAGCTACCTACCACGGCAACTTCGTCAACTTCGACAAGATCTGGTGCTGGCCGAAACCGGTGCAACAGCCGCATCCGCCAGTGTTGCTGGGCGCGGTCAGCGGCGCCGGTCTACAGCGCGTAGTCGATTACTGCGATGGCTGGCTGCTGGTCGACCCGCGCGGCGGCGCGTTGCAGAAAGCCAAAGCCGAATTGAAGGAACGCTGCGACAAGGCCGGCCGTGACCCGGCCTCGATTCCGATCACGGTCTTTCTGGCGATCGAGATGACGAGCGCAATCCTCGACGAATATCAGGCCGCCGGCGTGGCACGCGTGGTGCAGTTTCTGCCGCCCGACACCCATGACGAAGCGATGCTGGTGATGGATGCGACAGCGCGGTTTATTGCGCAGTATCGGTAAGAAAGAAGGAGAAATAGTGGTTCGATCTTTTGTGGGTCAGACTTCAGTCTGACATTCCTTCCAGAGCGCAGGTCAGAGCCGCCGGTTTGAATGTCAGACTGAAGTCTGACCCACAATAAAAAGACAGGCGATCAGCAGGCTTCGAACAGCCCCGCTGCGCCCATGCCTTTGCCGATGCACATCGAGACGATGCCGAACTTCTTCTTGCGGCGACGCAATTCCCGCACCACCACACCCGTCATGCGTGAGCCGGTCATGCCGAAGGGATGGCCGATGGCGATGGAGCCGCCGTTGACGTTGTAGATGTCGTTGTCGATCTCAAGCTTGTCGCGGCAGTAGAGACACTGCGAGGCGAACGCTTCGTTCAATTCGATCAAGTCGATATCCGCCAATGTCAAACCGGCGACCTTCAGCAGTTTCGGGATCGCGAAGATCGGACCGATGCCCATCTCGTCCGGTTCGCAGCCGGCGACGGCGAAGCCGCGGTAGTAAGCGAGCGGGGTTAAGCCCAACTGCTGCGCTCGGCGCTCCGACATCAGCAAAGTCATCGATGCGCCATCGGACAACTGCGAGGCGTTGCCCGCCGTCACCGAGCCATCTTTCTCAAACGCCGGCGCCAAGCTCGCGAGGCCGGCCAAGGTGGTATCGGCACGATTGCACTCGTCGCGATCGACGGTGCCTTGCACGATCTGCGTTTCCTTGGTGTCCTTGTTGACGAGTTTCAACCAATCAACCGTCATCGGCGAAATTTCATCAGCGATGTAACCGGCCGCCACCGCCGCCGCATAACGCTGCTGACTCTGCAGAGCATAGGCGTCCTGTTGTTCGCGGGTAACCTTGTAACGACGTGCGACCACTTCGGCGGTGTTGCCCATGGGCATGAAGATCGCGGGCAGTTCGGCCGCGAGGCGCGGATGCTCGTCGAACTTGGCGGGTGTGCCGCGCTCAAGACCAGTAATCGATTCGACACCGCCGGCCATCGCGACTTCAGCGCCACCGCTCATGATCTGGGTGGCGGCGATCGAAATCGCGTTCAGGCCCGAGGAGCAGGCACGGCTGATAGTCGCGGCTGAGACGCTGATCGGCAGCTTCGATAGCGCCACGCCATAACGCGCGACATTGGCCGACTGCTCGCCGATCTGGCGCGCGGCGCCGACCACCACGTCGTCCACCTCGGCGCCGTCCAGCGCCGGGTTGCGCGCCAGCAGGCTGTCGATGCAATGGGCGATCAGCGAATCGGCACGGGTCAGGTTGAAAGTGCCGCGATGGGCCTTGGCGAGACCGGTGCGGATATTGTCGACGATGACGACTTGGTTCATGGCTTACCTTGGAGTGGGTTGCGAGGAATGGGCGCTATGGTAACGCTTCGCGGCAGGTCCGCCCCCCCATTTTCTGACCTGTGCTGTCTTCTGTGGGTCAGACTTCAGTCTGACCCACAGAAGAATAATACGAGAGGGCCGAGCCCAAGCACCTCACACGATCTTGCAGGGGATCTCCGCATCCTCGTGATACTGGTAGACCGCGCACAGACGATGATAGCCGTCAGCGACGATGACCCGACCCTGGGCGGTGTCGCGCACCAACAGGATGGGCGACAAGGCTTTGCCATCCTCAATCTTGTCGGTGTTCTTCTTGACATGGGAGTTACTGATACCGAGCAGCGACAACCCCGAGGCGCGGAACACGTCCTTGGCCTTGAAGACCGCCATCGTCGCGTCGCGTAAGCTTTGCACTCGTGCTTCGGCGAGGGACGGCTCGCAGATCAGGGATAGATAGGAAAGTGCCGCCGGATAGTTGTGAGCTTCTGGCTCGGGCAACCAGTCGATGACGGGATTGGGATCGTTCTTGGCCATGGGGGCTTCCGCAAAATAGAGAGTACCGATGATTGTGGGTCAGACTTCAGTCTGACCCACAATCATCGCACTACCATCCGCTCCCAGGCCTTCGAGCGCCAGCGTGCCAGCATCAACACTCCGACCAGGCTCACATACACCACCGCCGCCATCCAACCGCCGGCTGCGCCGAGGCCGTATTGCGGCAGCCAGGTGACGAAACCGTGGCCAGGCGCAAAGGCGAGGCTGTGGGCGAGCGGCACGAACAACAGCCATGACATGCCTAAGATCAATACCGCCGGCACAGTCGCATCGCCGGCGCCGCGCAGACAGAAGCTCGCGCCGAGGATCATGCCGTCGAACAATTGATAGGCGCCTGCCAACCACATCAACACGATGCCGGCCTGGGCCACCTGCGCGGACATCGGATCGGCACGGTCGAGGAACAGCGGAATAGACCAGCCACTGGCGAGCCCGAGCAACAGGCCGATGCTGCCCATATAAATAACCGCCATCACTACCACCGCGTTGCCAAGGCGTCGCGCCCAGGCCTTGTCGCCGGCGCCGATGGACTGCCCGACCAAGGTGGTGCCGGCCAACGCAATACCTAGCGCCGGCATGTAGGCGATGGAGGTCAGCATCATGACTATCTGGGACGCCGCGCCGTCGGTCGGACTCAACTTCACCAGCATCAATTGAAACAGTGCAAAGCCGAACAGATCAGCAGCAAGACCGATGCCCATCGGCAGGCCGAGGCGGAATTGATTGAGGAGACTAGTCCATTTCAGGCGCCAGGTGAGGCGCGCGCGGTAGCGCGCCAAATCGCGGCCGCCGACGAACACCAGCAGCGCAATGACCAGCCCCGTCGCCGTCGCGCAATTGGTCGCCCAGGCCGCGCCCGGCACACCCCAACCGAAGTGGAAAATGAACACCCAGGCCAACAGCGCGTTGACGCCGAGCGTCACCAGGTTGATCGAGAGCGTCACCCGCGCGCGACCGATGCCATTGAAGAAACCGAGCACCGACCACAGGGCCACGCCCAGTGCCGCGCCGAGCATGCGCGGTTGCCAGAATTGCAGCGCGAGGTCGCGCACCTCCGTATTGAGCGCGAAGGGCGCGAGTATCCAGGCACCGCCGAAGCCCACCACCGCGAACACCGGCGCGGTGAACAACGAGGCCCACAGCGCCGTCCAGGTGGCGTGTGAAGCACGCGCATAGCGCCGCGCGCCATGGGCCTGCGCGACCACGGTCTGCACCGCCATCGCCACCCCGCCGAGCACGCCGATGAACACGATCACCAACCAGTGCACCGCGCCCATGCCGGCCATGGCGAAGGTCGAGATGTGGCCGACAAACCAGGTGTCGGTGAGATTCAAGGCCGCTTGAATAGCACTGTTGGCGATCAAGGGCCCGGCCAAGGCCAGCACCGCCCACCAGCTGACCTGCGCGCGGCCAGCGCTGTCGAAACGCTGAGCAGGCAGCGTGGTGGGCGTGGTGCTGGTCATAGCTTGGGCAGTGTAGCGAGTTGTGTGACGTGGGTGCGGAGGTACCACGGCAGGAGTGTCCGACTGAAGTCGGACCCACAGAAGATAAGTACTATTTGTGGGTCAGACTTCAGTCTGACATTGAAGGCCTGTCCCCAACACCAAGCTCAGGCAGGCATGTGCCAAGCCATTCGCATCTTCAGGGGCATGAAGGGCCTGCCTCCATGGTTGCCACGCCGTCTCCATCACTCGACAATCCTCCTTCCACACCGCCGGTCGCGGTGCCAGCTTGTCGGGGAGTCTCACTCATGAATTACGACGCCATCATTGTCGGCGCCGGCTTTGCCGGCATGGCTATGCTGCATCGCCTGCGCGAAGCTGGTTATGCGGCGCAAGTGCTGGAAGCGGCTGACGGTGTCGGTGGCACCTGGTACTGGAACCGCTATCCCGGCGCGCGTTGCGATGTGCAGAGCATCGACTACTCGTTCTCCTTCAGTGCGGAACTGGAACAGCAATGGCAGTGGAGCGAGAAGTACGCGACCCAGCCCGAGATCCTGCGCTACGCCAACCATGTCGCCGATCGTTTTGATCTGCGCCGCGATATCCGTTTCGAAACCCGCGTGAAACGCGCGAGCTTTGATGAGATGACCAACCGCTGGCAGATCGAGACTGCCAAGGGCGAGATCTTCTCCGCGCAGTTCTATGTGATGGCGACGGGTTGTCTATCCGTCCCTAAAGACATCGACATCCCCGGCAGCACGCGTTTCGGCGGTGAGACTTATCACACCGCCCACTGGCCCCACGCTGGCGTGGACTTCAGCGGCAAGCGCGTGGCGGTGATCGGCACTGGTTCCTCGGCCGTCCAGTCGATTCCGCTGATCGCGGCGCAAGCCAAACAATTGACGGTCTTTCAGCGCACGCCGGCCTACAGCCTGCCGGCCGCCAACCGGCCGCTAGACGAACAAGCGATCGCGGCGCTCAAAGCGCGCTATAGCGAACATCGCGAAGCTGCGCGCCATTCGGCTTTTGGTGTGCCCATGCCACTCGTCACCACCTCCGCGCTTGAGGTCAGCGCCGCAGAGCGTCAGCAGGCCTACGAGAACGGTTGGGCCGGCGGCACCTTGAACGGCATGCTGCAGTCCTTCGGCGATCTGTTGACCAACCAGGCTGCCAACGACACCGCTGCGGAATTCATGCGCGAGAAAATACGCAGCATGGTGCGCGACCCGGCCACCGCCGCCACGCTGTGCCCTCATGATTTCCCTTTCGGCACCAAGCGCCCTTGTCTCGATACGCATTACTACGAGACCTTCAATCTGCCGCACGTGAGCTTGGTCGATCTGCGCAAGACGCCACTCACCGAGATCACCGCGCAGGGCATACGCACGACCGATCAGGAACGGGCCTTTGACTGCATCGTATTCGCGACCGGCTTCGACGCCATGACTGGCGCCATCGTCAACGTCGACATTCGCGGTGTCGGCGGTCTGGCACTGAAATCCAAATGGGCCGATGGGCCGCGCACCTATCTCGGCCTCGGCATCGCTGGCTTTCCGAACCTGTTCACCATCACCGGCCCCGGCAGTCCGTCGGTGATGAGTAACATGATGGTCTCCATCGAGCAGCATGTGGATTGGATAGCCGAGTGCATCAACTTCCTGCGTGCCCATGGCCATGCGCGCATCGAAGCCACACCAGAAGCCGAAGCGGCGTGGGTCGAACACGTCAATCAGGTGGCCGACGCGACGCTCTTCCCGCAGGCCAACTCCTGGTACATGGGCGCCAACGTGCCGGGCAAACCGCAGGTGTTTCTCCCCTACATTGGGGGCGTCGGTCCTTATCGACAGAAGTGTGATGAGGTCACGCGGGCCGGCTATACAGGCTTTCAAATGACGCCGGCCGCAACGGCCGCGCGTGCGGCCGGCTGAGCGCAGCCGCGCAACGCGATTGCGCGTGACGCGCAGCGCCTGGTCCGTCATCGTTAGCCCCCTTAGTTCGCGCACGGGCAGGCCCTTCGCCAAGCACAATCAAGAACGAGGGTGTTGACGATGTTTCGTTTCGTCTCGTGGGTAGTCGCACAACGACGCACCGTCGTCGTGCTGGTAGCTCTCGTCACCGTGATGCTGCTGTTACCCCTGCGACATCTGGAAGTGATCATCGACACGGATCACTTGTTACCCCAGGCCCACCCTTATGTGATCGCGACCAAGGCGGTCGAGCAGCTGTTCGGCAATCGCTATACGGTGGTGGTCGGCATGAGTGCACGCGAGGGCACAGTGCTGACGCCCCATCTGCTTGAAAAACTGCAAGGCTTGTCGGCAGCCCTGGCGGCAGTACCCGGCGCGCAGCGCGCCAATCTGCGCAGCCTAGCCTCGCCCAAGATCAAGAATATCGTCGGCACCGAAGACGGCATCAGCGCACGCGCGATGCTCACCAAGCTGCCCCATACCAATGCGGAACTGGCCGAACTCGCGACCGCCATCACCAACAACCCGGTCTACGACGGCGTATTGATCGCACACGATCGCAAGACCGCCGCCGTGGTCAGTGAATTCAAACTCAACCCCAAGGGCTTCGGCGCCATCGAACATGACGTGCGCGAGGCCATCGCGCCCTTCGCCGACGACAGCGTGGAATTGATGGTGACCGGTCAGCCGATTTTTCTCTCGGCGCTGGAACGCTTCTCCGATCGCATGGCTTTCCTGCTGCCCATCGCACTGCTGGTGATAGGCCTGTTGCACTTCGAGGCCTTTCGTACCGTACAAGGCCTGCTGCTGCCGCTGGTCACCGGCCTGGTCGCTATTGTGTGGAGTCTCGGCCTCATGACCTTGTTCGGGCTACAACTGGACCCCTTCAGTAATATCACGCCCATCCTCATCATCGCGGTCGCGGCCGGCCACGCCGTACAGATCCTGAAACGCTACTACGAGGCTTATCACCAGCTCGCGGCGATCAGCGTCGATGCGCGCGCCGCCAGCCACGAAGCCATCATCAAGGCGCTCACCGCCATCGGCCCAGTGATGATCGCAGCCGGTGTGATCGCAGCCGCCAGCTTCCTGTCGCTGGTGGTGTTCGGCATTCAGTCGATACGCATCTTCGCCTGCTTCGCCGCGCTCGGCATTCTCTCGGCACTGGTCATCGAGCTGACCTTCATTCCGGCGATACGCGCCATGCTGCCGCCGCCAACGCCACTGGCCGTGCATCTGGCACACCAGCCGACGGTGTGGGACCGCGTCATCAATTTGCTCATGAACGCCGTCATCGGCCGGCACCGCGGACGTGTCATCCTCGCCGGTGCAGCGTTTGCGGCATTGGCTCTGGCCGGCACCCGTCTCATCGTCTATGACAATTCCCTGCGCAGCTTCTTCACCGCCGACCAAGCCATGCGCCGTGACGATGCCGCCATGAACGAGCGCCTGGCCGGCACCAATACGCTCTACCTTCTGGTCGAAGGCAAGCAGCAGGATGTCATCAAGGAGCCAGCGGTGCTGAACGCCATGCTCACCACGCAACGCGAACTGGAAAAAGACCCGCAGGTGGGCGCCACTATTTCAATCGCTGACTTTATCGTGCGCATGAACCAGGCCATGCACGGCGATGACAAGACGGCCGCCATCATTCCCGATGACGGCAACCTGGTCGCGCAATACCTATTGCTCTATTCGATGTCGGGCGACGAAAGCGATTTCAACAACTATGTCGACGCGGGCTATCAGCATGCGGTGATCCAGGCCTTCGTCAAGACCGACAGCTCGGCCCATGTCGCGCATCTTGAGGCGCAACTCATGCCCTTTGTCCGCGCGCATTTCCCACCCGATGTCACTGTCCGTCTGGCCGGCAGCATCACCACCCCGACCGCCATGAGCGACATGGTAGTGCACGGCAAAATCGCCAACCTGTTCCAGATGGGCGCGGTGGTGTTCGTGATCGCGGGCCTCATGTTCCGTTCGGTGTTGGCCGGCCTGCTGTTGCTGGTGCCGCTCGTCATGACCGCGCTCGCCAACTTTGGCCTCATGGGTCTGTTCGGCATTCCCCTGCAATTCGCGACCGCCACCGTCGCCGCGCTGGCGGTCGGCGTGGGCGCCGACTACGCCATCTACTTCACCTATCGTCTGCGTGAGGAACTGCGCGCCGGCGAAGGTCTGGATGTCGCCGTACGCCGCACCTATGCCACCGCCGGCAAGGCTGTGCTCTACGTCGCGACCGCCGTGGCCGGTGGCTATGGCGTGTTGATATTTTCCTATGGCTTTAAAGTGCATGTGTGGCTGGGCATCATGATCGGCGTGGCGATGCTGGTCAGTGCCTTGAGCGCGCTGACGCTCTACCCGGCCCTGTTGCTGATCTTGAAGCCGCGTTTCGTGTTCGAGGACAGCAAGCTCGACGCAAGCGCCGCCGGCGCCCTCGGTCTGTTACTACTGAGCTGCTTAGCTGGCCCGGCCGCACAGGCCGCCGAAGCCGACGACACACCCGCTGCGGTCGCGCTCATGCAGCGCAGTTTCGCCGCCACGCTTTATTCCACGAGCCGTGTGGCAGCGATCTTCGTGCTGACCAGCGCCGACGGCCAGTCACGCGAACGCCGAGCACAGGGCTTTGCGAAGCTCGCCGACAATGGCGTCGATAGCGCCCGTCTGACGCGCTTCACCGCGCCGGACAATATCGCCGGCACGGCGATATTGTCGGTCGAGAACAGCGATCGCGAAGACGACCTATGGGTCTACCTGCCGGCACTGCACAAGGTGCGCCGGCTGGCGGCGGCCGAGAAACGCGATTCCTTCGCCGGCACCGATTTCAGTCATGGCGATGTGATCGGCTACAAGGTCGCGGCCTGGACGCACAAACTTTTGCGCAAGGAAAGCCTTGATGGCGTCGACACCGCTGTCATCGAAAGCCTGCCCGCCAATGACGAGGTCAAGCGATCTACCGGCTACGGCCGCCGCGTGTCGTGGATCCGTCTCGATAACAGCGTGATGGTACAAGGTGAGCTCTACGACGATCACAACGCCCTCTTGAAGCGCTACTTCGCACGGGATCTCAAGGAAGTCGATGCCGTCAACCACCACTGGCAGCCGATGGAACTGGAGATGCAGAACGTGCAGAGCGGCCATGCCTCGGTGATCCATTACGAAAGCTTCGAAGTCGGCATCGAATTGCCGGCCAAGATCTTCTCCTCGCATGCCCTCGACAGTCTGCCATGAAGACCAGGGCGTCCTGGTGCGCCATCACGGCGCTGCTGCTCGTCAGTACCATCAATTGCGCACAGGCCACCAATCCGCTCGCGAATTGGAACGCGGCCAGCGCCAACATCGGTCTATCCAGCTCGCTGCGTTTCGGCTATTGGCGCTCAAGTCGCGATGTCGACGATCGCCACGACATGGCGCCGGCCAGCTTGTGGCTGAAGGCCGATCACGGCGCTGTCGCCGGTCTCGATTTCCACGCCGAGGGCTGGGTGCAAAGCAAGGATCTCGGCAGCGCTTCAGCACCGCAAGCGGAACTGCGCGAGATCTATCTGCGCCAGACTGTCGGCGAATTCGATGTCCGTATCGGTCGTCAGATAGTGGCCTGGGGCCGCGCCGATCGCATCAACCCGACCGACAATCTGAGCGCGCGGGATCTGTCACGCCTGTTTCCGGATGACGACGATCTGCGGCGTGGCAGTGCGATGGTGCGTGCCGTCCATGGGCTCGGTGAAAACGCCGAAGTGCAGCTCTACTGGATTCCGGAGTTTCGTCCCGAGATTCATCCGCTTCGCGATCGCATCGGTCCCTTTGCTCTCATCGGCGATCGCCGTCCCGCTGGTGTTGGCCAGGGCGCGATCAAAGTGGATGGCAGTCAACACGGCATTGACTGGTCGTTGTCCTATTTCGACGGCCATGACCCAACTGGCGATCTGCGCGCCTCGCGCGATCCGGCAAGGCCCTTCGATCTGCTGCGTGAATATCCACGTCAGCGCACGCTGGGTGCGGACATGGCCACCGTGCGATGGGGTTTGAATCTGCGTGCCGAAGCCGCCTATAGCGATTTCCCGCAGCGCGAACGGACCGCGTTCTCCAAGCGCCCCTTCCTGTTCGCGGTGATGGGTGGCGATCGGAATTTCGGTGAACAGGTCAATCTCAACCTGCAATACATCCTGCGCCGCGTGACCAAGCACAGTCCGCCAGAGCGCTACATCGATCCTTATCCACGCGGGATAGCCCTGATCAATGCCATCGAATCGGGCCAGCGCGACAATAAGCAGAACGGCGCCAGCATGCGCCTCGCCTGGACGCGTCCCGATCAATTACTGCGTGCGGAAATCTTCGGCATTCAGGATTTTAGCCATCACGATGGCATGCTGCATGCGCTGCTGCGTTACGAGGCTAGCGATGCTGTGCGCGTGAGCGTCGGCTACGAGTGGAATCACGGTGAGCAAGACACTCTGTTCGGCAGCCGGCGTACCAACAACAGTGTGTTTTTCGAACTGCGCTGCGGCTACTGAGCGTGAGTGCGACTTAACGACTGACGATGCCGCCATCGACCGCCAGATTCTGACGCGTCATCCACGCGCCGTCGGGCCCGACCAGGAAGGACACCGCCCCGGCGATATCACGCCCCTCGCCAAGACGCGCGAGCGGCGTCATCGCAAGCAGGGTCGCGACGGCGTCAGGCTCACCCTCGGCCAGCACGGCGCGCAGCATGTCGGTGTCGATGAATCCCGGTGAGACGGTATTGATGGTGATGCCGCGCGCGGCCACTTCGCGCGCCGCGACGCGACAGAATTGTTCGACCGCCGCCTTACTGCCGAAATAGCAGGCGCCACCGGGCAGATTCAACAACGTGCCTATGGTCGAGATACAGACGATGCGCCCACCTTCACCGAGGTGACGCAAGGCTTCTTGCATGCAGAAGAAAGTGCCACGCGCATTGACCGCGTAAGTGGCGTCAAAATCTTCCTCGGTGATTTCGAGCAGGGGTTTCAACACCGCGTGGCCGGCGTTCGCGACCAGAATATCGAGCTGGCCGAAGTGCGCCATGGCGGTATGGAACAGCCGTCGAATATCGGTACATGAGGCGATATCGGCCTGCACCGCGAGTGCCTCGCCATCGGCAGACGCAATCGCGGCGACCGTGGCCGCCGCCGACTCGGCATCCTTGGCGTAGTTCACCACCACCCGCGCACCGTCGGCGGCGAGCCGCAACGCGATAGCGCGTCCGATACCGCGCGATGCGCCTGTCACCAATGCGACCTTGCCGTGTAAATGCTTCATGATCTTTGCCCCTGACGAACAGCAGTCTTGCGATTGTCTAGACCGGATTCGATATCGCCATCAGCACGCACGCTTCCCGTTTCTTGCGCGCATGGCGTGCAGGGCGCGTGACGTTCGCGAATTGCCGGGCAAGGATCGAGAAGTTGGCGCGACTAGCGCAGCTTAAGCTTGGCGCACTACAACAAACGCGAGAGAGCATCATGGCTGCATTGACCGGCAAGATTGCATTGATCACCGGCGCAAGTTCCGGCATCGGGCGGGCCAGCGCGCGTCTGTTCGCCGAACAAGGCGCGCAGGTGATCGTGACGGCGAGACGCAGCGCAGAACTCAATGCGCTGGTGCAGGAAATCGTCGCGGCGGGAGGCGCAGCTGTCGCATTGGCCGGCGATATCAAGGAACAAGCCCATGCGCGCGCCCTGGTTGAGTTGGCGCGCGATCATTTCGGTGGTCTCGACATCGCATTCAATAACGCTGCCACTACCGGCAGCATGTGTGAAACCCCTGCGCTTGATCTTGAAGACTGGCAGGAGGTACTCGGCACTAACCTCACCAGCGCGTTTCTCGGCGCCAAATATCAGTTGCCCGCGATGGTCGAACGTGGTGGCGGTTCACTGATTTTCACCGGCACCTTCGTCGGCTATACCGTGGGTTTCGCCGGCATGGCGGCCTATGCGGCGAGCAAGTCGGGATTGATAGGGCTGACGCAAGCGCTGGCAGTGGAATACGGCGGGCGCGGCATCCGCGTGAATGCTCTGTTGCCCGGTGGGGTCGATACGCCCATGGGTCGGGGCTTCGCCCCCACGCCGGAAGCAATGCAGTACGTGTCTCAGTTACACGCCCTGAAACGCACTGCACAGCCCGAAGAAATCGCGCAGTCCGCGCTCTATCTGGCCTCGTCCGCGTCCAGTTTCACAACCGGCGCGGTACTCCTTGCCGACGGCGGGGTTTCAATCAACCGCGGCTGAGTGGCCGCAGTTTGAGGGCGCGTGCTACTGCACGCGCACCATGTCGAATTCAAAGCCTTCGGCGACGCTGCCGGAAAACTTCTCCACTATCCAGTTATCGCCATCGACGGCGGCGCGCACGCCGCCCTTGGCAACGCTGTTCTTGGCGCCACGCACCAGCAGCAGATTGCAGCGCATGGCGGCGCTGAAGGCCTGACCGACCGCCTCGAACAATTCGTTGGTGTGGCGAGTGGTCTGCGCGGCTGCGGTAGCGGGGAGCGGCGCGACCAGTCGGTGATAAATGCCATCGTGATGGCTGTACCGATTGTTGATCTTATCGACGTGATCGATCTCGGCGATAAATACGATGCTGTCCTCGGTGCGCCCTATCCAGGAATGGGGCTCGCGCAGTGTCGCGTTGATCGACTCCATCGCCGAGCGTATGCCAGCGATATAAGTCAGGCGTTTGGTAGGTCTTATGGGGGCTCTCCTCGCAAGGGGCGGAATGGACACCGTTGGACGGTGGACGGCTCGGGCCGCCTCGGCTGCACCAACCGCCCGGCAAGACCTGAATCGCGACGGCGGCCACAGCGGGCGTGCCTCTGAGGGTACAGCATGCGGGCTCCGAAGGGGGGAAAAGGGCGACAATGAGGCCGTATTCAGCTCCATCGCAGTCGATTCGAGCGCTTTTCTCTGTCAATAACCGAGTTCAGTGGCGGCTCGCTCCAACACCACCGGCACCGACCAGGCGGTGCGCGCGAGACGAATGTCGTCGCTGCGACCACTGGCATAGAGCCCCGAGGCGCTCATCCAGAACGCTACCGAGCGCATTGCGTAGAGCGCGTTGTAATAACGGCAACGCTCGACATCAATGGTGAAACCGGTCTGCCTCTCGTAATCACGGACAAAGGCCTCACGCTCGACCAGATTCGACAACAGCGGCGTACCTTCGCGATTCAGATCCGACAACACATAGGCGACGTCGTACAGCGGATCGCCCAGCACCTGCAATTCCCAGTCGAGCACCGCCGAGATGCGGTCGTTGTCGATCAGGAGATTGCCAGTGCGATAGGCACCGTGCACCAAGGTCACATGTTCCGAGGACGGCGCGTTGGCTTCCAGCCAGGCGATGAGATCGGTCAGTATCGGTTCCGGCGCCGCTTCCGACAGTGCAATCAATTCCTTCCACTTGGCGATTTCGCGCAGCGCGAATGACGGCCCCGTGCTCGGCACGCCGAGGAAATCGAGCCCGGCGGCGCGCCAATCGAGGGTGTGCAAGGTCGCGAGCGTCGAGGTGAAACTGGCCGGCAGCGTGCCGCGATCGGCGGCGGCCTGGTAGTAGGCGCGCCCGTCGCGACCCCACGGACTCGGACAAGCGCCGGGCACCTTTTCCATCACCAGGAAGGGCATGTCAAGGATGGCCAGATCGTCCTCGTACCAGAACACCTTGGGCGTCGGCAGCGCGGTGGCTTCGAGACACTTCAGCACGCGGAACTGTTCTTCCAGACTCGACAGATGACGCAGCAAGGCATTGCCCGGATCGCGGCGCAGACACATGCCGCTGTTCACCTCGCGACCATCCTCGCGATAGAGCAGATCGAACAGCCAGGTCTCATGGGACCAACCGACCGCAATACGCACCACGTTCTCGAGCTTGAAGTCGCGCCCGGCCGGAATGCGACTCTTGAGATAATCGAGGATGCGCGCTTCAAGCTTGGTGTCGTTGGCAGCGCTCATGACGCGTAGACCATGCGACGATCGATGGTCGCGCGCAGGTTCTTACGCACGCGTCCGAGCAGCGCGTCGAAGCGCGCTTCACCGAGTGCGGCACGTGAGTCGTAGAGCGCGGTGATGAGATTGCACAGCGCTTCGGCATCGTGCTGAGCGGCGAGCGTAGCGACGGCGGCCGCCACGGCGGCAGGGGCCGGTGCCTGTTCGAGTGCCAGGCGCAGATCGCCCAGCAGAGCCTGAGTGTCGGCTTCATCGGCGGCACTGTGCACGGTCTGCAACCCCAACTGACGACCGAGTTTCTGCAACACCACGCCGGCCATGAAGGCCTGGGTCTTGGGATATTCGCTCTCGACCGCCGGACCGATGTCCCGTTTCAGCGTGGTGGCGATACGTTCCAGCAACTGGTCGGCGTTCATGGTTCAAGCAACCTTGTGTTGAATCTTCAGGAAACGAGTGACATCGGCGTCAGGGTCTTGGCCTGTTCGCGCAATTTGAATTTCTGAATCTTGCCGCTAGGCGTGCGCGGAAAGGCCGCGATGATCTCGAGCCGCTCCGGCAGATACTGCTTCATCATGCGGCAGCTGGTCAGATAATCGATCACCGTGCGGAAATCGAGACTGTGCCCGGCGCGCAGGGTGACGAAAGCGCAACCGCGTTCACCAAGACGTGCATCGGGCATGGCCACCACCGCCGCGTCTTCGATAGCCGGATGACGATAGAGCAGTTCTTCCACTTCCACGACTGGAATGTTCTCACCACCGCGGATGATGATGTCCTTGGAGCGGCCGGTGATGCGGATGTAACCGTCGGCGTCCATGCGTGCGTTGTCGCCGGTTTCTATCCAACCTTCGTCGTCGACACCATAGACTTGCGGCCGCTTGAGATAACCGACAAAGGTGGTCGCGCAACGCGCCTGTAGCCGACCCTCGACACCCGCAGCGAGCGGCTCGCCCGCGTCGTCCAACACCCGCACCGCCTGATGGGGCAACGCGCGGCCGTCGGTATCCAAGACCTTGTCCAGCGGATCTCCGGGATAAGTCGCGGTGGTGATCCCCATCTCGGTCATACCCCAGGCGCTCATCACATACATATTGGGATGACTTAAGCGCGCGTCTTCGACCAGCACGCGTGGAATCGGCGCGCCGGAACAGAGGAAGAGGCGCAGGCAGGAGGTATCGTATTCGCGCGCCGCCTCGGTGCGCACCAGATCGCTCAGAAAGGGCGTCGCGCCGAGGGTGAGCGTGCAACGCTCTGCGGCGATCACGCGCGCCGCCTTGAGCGGCTCCCAGATGTCCTGCATCACGCAGGTCGTGCCGTGATAGATAGAGAACAGCGCGCCGTAGAGAAAACCGGTCTGGTGGGCGAGCGGCGAGCCCATGAAGATGGCATCGGTGGCGCCAAAGCCGAACAACTCGCTGGCCAGCAGGCATTTGCACATGAGCGTGTTGGCGGTATGCATCACGCCCTTGGGCTGACCCGTCGTGCCCGAGGTATACATGATCTCGGTGACGTCGTCGGGCGTCATGCGGCGTGTGGCAAACAGCGCCGCGTGATCGACTTCCGATTCCCAGGCGCGCTCGAGCAACACGTTTTCGAAACTACTGGTCGGATCCGTGCCGCCGACGACCAAGACCTGTTGCAGTTTGGGCAGCGCGTCACGCAGGCCGGCTGCCATAGCCGGATAGTCGAAGCCGCGAAACTCGCGTGGAATCACCCACAGCTTAGCCTCGGCAAAGCCCAGCATGAACTCCAGTTCGCGTTCGCGAAACACTGGCATCAAAGGGTTGATGACTGCGCCAATGCGCACACAGGCAGTGTAGAGCGCCGCGTAATGCCACCAGTTCGGCAATTGCACCGCCACCACATCGCCACGCTCAATGCCCTGCGCGGCGAGTGCGCAGGCGAGTCGCACCGACAGACGCTGCAACTCGGCATAGGTCATGCGCGTTGAAGTGCCGGTCATGGAGTTGTGATCGACTATAGCGAGCGCCTCGGGCGTGCGCACCGCGACTTCGTCCAGCGCATCGCTGAACAATCGATTCAACCACAAGCCACGCGCGCTCAAATCGGCGCGCCGTTGCGGCGAGAGTATCGCTTGGTAATCCATGGCGGCGTTCTCGGGCCTATGCGTAGACGTCGGACTCAAACACCGCGCTGACGCTTGAGTCGCGCCCAGCGATGGATAGGCCACATGTCTTGATCCTCGCCGTAGGCGACCACGCCATCGAGCTCCCAACGGATGAGGCTGTTGATGTCGATGAAGGTGTGACGATTCAAGATCACGCGACTGACCGGTACACCGACAGCATTCATCTCGCGGCCCTTGGTGTCGTGGGCCTTGATAGTGATGCGTGTTACCCAATGCTCATGCGGACAGCGTTCAAGGATGCGCTCGCCACCGGCCAGACTGACTGTCTCACCATCGCGCCGTAAAAAACCGTAAGAAACGAGATCGCCTTCCGGCTTGACGTTGGTCACCGCCAGGAAGCTATGACTGGCGCTCGCCGCGCCGGTCACATAGGCGGCCTGTGCCGGCCGGTCTTCGGGCCGTCGACCCCAGGTGCGATCGCGCATGCCGATGCAATCGAGGGCAATGCGTTCGCCATGCAAGATGAGATCACCGGTCACGCGGCCGAATTGATCGAAGTGATGGGCGGAGCCAAAAGTCGAGCCGACGGCGGTCAAGGGTTCGGGCGGCATCACACCCTCGAAGATGAGATTGGCCTTGAACCGTTCGCCATCGTCATAGCCAAGCGCATAACGCTGGCAGGGTTCGAGCACCTTGATCGACACGCCATTAGGCAGCTGGCAATCATTCAAATCCTGATCGCGCGGCAATTGCTGCGCCGAATAATTGGCCGAGTAGAGGATCTCCCAGGGCAGATGCGCGCTGTCGTCCCATACCCACGCACCACCTGCGACAGTGCCGATGTTGGGACGGAACATGCTGTAGAACCAGCCACCCAATTTGCGTTCGGCATGATGGAAAGAAAACCACGAGGTTTCCGTCGCCCACCAGTCATCGCCCATTTCCGCGAAGTGGAAGCGATCGTCGCGTGGTGTGAAGCTCTGGGTGGCCATGGGCGGGTTCTCAGCGTTGATGAACGAGCGGCAGACCGGGCACCGGGCTGCGCACTTTAACGACGTAATCGCGGGTCACACTGCCGATGTAGAGATCGCACATATCCGGCCCGCCCCAACTGACATTGGTCGGGCTGTGCATGAGCTTCGCTTGCGGGTCCGACAACACCGTCACCACTTCGCCATCCGGCGTGATGGCAATGACCTTATTCGCCAGCACCAGGGTCACCCACAAATTGCCTTGGCTGTCGAAGCCACAACCATCGGTGGGCCCGAGCTGGCTACGCAATGCCGGCGTGACCGGACGATGTGCCTGCACTTCCTTGTGCGTGAGACCGAGCTTGGGCCCATAGGCTTGCGCCGGGCCAAGACTGCCATCGGCCCGGATGGCATAGCGCACGATGTCGCAGCTGGTGGTCTGGCAAACGTAGAGATGTTTTTCGCCGGCATCGAAAGCCATGCCGTTGGCGAACTTGATGCCTTCGGCGACCACGCTCACGCGACCATCGGGATCGAGGCGGAATACCAGGCCGTCGTCCTGGCCGTCCCAGGCCGCGTCGAGCGGGCCCCAGGTGGAATGACTGCACCAGATGCGATCCTGGCTATCGACCAGCGGGTAATTGCAGCCGAAAAGCTTGCGCCCGCCGAGCTCACCGACCAGTAGTTCGACCTCACCGGTCGCGGGGTCGAGACGTTGTAGCGGACCATGGCCATCTTCGGGTCCGCCGAAATTGGCAATCAGGACGCGGCCCTGACGATCCATGTTGATGCCATTGGGCGCGCCGCCGGCACGACCGACGCGAGTGATGCCGCCATCGGCATTGAGACGCGCACAGGCGCTATGCTGATCCGACAGCCACACCGTGCCATCACGCGCCACCACCACATCTTCCGGTCGTTTCACACCGACTGCGACTTTGCTCGCGGTCGCGAGCGAGATTTCTTGCAAGGCCATGGCGCTCGCGGTCTCCCCTGGTCGCGCCGTGTGGCAGCGCGTTGTCCTTCGATAACGATTCTATTCTTGTGATGGCGGTCGACGAGCGCGTAGCCCATCGTCAGGGCAATTATATGCACGATGCGGGACCGGTGCAGAATCGCGACCCGCGATTCGCCATGGAGCGCGACGGCAGGCCATGCCCACCCGATCTCGGCATGAAGCCGGGTGAGACCGGCCCCTATACTAGCCGGCCCATGGTGCCTTCTGGCGCCTTGGCATGGCACAGGAATGCAGCGATGAACGAAGCAGCAGCCAACCACTTTTCGCACAGCGATGTGCGCGACATGATTGCGCACCAGCTCGGCCAGGTCTTGAGCAGTGAATGGCCGGCGGCGCGCGATCTCACCATCCTCGATCTGCACCGCACCTCGACCGGGCTGTCACGCGAGAACTGGGTATTCGAAGCGCAATGGCGCGAACAAGATGAGCCGCGATCGCAACGCATGATCCTGCGTCGCGATCCGCCCGCCAGTCTGCTGCTTACCGACCGGCGCTGGGAGTTTCGCGTGCTGCGCGCGCTGGAGAACACATCCGTACCGGCACCGCCGGTACGCTGGGTCGACAGCGGCGCCACGGTCTTCGGCGCGCCGGCCATGATCATGGATCTCATGCCCGGCGCCTGCGACTGGTATGTGCTTTCGGGCGAACGCGCGGTGCATGAGCGCGTGCACCTCGGCCGCCGCTTCATCGAACTCTTGGGCAAGATTCAACAGGTGGACTGGCGCCGCCTGCAGCTCGGCGATGGTCGCGCCGATCACGCTTACGGCGCCCATGCCGAACTCGACTTCTGGGAAAGCGAACTCAAGCGCGTGCAGCTAGAGCCCTTACCCGAGATGGCGCTGACGCTCGCCTGGCTGCGCGCACATGCGCCACGTGCACAGGCCGTGGTGTTGGTGCATGGCGATTTCAAACCCGGCAATGCGCTGTTGGTCGACAACGAGATCAGCGCCATGCTTGATTGGGAGACTGCACACTTGGGCGATCCCCTTGAAGACCTCGGCTGGATCACCAATCCGCCGCGCGCCCGCGAGCAACAGATCCCAGATCACTGGCAGCGACAGCAGATCATTGAGGCCTATAGCGCCGCGACCGGCTTTGATGTCGACCCCTTAGCGTTGAACTGGTGGAATGTGTTCTCGTGCTGGAAGTTGTCCGTGATCGTGTTGACCGGCGTTGAAGCCTTCACCGCCGGCACCATGGACAGGATCTACCACAGCCCGGTGTGGTTGTTTCAACAGATGTTCACGATGATGAAGCAACGCTAAGCCATGCGACCGAGAGTCACTGAACAACTGGAAGGCATGTGCCGCATTCTCGAAACCGTCGTGGCGCCCGAACTCAACAATGGTTACACGCTGGAAACCCTGCGCAGCCTGATTGCCAATGTACGTATGCTCGGCCGCGCTTGGCATCAACTGCTGCCCTTCCTGCATTGGGATAACGAGGCGATGGTGGCACTGCTGCGCGAAGTGCGCGCCGAGGTCGACCAAGGACTCAGGACGCGTATCGATGACGCGCTGGCACAAACACTAGCCGATGGCGCCGACGCACTCGCTGCCGAGATCCGTAACGATCAATTGCGCGCGTTGCTCGTCGACAGTTTGAACTGCACGCCGCCGCTGCTGGAACGCATCACTGCGCATCTGTCGGAGCGTTCACGTCGTTATCCACTGCGTCTGACCGGCGCCGTGCCCAAACACAAGAGCTGAGGAAGTCCACCCCATGCTGACCGCGATGGACGACACCCTGTGGCATCAGATCCCCAGCACCTTTGATCACGTCGGCACCAGCGACCCGCGCTTTTTTGACCGACACTGGTTCGCCTTCTACGCCCCCGATGGCAGCAGCGCGGCGCAGCTGACCATGGGTGTCTATCGCAACATGAATGTGCTGGACGGCGCGGCGGTGGTGATCAACGGCGGTCGCCAATACAACGTGCGCGCCTCACAGTCACTCGGCCGTGAATTTCAGACGCGCTGCGGACCCATAGCCATTGAGATGGTCGCGCCCTTACAAGCTTTTCGTCTGTCTATCGACGCCGGTACGCATCTGCGCGGCGAAGTCGACTGGACCGCCATCGTGCCGCCCCATGAAGAGCAACCGCACTTCCGTCGGCAACG
>JAYWAC010000008.1:0-20654 GCA_043782755.1 Pseudomonadota bacterium | reverse complement strand
AACCACCGATTAGATCAGAGGGCAGCATGGTCGTCGATCCTTTATCTTGTTGTTCGACACACCTTTCTCGGAAAAATACCTGGGGATAACTCAGCGTCCGACTTCAGTCGGACATTGCTCATGCGGAATAGAAGCGCTTAGAACAAGCCCACGATCTTCCCATCATCCGTCACGTCAATCCGCTCTGCTGCGGGTGATTTAGGTAAGCCCGGCATGGTCATCATGTTGCCGGCAATCGCAACGATGAAGCCGGCACCGGCCGAGACCCGCACTTCGCTGATCTCGACCGTATGACCACTCGGCGCGCCGCGTAACGACGCGTCGGTTGAAAACGACATCTGGGTCTTGGCCATGCACACCGGGAAGTCCGGATAGCGGTGGCCGAAATCCTTGAGCTGATCGCGGACTTTCGCCGACGCGCTAATGCCGGCCGCGCCATAGATCTTGGTCGCGACGGCGTTGATCTTGTCCCACAGGCTGTCGCCGGACTCATACACATAGCGATGATGGCCCGCATTGCCGTCGACCAAGCCAAGCACCGCCTCGGCCAGATCCATCGCGCCCGCGCTGCCCTCGGCCCAATGTTTCGCCACCACTCCCTTGGCGCCCAGTGCCGCGACACGTTGGCGCAGCAGTTCGACTTCGGCATCGGTGTCGTGGGTGAAGTGATTGATGGCGACCACGCAGGGCAGGCCGTAGTGGTTCTGAATATTGCTGAGATGCTTTTCGAGATTCACGCAGCCCGCTTCAAGGGCGGTGAGATTCTCGCGATTCAATTCCGCTACCGCCACGCCGCCGTGGTATTTGAGCGCGCGTATGGTCGCGACCAATACCACCGCACCGGGATTCAAGCCGGCCATGCGACATTTGATGTCGATGAATTTCTCGGCACCGAGATCGGCGCCAAAGCCGGCTTCGGTCACGACGTAATCGGCGAGCTTGAGCGCGGTACGGGTCGCGGTCACCGAATTGCAGCCGTGGGCGATATTGGCAAAGGGCCCGCCGTGTACAAAGGCGACGTTGTTCTCCAAGGTCTGTACGAGGTTCGGACTGATGGCGTCCTTCAACAGCGCGGCCATCGCACCATGGGCCTTCAGATCCGCCGCCGTGACCGGTTTACGCTCGTGCGTATAGCCGACCACGATGCGGCCGAGACGGGTCTTCAGATCAGCGAGTGAGGTAGCGAGACAGAAGATCGCCATCACTTCCGAGGCGACCGTGATGTCAAAGCCGTCTTCGCGGGCATAACCATTGGCGGTGCCGCCGAGGCCGACCACGATGTCGCGCAGCGCGCGGTCGTTCATGTCCACCACGCGCTTCCAGGTGATGAGACGCGGGTCGATGGCGAGCGCATTGCCGTGATGGATGTGGTTGTCGAGCAGTGCCGACAACAGATTGTGCGCGGCACCGATGGCGTGGAAGTCACCGGTGAAATGCAGATTGATGTCTTCCATCGGCACGACCTGCGCATAGCCCCCCCCTGCCGCGCCGCCCTTGACACCAAAGCAGGGTCCGAGCGAGGGCTCGCGCAGGCAGATGATCGCGCGTCGGCCGCTCTTGTTCAGGGCATCGCCGAGACCCACGGTGGTGGTGGTCTTGCCTTCGCCAGCCGGGGTGGGGCTGATGGCGGTCACCAGGATCAGCTTGCCGTCGGGGCGCGCTTCGAGTTCGCGGATGTAGTCCAGCGAGAGCTTGGCTTTGTAGTGGCCATAGGGCACCAGGTGCTGGGGCGCGATGCCGTAGCGGCTGCCTAGCAGCGCAACGATGGGCTGTATGGTGGCGGCCTGGGCGATTTCGATATCGGACATGATGTCTCCTCGATAGCGGCAAGAATTCGTGGCACGGCGCGGCCTGGGTGCTGCTGCCGGGAGGGCGCCGTGGGCCCGCGTCCCGGTACGCCGCCCGCTGGCGGGCGGCATCTTATCATCGGCTCGGCGCATTACTGCGCAAGCGGCTAGGGTGCGCTTGCACGGGATCGAGGGGCATGGCGCCCCGGCTTGCCGTCATTGAGCGATAGCGGCCGATCTGCTAACTTTCCGCCTGCGCAAACGGTCCTCGCGCCCCGCCGCCAGACCGTTACGACTTAGGCCCCTAGCACCCGAATCAATTCTGCATGACGCGATATATATTCGTTACCGGCGGCGTCGTGTCCTCGTTAGGGAAAGGCATTGCTGCCGCCTCGCTCGGGGCCATACTTGAGGCTCGTGGCCTTGAGATCTCGATGGTCAAACTCGACCCCTATATCAACGTCGACCCGGGCACCATGAGCCCGTTCCAGCACGGCGAGGTGTTCGTCACGGACGACGGCGCCGAGACCGATCTGGATTTGGGTCATTACGAACGCTTCGTGCGTCACCGCACCTCATCGCTGAGCAACTACACCACCGGCCGCATCTACGCCAATGTCATTCGCAAGGAACGCCATGGCGAATATCTCGGTGCGACGGTGCAGGTTATCCCGCATATCACCGACGAAATCATCCGCTGCATCAAGCAAGGCGCCGGCAACGCGGAAGTGGCGATGGTTGAAATTGGCGGCACGGTCGGCGACTTCGAATCGCTGCCCTTCCTCGAAGCCATCCGCCAGATGCGCGTCGAACTGGGCGTGGCCAATACCCTCTACATCCATCTGACCCTGATTCCCTATATCACCTCGGCCGGCGAGATGAAGACCAAGCCGACTCAGCACTCGGTCAAGGAACTGCGTTCCATCGGTATCCAGCCCGACATCCTGCTGTGCCGCGCTGATCGCGCGCTGCCGTCTTCGGAACGGCGCAAGATTGCGCTGTTCACCAACGTCGAGGAGCGCGCCGTCATCACCGCTCGCGATGCCGACTCGATCTACAAGATTCCGATGTTGCTCAAAGAAGAAGGGCTGGACGACATCGTCGTCGAGAAGCTCGGCTTAAAGGTACCGCCGGCTGATCTGACGCAGTGGAACACTGTAGTCCATGCGCTTGAACACCCGCAGCACGCGGTCGACATCGCGTTAGTCGGCAAGTACGTCAACCTTACAGAGTCCTACAAGTCCTTGTCGGAAGCCCTGATCCACGCCGGCATCCACACCCGCACCCGCGTCAACATTCACTACGTCGACTCCGAGCGCCTCGAAACCGAGGGCTGTGCTGAACTGGTGGAGATGGATGCGATCCTCGTGCCGGGCGGTTTCGGTGAACGCGGTATCGAGGGCAAGGTGCTGGCGGTGCAGTACGCGCGCGACCATCGTGTGCCCTACCTCGGCATCTGCCTCGGCATGCAGGCGGCGGTCATCGAGTTTGCGCGCCACAAGGCCTGCCTCGAACGCGCCCATTCCACCGAATTTGATCGTCACACGCCGAGCCCGGTCATCGCGCTCATCACCGAGTGGAAGACCGCCGAGGGCGCGGTTGAAGTGCGCAGCGCCGATGCGGATGTGGGTGGCACCATGCGTCTCGGTGGCCAGGCCTGCAAGCTTGCCCCGCATAGCTTCGTGGCGCGTGCCTATGGCACCGATCTCATCAACGAGCGTCACCGTCACCGTTACGAATTCAACAACACCTACACCATGGAACTCGAAGCTGCCGGTATGCGTATCGCTGGGCGTTCGATGGATGGCAACCTGGTGGAGATCATCGAGATCCCCACCCATCCGTGGTTCGTCGGTGTGCAGTTCCATCCCGAATTCACTTCCACACCGCGCGATGGCCACCCGCTGTTCACGGCATTTCTGCAGGCGGCGCTGCTGCATCAGAAGCAGCCAGTCGCCGAGGTTAGCGATGCGCTTGTGTGATTATGAGGTCGGCCCGTCGGAACCTTTCTTTCTGATCGCCGGGCCCTGTGTCATTGAATCCGAGGGACTGGTGCTTGAGGTCGCGTCGACTCTGAAGACCATTACCACCGAACTCGGCATTCCCTTTATCTTCAAGGCTTCCTTCGACAAGGCCAATCGCACTTCCCATGCAGCCTATCGCGGTCCTGGCATCGAAGCCGGGCTGCGGGTGCTGGAGCGTGTCAAACGCGAACTCGGCGTGCCGGTGTTGACTGACGTGCACGAAGACACCCCCCTGCACGAAGTGGCATCGGTGGTCGACGTGCTGCAAACCCCAGCCTTTCTCTGTCGCCAGACCAATTTCATCCAGAACGTCGCGCGCCAGGGCAAGCCGGTCAATATCAAGAAGGCGCAGTTTCTCGCGCCTTGGGACATGAGCAACGTGGTCGAGAAGGCGCGCGCGGTTGGCAATGAGCAGATCATGGTCTGCGAGCGCGGCACGTCCTTTGGCTACAACTACCTGGTGTCGGACATGCGTGCGCTGCTGATCATGCGTGATACCGGTTGCCCGGTGGTGTTTGACGCCACCCACTCCGTGCAACTGCCGGGCGGACAGGGCAAGACCTCGGGCGGTCAGCGCGAATTCGTGCCGGCGCTGGCACGCGCGGCCGTCGCGGTCGGTGTGTCGGGCCTGTTCATGGAAACCCATCCCGATCCCGAGCGTGCTTTGTCCGATGGTCCGAATTCGCTGCCGCTGGCCGAGATGCGCGCTTTGCTCGAGACGCTGAAGACGCTCGACACCGCTATCAAACGCGGTGGCCACTGACCCCCCATTCAAACTGTAGCTGGCAATACGATGAGCAAAATCGCAAGCATAGAAGCCCTTGAAATCATCGACTCACGCGGTAACCCGACGGTGCGCGCGGAAGTCGTCACCGACAGTGGCGCGCGCGGCGCGGCGGCGGTGCCGTCGGGTGCCTCGACCGGCGAGCGCGAAGCGCTGGAACTGCGCGACGGTGACAAGGCGCGCTATCTCGGCAAGGGCGTGACCAAGGCGGTGGCCAACGTCAACGGCCCGCTGGCAGCGGCGCTCAAGGGCCATGCGATTGCCGATCAGGCCGGCATCGACAAGACCATGCTGGATCTCGATGGCACGCCGAACAAAGGCAAGCTTGGCGCCAATGCCATGCTCGCCGTGTCGATGGCCGCTGCGCACGCCGCCGCCGCCGCCGCTGGCAAGCCGCTCTTCCAGTCGCTGCGCGAAAGTCCGGAATATGTGTTACCGGTGCCGATGATGAATGTCATCAACGGCGGCGCCCATGCCAACAACAGTGTTGACCTGCAGGAGTTCATGATCCTGCCGGTAGGAGCGCCGACCTTCCGCGAAGCGCTGCGTTATGGCGCCGAAGTGTTCCATGCCCTGAAGGCACTGCTGAATGCCGACGGCATGAGCACGGCGGTCGGCGACGAAGGCGGTTTCGCACCCGACCTGCCGTCCAACGAAGCAGCGCTACAGTTGATCGTGCGCGCGATTGAAAAGGCCGGCTACAAGCTTGGTGATGACATCGCGCTTGGTCTCGATTGTGCAAGTTCCGAATACTACAAGAACGGTCATTACGATCTTGCATCGGAAGGGCGCACCCTGACCGCGCCCGAGATGACGGACATGTTGGCTGACTGGTGCAAGCGTTATCCGATCATTACCATCGAAGATGCCATGGACCAGAACGACTGGGCCGGCTGGCAACATCTGACTGCGGCGCTTGGTGATCGCATACAGTTGGTCGGCGACGATTTGTTCGTCACCGACAGTGCAACCTTGCAACGCGGCATCGATCAGAAGGTCGCCAACTCGATTCTGATCAAGGTCAATCAAATAGGCACGCTGTCGGAAACCTTTGACGCTATTGAACTGGCCAAGCGCAATAACTACACGGCGGTCGTTTCCCATCGCTCGGGCGAGACCGAGGATTCGACCATTGCCGATATCGCCGTCGCTTTCGGCACCGGCCAGATCAAGACCGGCTCGATGTCGCGCTCCGATCGCATCGCGAAATACAACCGCCTGCTGGTGATCGAACATCTGCTCGGCGCGCGCGCGGTGTATCCGGGCCGCAAGGCGTTTTATAACCTGAGGCTCAGTTAGTCTCGAGGTGCGCTTAGTCATCGCGGTTCTGGTGCTGCTCACGATGTACCTGCAGTACGGTCTCTGGTACACCCGCAGTGGCAAGCATGATGTCGACAAGTTGAAGGTCTCGGTCGCCGAACAGAAGGACGAGATTGCGCGCTTGAAAGAGCGCAATCGATCCTTGTCGGCCGAAGTGATGGACCTCAAGCAGGGCTTGGAAGCGGTCGAGGAGCGTGCGCGCAGCGAGATGGGCATGATCAAGAGCGGTGAAGTGTTCTTCCGCATTACCGATCCCAAGCATGAACACGACAAGCCGCGCACTGGCGGCAGTGGCGTTGCCAATGGCGCGGAGCCGCCGCTCGAACCGCCGCTCGATCCGGTGGCGCCGGGCGATGCGGTGGTGAGCGATGGCGCGGATACACCGGCGGTGTCGCAAGACAAGCCGGTGTTGGTCAAACCGATGATGGCGGCGATGGCCAAGCCCGTCGCTAAAAAGCCTGACGCATCGGCCAAAACTACTGTCCCGCCTAAACCTGTCACGGCCATCACGGCCAAGCCGGTGATCAAACCCGCTGCGACTTTCATGCCTAAGGCCAGCACGCCGGCCCCTGTGTTGGCGAAGCCGAAATCCGCGACCCCCAAGACGGCGTCCACGACGACGTCGTCGCTGCGCAAATCGGCACCTGTCGAATGAAGGCTACGGTCTACGCCGTCGTACCCGCCGCCGGCGCCGGTAAGCGCATGGGCTCGGCCATCCCTAAACAATATCTCGAGCTGGCCGGTCGCACAGTGCTCGAACACACCCTGTGGCGACTGGCCGGTCATGCGCTGATCACTAAAGTCGTGGTCGCGATCAGCGCCGGCGATGAATACTACGAAGGCTTGCGTACACGTCTGCCGGCCAAGGTCAGCGATGTGCGGGGCGGTGCCGAGCGTTGTCTCTCGGTGCTGGCGGCCCTGCACGCGCTGTCGACGCAGGCCGCGCCTGACGACTGGGTGCTGGTGCACGATGCAGCGCGGCCTTGTGTGCGTGTCGCCGATCTCGATCGCATGCTGGAGACTTTGGGCGACAGCGAGGTGGGCGGCATTCTCGCCGCGCCGGTGCGCGATACCTTGAAACGATGCGCTGCCGATGGCGCGATAGTCGCGACCGTCGAGCGTAGTCAACTGTGGCATGCATTGACGCCGCAGATGTTCCGTCTCGGCACGCTGACCCGCGCCATTGAAACAGCCTTGGCTGATGGCGTCATCGTGACCGACGAGGCGCAGGCCATCGAACGCCTCGGTCTCACACCGCGCGTGGTGGCCGGCCATGCCGACAATCTGAAAATTACTCACCCTGAAGATCTAGCCCTGGCCGCCCTCATTCTGGCGGCGCAGGGCCATGCTGCCCATGGAGACAATACGCAATGAGAGTTGGACAGGGCTACGATGCCCATCGTTTCAAGGACGGCACCCACGTGATGCTGGGCGGTGTCGAGATTCCTTTTGAACATGGACTCGCCGCGCATTCCGACGGCGACGTGCTGCTCCATGCGATCTGCGATGCCTTGCTCGGCGCCGCCGCGCTCGGCGATATCGGTCGTCACTTTCCCGATGCCGATCCAGCCTACAAGGGCGTCAGCAGTCGTGTGTTGTTGCGGCGGGTGAAGGAATTGTTGGACGAGGCAAGCTATAGCATCGTTAACATCGACGCGGTCGCGATCTGTGAGCGGCCGCGTATCTCGGCCCATGTCGAGGCCATGCGCGCGAATATTGCTGAAGATACCGGGCTTGCCATCGAGGCCGTCAATGTCAAAGGCACCACCACCGAGAAGATGGGCTTCACCGGGCGCGGTGAAGGCATCGCCGCGAGCGCGGTGTGTCTGCTGGAAAGTCTCGGTTAGTCGCGACGGCTGCGCAGTAAGACATACATCGCGCCGCTGCCCCCATCCTCGACTCGCGCTGGCGCAAACGCCAGCACGCCGTCATGAGCGCGCAGCCAACGCGCGACCTGAGGCTTCAAGACGGGACTCTTGCCCGGCGAGCTCAAACCCTTGCCATGGATGATGCGCACGCAGGACAGGCGTCGACCGCGCGCATGGACAAGAAAATCTCCTAGACGTACGCCCGCTTCGCGGACCGTCATGCCATGCAGATCGATTTCGTCCTGCACCGGGAACTGGCCGCGCCGCAATTTCCGCAAGACTGAATTTTGCAGGCCGGGACGGTGATAGTCCTGACCAGCCGTGGCATCCAGACTGTCGCTGGCCAACAGTTGCGATGCCGCAGGTTCGAGCGCGACGGCGGACGTCTCGGGTTCCACTCGACGCCGTCGCGGTGGCGTGCGCAGACGTTGCGGTTCGATGGTGTCGTAGACCAGCGGACGCACCTTGCCGATGAGTTCGCGAAAACTCTTGTCGCGTGGCGGCTGGTCTGCGCCGTCTTTCATCGCTCAAGCGCGCAACAACTCGTCGGTGGTGGTGAGACGCGCATAGACGCTGCCGAGGGCGGCCATAAACGAAGCATGCACATCGGCGGCCTTGATCGCATTACCACCGAAATTCAGATCACGCGTCGCGCAGGCATCGTGTACGACCACGCAACTGAAACCCATGTCAAAGGCGGCGCGCGTGCTGGCGTCGATACACATATGACTCATGGCACCGACGATCACGAGTTCATCCACGGGCTGTTCACGTAGCATGTCGGCCAATGACGTGGCGCGAAAGGCGTTGGGGAAATGTTTGCGTGTCACCGATTCACCGCTATGCGGCGCGACGCGCGGATTGATCTCGGCACCCTCGGTGTCGGGCAGGAAGAAGCCGGCTTCAGGGCGCGTCGCGAGGTGCTGCACGTGATAGACCACTTCGCCCCGGGTGCGAAACTGGGTGAGCAGGCGCGCGGCGTTATCGGCGGCTTGTTCGATGCCCGACAGGGTCATGGTGCCGCCCGGGAAGTAATCGTTCTGAATGTCGATCAGTAGCAATGCGCGAGCCATGGTGAACCTCCGAAAATAGTTATCGCTGGTGCATTTTTACCTCTGTGGGTCCGACTGAAGTCGGACCCGCAGAGAAGAGGATGGTCGAATTCATTGCGATCAATCTCCCGCCAACCACGCTCGCGCGTTATTGAACAGCGATAGCCACGGGCCTTCCGCGTCCGACCACGCGGGCGGGAACCAGGAGTATTGCTGGCGCAAGAACACGCGTTCCGGGTGCGGCATCATAATGGTGACGCGGCCGTCGTCGCTGCCGAAGCCCGCGAGACCCAGCGGCGAGCCGTTCGGGTTATGGGGATAGCGGGTGGCCGGCGCGCCGTCGCCATCGATATAGCGCAGACAGGCGCCGCGCATATCGGGCGTCGCGCCCTGCGGCCATGCGGCGCGACCTTCGCCGTGAGCCACCACTATCGGTGCGCGTAAACCCGTCAAGCCGCGCGTCAGGATCGACGATGACTCCAGCACTTCGACCATCACCAGACGCGCTTCGTATTGTTCCGAGACATTGCGCTCGAAGCGTGGCCAGTGGCTGGCACCGGGAATGCTGTCGGCGAGATGGGCTAGCATCTGGCAGCCATTGCACACGCCGAGCGTGAAGGTATCGGGGCGCTGGAAGAAGGCTTCGAAGCGTGCCCGCGCGCGTTCATTGAACTGTATGGTGCCAGCCCAACCACGACCGGCGCCCAACACGTCGCCATAGGAGAAGCCACCGCAGGCGGCCAGGCCTTGCATATCTGTCAGGGTGTGACGACCGGCGATGATGTCGGTCATGTGCACATCGACGGCGGTGAAGCCGGCGCGATCGAAGGCCGCAGCCATTTCCACATAGCCATTCACGCCTTGCTCGCGCAGGATCGCGACGCGCGGCCGTGTGCCGCTGCGCACGACTGGACGATGACGAGCGAAGTCGACCGTGGGCAAATGCACGCCGAGGCCGGCGTCGTGCGGATCGAGAATGGTCGCGAGTTCCTCATCGGCGCAGCGCGGATTGTCACGCAGGCGCTGCATGGCATGGGTGGTGGCACTGAAGGCGGCCAGCAAGTCATGCAAGTTCGCGCCATAGAGATCTCGTCCATCGCGCACGATACGCAGTGCGCGCGTGGCTTGAGGACGACCGACGACATGAGTGCAAGTGGCGAGCGCAGTCGCGTCGCGTAGATAGTCCATTACCCGCTCCAGATCAATGGCGCGGATCTGCATCACCGCACCCAGTTCCTCGGCGAATAGACAGGCAAGGTCGTCGCCTGCGAGTGCGCTCAAGTCGAGTGTCACACCGCAACGGCCGGCAAAGGCCATCTCGGCGATCGTCACCAGCAGACCACCATCGGAACGATCGTGGTAGGCGAGCAGATAGCCGCCGTCGTTCAAGGCCTGAATGGCGCGGAAGAATTCGACGAGATCCTGCGCGCTATCGCAATCGGCCGGCGTGTCACCCAGCGCCTGATAACACTGCGCGAGTATCGAGCCGCCCAGACGCTGGCGATCGCGACCGAGATCGATGAGCATCAGGAGGGTGTCTTGATCGGCTTGCAGCTGCGGCGTCAAACTGGCGTCGATGTCCATCACCGGCGCGAAGGATGTTGCGATCAAGGACACCGGCGACACCGTGCGCCATTCGCCATCGGCGCCACGCCACGAAGACTGCATGGACATCGAGTCCTTGCCGACCGGGATATTGATGCCGAGCGCCGGACACAATTCCATGCCAACTGTATGCACCATGTCATAGAGCTTGGCGTCCTCGCCCTCGAAGCCGGCCGGGCTCATCCAGTTGGCCGAGATGACGATGTCTTCAATGCGACGAATGCGCGCCGCCGCAATGTTGGTGATCGCTTCGGCAATGGCGAGACGCGCCGCCGCTGGACCATCGAGCAAGGCTACCGGTGTGCGTTCGCCTATCGCCATCGCTTCGCCGCAACGCTCGCGAAAGCTGCTGGCGGTGACCGCGCAATCAGCGACCGGCACCTGCCAAGGGCCGACCATCTGATCGCGTACACACAGACCGCCGACGCTGCGATCACCTATCGTGATCAGGAAGCGCTTGTCGGCCACCGTCGGGAAACGCAGCACGCGATCGATGGCCTCGGCCACTGTGATGTCGGTAGTGTCAAAGGCTGTGAGTTGCGGCGCGACATGCACGGCCTTGCGTTCCATGCGTGGCGGCTTGCCGAAGATCACGTCCATTGGCAGATCGATGGGCGCGCGCGCGGCATCACCGATCGCGGCAGCATCGCGCAGCGCGAGATTTTCGGCGGCACTCGCATAACCGACTACTGCATAGGGGCAGCGCTCGCGTGCGCAGATCGCGACGAAGTCGTCGACATCGCGAGGGCGCAGCGCGAGCACATAACGTTCCTGCGCTTCATTGCACCAGATCTCTAGCGGTGTCATGCCGGGCTCGGCATTGGGTATTGCGCGCAGTGCTATTTCGCCGCCGCGACCGCCATCGTGCAGGATTTCGGGAATGGCGTTGGACAAGCCACCGGCACCGACGTCGTGAATCATGAGAATGGGATTGTTTTCGCCAGCTGCCCAACAGGCGTCGATCACCATCTGCGCGCGACGTTCGATCTCGGCGTTGTCTCTTTGTACCGAGGCGAAATCGAGTTCAGCATCGATAGCGCCCGAGCCGACTGAGGACGCCGCGCCGCCACCGAGACCGATCAACATCGCCGGACCACCGAGCACGATGATCGCGGCGTCGGCCGTCATCGGCAGCTTCTCGACATGATCGCTGCGGATATTGCCGAGACCCCCGGCCAGCATGATGGGCTTGTCGTAGCCACGCAGCAGACCGCGCGTGCCGGCGGCCTGGTGCTCGAAGTTGCGGAAGTAGCCGTTCAAGGCCGGTCGACCGAATTCATTGTTGAAGGCGGCCGCGCCCAGCGGGCCCTCGATCATGATGGTTAAGGCGCTGGCGAGACGCGGATTCAATGGCCGCTCTTGCTCCCACGGCGCCGGCAAAGTCGGAATGCGCAGATGGGACACGCTGAAGCCGGTCAAACCGGCTTTCGGTTTCGCGCCGCGCCCCGTCGCGCCTTCGTCACGGATTTCACCGCCGGCACCGGTAGCGGCGCCAGCATAAGGCGAGATGGCGGTCGGATGATTATGGGTCTCGACCTTCATCACCATATGAATGTCTTCGGGCCGTTCGCTGTATACGCCACTGGCGGGGTCAGCGTAGAAGCGCGGCGCGTGATAGCCACGCGTGACGGCGGCGTTGTCGCGATAGGCGGACAGCACGTCGTTGGGGTGGGTCGCGAAAGTATTGCGAATCATGCCGAACAGACTCTTGTCCTGGGTCACGCCGTCGATGGTCCAGGTGGCGTTGAAAATCTTGTGGCGACAATGCTCGGAATTGGCCTGCGCGAACATCATGAGTTCGACGTCGCTGGGGTCGCGGGCGAGTTCGGTGAAGCGCGTCACCAGATAATCGATTTCGTCGTCGGCCAACGCCAGGCCGAGATCGCGATTGGCCGCGACCAGCGCTCGGCGCCCGTCGCTGGCGAGCGGCACATGGCGCAGTGGACGCGGCGCGGCATCACTCTGTAAACGAGTCAGATCATGCCAAGTGGCGAGTACGGTCTCGGTCATGCGGTCATGCAGTAGGGGTAGCAGACTCGCGTTGTCGGTGACATTCACACCGGTGCAACGCCAGGCGGTCACGCGTTCAATACGCGCCAGCGGCGCGCCGCAATTGCGCGCGATGTCGGTGGCCTTGCTCGACCACGGTGAGAGCGTGCCGAGGCGTGGCGCGACCAGCAGATCGGGCGCGCTGTCCTGGGCGATATCGATCACCGTCACAGCGCGCGTCAGGGCCAGTAGGCGTTGGCGCAATTGGACGCTGTCATCGGCCGGCTTGTTCAGCCAGACAACGTAGACGTGCTCGGCTTCGAGCGCGGTGAGCTCAGCGCACAGCGCGCAGCCGGCGGCCAGCAGTTTGTCGAGACGAAACGGCGAGAGCGCGCGGGTGCCGCGGAGTAAGAGCATCGAGAAAGGATCCTGTGGCCTGGGCCGGCGCCGAGGGCGTCGCACCGTGAGGCCGCTATTGTCATGGACTTAAGGGGCGACTTCCACTTTTACCCAGACGTCGTAGGCGTTCGAGTCGCTGTTCTGGGTGCGGGTCAATTCGCTGCCGCTGCTGTCGTGACTGGCACTGGTCGCACCGCCCAGCGCCAGCCATTCACCGAGCCGCCCGCGCACCACGGTGTTGACGCTGTGCTCGGCGATCATGCCGCCACCACCGCGACTGAGCTGTTCGCTATAGGGTGAGATCTCGAGCGTCACTTCATCGCCCGCGAGGCGCGGCGTCACGTACACCCCGCTGCCGACGTTACGGTAAGTGAGCGACTCCTGGACGTTGGCGCCATAGGGTGTGAGCAGCGCTGAACTTTGGGGCAGGGGCAGGGACTGGCCGGTGGTGATATAGGCCGGTGTGCCCTCGATGGCCATGATGAAGTGGGTGCTGGCGCGGTCGTCCTCGCCGTGGGTGCGATAGCTCTCGACGCTGACGCCGGCATTTTCGCCTTGATAGCGGATGGCGGCACCCGGCGCATCGCCTGGCCCACCCATGCCAGCGGAGGCTGCGCCGCCACCGACGCGCAGGCGCGCGGCGAGCTGGTCGGCGGCCGCTTGGCTCGCGCCCTGTACATTCTGACGCACGGTGATGCGCAACTGCTGTTGACGTACATCGAGACTCGCGAGCACCTGTTTCAGATCGGCCAGATTGGCCGGCGTGGTGCGGATCACGAGCTGATTATTGAGGCCGGTTACGGTGCCGCCCTCGGCTACCAGCGCGCGCAAGGTCGGCAGCAGATCATTCGCCAGACGATGTTTGAGTGGAACGATTTCCATGACCAGCAGGTCGGCATGCGCAAGGAGGCTGAAAACGAGCAGCGTCAGCGCCATACCGAAGCGGGTCATAAATGCAGTCTCCTGAAATTCGCGTCCAGCTGGCCGCGTTGCCACATCTGCTCAAAGCGTTCAGTCAGCGCGGCGGCGCGCTGCCGGCTGCAGAAGTCCACTTCCGCCTCATAGCGGTCGGCGAACTGGCGTCGCACATAGCCCTGGTTATCGGCAATCAGCAGCGCTTCGTTGAAGCTGCAATGTTGCGGCGATGGCGTGCGTATTTCGATGAAGCTTGTGAGTCGCGTAGCCAGTTCGATCAAACGATGGCCTTGGCCGAGTAGTGGCTGCGGGTCGAGGATCAACAAGCGTATGCGGGCGCTACGATGACTGAGCGCGAGGTGTTTGACGGCGACGGCGAAAGCCTCGTTGTCGTACAAGGGCGCGTCGAGATGACGACTGACGATGTCGAGCGTGCGGCGCGCCTGAGTGGCGAGGGCCAGGCTGACTTGCGCCAGTGCGGCGCGCGTGTTGACCTCGAAGAGCGCCTCGCTGACGCCGAGCAAGTGCTGCGCGGGCGCGACGCCTTCGTCGTCCATCTCAGATCTCACGCGCGAGCTTGGTCGCGAGCCCGATATAGCCGGCTGGCGTCAGCGCTTTCAGTGCGTTGCGCGCCGCCGCCGGAATAGCGAGTCCGTCGATGAAGTGATGCAGACCTTCGCGCTCAATGCGCTGGCCACGCGTCAATTGTTTCAACTGTTCGTAGGAGTCGTTGATGCCATAGCGACGCATGACGGTCTGCACCGGCTCGGCGAGGATCTCCCAGGCTTGATCGAGATCGCGCGCCAGCGTGTCGCGATCGATTTCGAGTTTGGCTAGACCCTGTGCCAAGGAACGACAGGCGATCATGGTGTAGCCGAGCGCGGCGCCAAGATTGCGCAATACGGTCGAGTCGGTCAGATCGCGCTGCAGACGCGAGATCGGCAGCTTGCGCGCGAAGTGTCCGAGCAGCGCGTCGGCGAGGCCGAGATTGCCTTCGGCATTTTCGAAGTCGATGGGATTGACCTTGTGCGGCATGGTCGAGGAACCAACTTCGTGTTCGAGTTTCCTTTGGCGGAAGTAACCGAGCGAGATATAGCTCCAGATGTCGCGCGCAAGATCCAGCAACACCGTGTTGACTCGCGACAAGGCATCGCAATAAGCCGCCACGCAATCATGCGGCTCGATCTGCGTGGTATAGGGATTGAACTGAAGACCCAGCGCGCCGACGAAGCGCGCGGCCAGCGCCGGCCAGTCGATGTCCGGATAGGCGATCACGTGGGCATTGTAGTTGCCAACCGCGCCATTGATCTTACCGAGCAGCGCGACCGCTTCGAATTGCGCTATCTGAGCGTCTGCGCGCGCGCAGACATTGGCCATTTCCTTGCCCATGGTGGTCGGTGTGGCGGTCTGGCCGTGGGTGCGCGCGAGCATGGGCACGTCGGCGAAGGTATGGGCGAGGCGTCGCAGTTCATCACTGAGTCCGTGCAGCGCCGGCGCGACGATGTCAGTGCGCGCGTCACGCAGCATCAGGCCATAGGAAAGGTTATTGATGTCTTCCGAAGTGCAGGCGAAATGGATGAAGGGGATCGCACCCGCCAGCGCGGCCTCGTCGCCGATTTGCTCGCGCAGAAAATATTCGACTGCCTTGACGTCGTGATTGGTGGTGCGCTCGATGGCCTTGATGCGTGCCGCAGCGTCGCTGTCGAAATTCGCGACGATGCTATCGAGCTTGGCCAGGGCGGTGGCGCTTAAAGTAGGCAGTTCGACGATGCCGGGTTCGTTGGCCAGGGTCTTCAACCATTCGACTTCGACCAGCACGCGATAGCGAATCAAGCCGTATTCACTGCAGGTAGTGCGCAACACGCCGGTGTGGCGGGCGTAACGGCCGTCGAGCGGTGACAGGGCGGTGAGTTCAGACAGTGGCGGAATGGCGGAAGTGGTCAGGGACACGGGTTCGGAATCTCCTCGTGCACGGCGTCGATGGCACGTATGACGTCGCGCGGCAGTTTGAGCGTGGCCGCGCGCAGATTGGATGCTAGTTGCGCGGTCGTGGTGGCACCTATGATAACGCTGGTGACGTAGGGTTTCGATGCAACGTAGGCCAGCGCCATGGCGGCCGGATCGAGAGCAGCTTCGCGCGCGATCGCGACATAACGCGCGCTGGCGGCATGGGCGGCGTTAGAAGTGAACTGACGATAATGCCGCGCATGGCGCAGCAAGCGCGCCTCATTGCTGGCCGTACCGTCGGTATATTTGCCGCTCAAGAGGCCACCGGCCAGTGGTCCATAGGCCAGCAGCCCACAGTGTTCGCGCCAGGCGATTTCTGCCAGACCGCTTTCAAAGCCGCGATTGAGCAGGTTGTAGGGATTCTGGATAGTGACGATGCGCGGCAGACCATGCTGCGCAGCGAGGCGCAGGAACTCAGCTAAACCCCACGGGGTTTCGTTGGCGATGCCGATGTGGCGAATCTTACCGGCGGCGATGAGTCGCTCGAGCGCGCGCAAAGTCACTTCGATGCTGAAGGCGGATTCCTCAAGCGCTGGTTTGAAGCCGCGCTGGCCAAAGAAATGGGTGGCGCGGTCCGGCCAATGCAATTGCAGCAGATCAATGTAATCGACGCCGAGACGCGTGAGTGAGCCGTCTACCGCCGCGCGCAGGTTCGCACTGTCGTGGCGCGATTGTCCGTCGCGGATCCAGGGCACGAAGGCCGCCGGGCCGGCGGCCTTGGTTGCAAGCACGAGTTGATGGCGCCGCGCGCAGTGCGCCAGCCATCGTCCGAGGATGCGTTCGCACTCGCCATAGCTCGCGGCATCGGCGGGCGCGGGATAGAGTTCGGCGGTATCAATCAGCGTAATGCCGGCCGCGATTGCCTGGTCCAATTGGGCATGAGCCTCGGCTGCGCTATTCTGTGCGCCGAAAGTCATGGTGCCGAGCGCCCAGCGACTGACCTCGGTATCGGTGTTTCCTAGCCTGGACTTTTCCATTGAAATTAATTTACGCAGCACTCACGCATAAGCCAATCGCATGGCTGACGGCGGCGTTACGGGTCGCCCTGTGCGCGCCGTGCCGCTCATGAACGACAACGTCATCGCCAGCCGCTTTCGCGGTTTTCTGCCCGTCATCGTCGATGTCGAGACCGGCGGCTTCAACGCCCGCACCGACGCTTTGCTGGAAATCGCCGCCGTTACTCTGGAAGTCGACCCCGCACTCGGTTGGCGCCGTCAGGCCACTTTCGCCTTTCACGTGCGGCCTTTCCCGGGTGCCAATCTCGAGCGTCGCGCGCTGGAGTTCAACAAAATAGATCCTTTTCATCCTTTCCGCCTGGCAGTGGAGGAGAACGAGGCGATGAAGGAAATCTTCGGCGCGGTGCGTCGCCAGATCAACGAACACGCCTGCACGCGTGCGATTTTGGTCGGCCACAATCCGGCTTTCGATCTCGCTTTCGTCAAGGCTGCGGCCGATCGTTGCGGCATCAAGGACATGCCCTTCCACAATTTCAGTACCTTCGATACCGCCGCGCTGTCGGGTGTCGCCTATGGTCAGACGGTGCTGGCGCGCGCGGTGCGCGCGGCGGGCTTCCAGTGGGACCCGGCCGCCGCTCATTCGGCCATCTATGATGCCGAACGTACGGCCGATCTATTCTGTTCGATAGTCAATCGCTGGGACCAGGCTATCGGCATTCCTCAGGACTGAGTGTACTCAGGGCTGACTTATGCGCTGCGCCCAGTCTTCGCTTGACTGACGTAGGTCCGCCAGATCGAGGGTGGTGAGTTGACGGTCGCGTACGACGCGGCGTCCAGCCACCCACACCTGGGCGATCTGATCGCGATGCCCGCTGTAGATGATCTGCGAGACCGGGTCGTAGACCGGTCGCGCGCGCAGTTCGCCGAGATCGATGGCGACCAGATCGGCCTGCTTGCCGACTTCGATCGAACCTATCGAGCGTTCCAGGCCCAGCGCGAGCGCGCCGTTGTAGGTCGCCATGCGCAAAGCCTGGGGCGCTGGCAAGGCGCAGGGATCGCCGGCCACGCCCTTGGCCAACAGCGAGGCGGTGCGTATCTCACTGAGCATGTCGAGATCGTTGTTGCTGGCCGCGCCATCGGTGCCACAGGCGACATTGACGCCGCGTGCCAGCAACTTCGCGACCGGGCAGAAGCCGCTCGCGAGCTTGAGATTCGACTCCGGGCAATGCACGACCGTGGTGCCGCTTAAGGCCAGCAGATCGAGTTCGTCGGCGTCGAGGCAAGTCATGTGCACGCCTAGCAGGCGCGGCGTGACCAAGCCTAGGCCGTGCAGACGACGCAGCGGCCGCACGCCGCTCATTGCGATGGCGCGCTCCACTTCGTCCTGGGTTTCTTGCACGTGCATGTGCACCGGCAAGTCGAGCTCTTCGGCCAGCGTCGCAATGCGGCGCAGCGCCGAGTCATCGACCGTGTAGGGCGCATGGGGCGCGAACGCACTGGTAATGAGCGGGTGATCACGGAACTTGTCGTGGACCGCCTGGCCCTTGCGCAAGTATTCATCGACGTCGGCCGCCCAGGCACTGGGGAAACCGATCACGATCATGCCGATCACGGCGCGGATGCCCGCTTCGATGGCGGCTGAGGCGGCTTCGTCGCCGAAGAAATACATGTCGTTGAAGCAGGTCGTGCCACCGAGCAGCATTTCGGCGGCCGCCAGGCGCGTGCCGTCACGCACGAACTCGCGATTAACGGAGCGCGCCTCGGCCGGCCAGATGTGATTCTCCAGCCAGTCCATTAAAGGGCGATCATCGGCCATGCCGCGGAACAGACTCATGGCGGCGTGGGTATGGGCGTTGATCAAGCCCGGGATCAGGGCATGCTCTGGAAGATCGATCTCTTCGACGTGCTCGCCTGGACTGCGCCATTGCGCGGTCGGCAGGATGGCCGTGATCTGCGAACCCTCGATGAGCACGGTGTGATGATCGAGGATGACGTGAGCAGGCTCGACCGGGATCACCCAGCGGGCGTGAATGGCCTGTGCAGTGTGCGGCATGAAGAACTTAAGCAGGCGTCGATTTCGATCTAAAGTACCACAGCAAAGTTAAGGGAACACAGGCATGTCGCAGAATAGCGAAGCCACGCATGCCATACGTTGGCGTGACGATCATCTCCTGCTGCTCGATCAACGTCTTCTGCCCAAGGACGTGCACTACATCGAATGCCACGACGTCGACAGTGCCGCCGAGGCGATACGCCGGATGGTGGTGCGTGGCGCACCGGCCATCGGCATTACCGCAGCCTATGCGGTGGCGCTTTCAGCGCGCGAGCATTTCGCTCGTGTACCGGACGAATGGCGACGCGGCGTGCTGCGCGATCTCGCCATGCTGCGTGAGACCCGCCCGACGGCCGTCAATCTTATGTGGGCGCTGGACGTGATGGGCGCAGCTTGCGCCGATATCGTTGGCGAACCCTTTGCGCCCCTCCTGGCGCTGGCCATGCATCTGCACGACGAAGACCTCGCGGCCAATCGCGCCATGGGCGATTTCGGCGCGGCACTCATCGCGCCTGGTTCGGGTGTCATGACCCATTGCAATGCCGGCGCGCTCGCAACCGCCGGTCATGGCACGGCGCTCGGTGTGATTCGCAGTGGCTGGCGCGATGGACGCATCACGGCGGTCTATGTCGGCGAGACCCGACCGTGGTTGCAGGGTGCGCGCTTGACCGCCTGGGAACTCATGCAGGACGGCATCGACGTGACGTTGATCGCCGATAGCGCGGCGGCCTGGCTCATGGCTGAGGGCCGGGTGCAGTGGGTTATCACCGGTGCCGATCGCGTTGCCGCCAATGGTGACACTGCCAACAAGATAGGCACTTACGGGCTTGCCACCCTGGCACGTGCCCACGGCGTGCGTTTCATGATCGCGGCGCCGCTATCGACCGTCGACGTGGCCACCGCCAGCGGCGCGGACATCGTCATCGAGCACCGCGACGGCCGCGAACTGACGCAGCTCGGTGGTGTGGAAATAGCGGCACCTGGCGTGCGTGCCCTGAACCCGGTATTCGATGTTACGCCAGCCCATTTGATCGATGCGCTAGTCACCGAGAAAGGCGTGATCGAACGCCCGGATGCGGCCAGTATCGCGGCCCTTTTCACCACTTCGGCCGCGACCAAACCAGGGGTGCCTTGATCGAATTGTGCATGCTATACTCCGCACTTCCCGTCGCCGGGAAATTCCTATAAAAATTCAATAAGTTATTTTACTTCCCATGGTCGATTTCGCGCGCCTACTGGTGCCTGTCAACATCGAGGACGAAATGCGCCAGTCCTACATGGATTACGCGATGAGCGTAATCGTGGGACGCGCACTACCGGATGCCCGGGACGGCTTGAAACCGGTGCATCGCCGCGTGCTGTTCGCGATGCAGGAAACAAGTAATGTCTGGAACCGCCCCTATGTGAAGTGCGCGCGCGTGGTCGGTGAGGTGATGGGTAAATACCATCCCCACGGCGACAGCGCGATCTACGACACGCTGGTGCGTATGGCGCAGGATTTCTCCCTGCGTTACACGCTTATCGATGGTCAGGGCAACTTCGGCTCGGTCGACGGCGACGCGCCAGCGGCGATGCGCTACACCGAGTGCCGCCTCGATCGCATCGCCAACGAACTGTTGGCCGACATCGACAGAGACACCGTCGATTTCGTCGACAACTATGACGGTAAGGAGCGCGAACCGACGGTTTTGCCGTCGCGCATTCCCAATTTACTGGTCAATGGTTCGAGCGGCATTGCGGTTGGCATGGCGACCAATATCGCGCCGCATAATCTGCGTGAAGTGATCGACGCCTGCGTCGCGCTGATCGACGATCCTACGCTCGATATCGACGCCATGCCAACCGCAATGCCGCTCGAACCATTGACCAGTAAATTGGGAATGCGCGACGGCAAA
>JAYWAC010000007.1:0-7801 GCA_043782755.1 Pseudomonadota bacterium | reverse complement strand
GCAGGCCGGCCATCAACACCACCACCGGCGGCGTGGCAGCGAGATCCAGCGCGCGGTTCTCGTCGCCCATGAGGTGGGTCAGTTCATCACGCACCACCCGGATCAAGGCCTGGCCCGGCGTCAGGGCGCCGATCACTTCCTGGCCGACGGCACGCATACGCACATCAGCGATGAAGTCACGCACCACTTCCAGACCGACGTCAGCCTCAAGCAGGGCGACGCGAACATCGCGCAGCGCTTCGTCGATATTTTCCTCGGACAGGCGCGCGCGCCCGCTCAGATTCTTGACGACGGCGCTGAGCCGACCGGTGAGGTTATTGAACATGCAGGTGCCTGGGATTGGCTCGTTTTGAGGGCCGGAGCGGGCTCCGGGTGCGCTTCATTAGCGGTGGCAATTATGCCATTATCGGTGCCCGAGTAGCCCTCATCCCATGCCCATGAATGTATTTATTTTCGGGCTCGCGGCTATCGCCCTGTACTTGGCGGTGGCGGTCAAGACGTCCGAAATCGCGCGCGCCGCGCCCAGCTCCCATGCACCGCGTCCGAGCACGGCCGTGCTCGCGTTCGCCGCTCTCGTCGCACACGCGCTCGCGCTGTATCCGATGATGGTGACCGCCGAAGGCATCAATCTCGGCATCTTCAGCGCCGCTTCGCTGGTCGCCTGGTTGATCGCTGCCATCACCATCATCGCCACGCTGCGCGCGCCGGTAGCGAGTCTAGCGGTGGTGATTCTGCCCTTCACCGCAGTCATTGTCGGCGTGTCGCTGTCGTTCACCGATCAACGTTTGCTATCGCACCTGCCAGCCGGGCTCGCGCTGCACATCGGTCTGTCCTTGATCGCCTATAGCCTGTTCGCGATTGCCGCCCTGCAGGCGCTCTACCTGAGCTTCGCGCAACGGCGCTTGAAGACCCACACGCCGGTGTTGCGCTTCCTGCCGCCACTCGCAACCATGGAGCAGCTCATGTTTCAGCTGACCGGCATCGCCTTCGTCTTATTGAGCTTGGGCCTCATGGTCGGCGTGCCCTATATCCAGGATGTGCGCGCCCAGCATCTCGGTCACAAAATCGTGTTCTCGGCACTGGCCTGGACGACTTTCGCGGTGTTGCTTGCAGGGCGCTATCAATGGCACTGGCGCGGTCGGCGCGCGGTGAAATTACTGATCGCTGGTTTTGTGTTGTTGGCGCTCGGCTTCTTCGGTTCGAAATTCGTGCTCGAACTCATCCTGCACCGATCCTGATGGAAGGCGTCCAGGTGACCGACATGGGTGGCCAGTCGATGGTCATGCTCGCCATCGTGGTGGCGGTGCTGATCCTCGTCTCGGCGTTCTTCTCCAGCGCCGAGACGGCGATGATGACGCTCAATCGTTATCGTCTGAAGCATCTCGCCGAGCGCGGTCATCGCGCCGCGCAGTCCGCACAGAAGCTGCTCGAACGTCCCGACCGCCTGATCAGCCTGCTGCTGTTCGGCAACAACTTCATCAACATCCTGATCGCCCAGATCGCGACCGTAGTGACCTTGGAGGTGTGGGGCGAACGCGCGCTGATCGCCTCCAGCGCCGTGTTGACCGCCATCGTGCTGGTATTTGCCGAAGTGGTACCCAAAACCCTCGCCGCTATTCATCCCGAACGCATCGCCTTTCCCGCCGCCTTCGTGCTGCGGCCGTTGCAATTCGTGCTGTGGCCTTTCGTGTGGTCCTTGAACTGGGTCTCGAACGGCGTGTTGGCCCTCCTCGGCGTGCGTGAACTGAAGCGCGCGCGGGAATCCTTAAGCCGCGAAGAGCTGCGCACGGTGGTCAAGGAAGCCGGCGCCATGATTCCGCATCAGCATCAACAGATGTTGTTCGGTATTCTCGATCTGGAAACGGCCACCGTCGAAGACATCATGGTGCCGCGCGGTGAGATCTACGGCATCGACCTCGACGACGAATGGCCGGATGTGCTCGAGCAGCTCATGAACTGCCGCCACACGCGCGTGCCCTGCTACGCCGGCAACATCGACAACATCCAAGGCTTGCTGCATCTGCGGCGCTTGGCCAAGACCTTGCGTTCGGGCGACGACTTCACGGTCGGCGATCTACGCACTTTGCTGGTCGAGCCCTATTACGTGCCGATGACCACCGATCTCTACGTGCAGTTGTTGAATTTCCAGAAGCAGAAGCAGCGCATCGCCTTCGTGGTCGACGAATATGGCGACATCGAAGGCTTGGTCACACTGGAGGATTTACTCGAAGAAGTGGTCGGCGAATTCACCACCGACCCGCAGATCTACGCGCGCGATGTCTACCCGCAGGAGGACGGCAGCTTCCTGGTCGATGGCAGCGCGAATATTCGCGCCATCAATCGCGTCTACGGTTTCGGCCTGCCTATCGGTGGGCCGAAGACCGTCAATGGACTCATTCTCGAAACCCTCGAAGACATTCCCATCACCGGCACCGCTTTCCGTCTCGGTCACATCACCATTGAAATCGTGCAGACCGCCGAACGCGCGGTGAAGACCGCACGCCTGACGCTTGCTGGCAGCACGCAGATCAGAAGCAGCGCCGCCCAGGAAGTCCTGCACGACGGCGACGGCTGAGTTCGCCGGACTTGCACGGCAACGCACTACGCGCTCAAGAATCGAAGGATTTACTCACCGCTAGCGCCTCATCCAGGCGCGTAACGACATGCACTTCCATATCCAACGGCAGTGGCTTGGGGGCATTGCCCTTCGGCACAATGGCACGTTTGAAGCCGTGCTTGGCCGCTTCGCGGAGGCGCTCAGGCCCGCCCGTCACCGGACGAATCTCACCGGCCAGACCGATCTCGCCAAAGGCCACGAGATCCATCGGTAGCGGTCGATTGCGCAGACTCGACAACACCGCGATCAAGATCGCGAGATCAGCCCCGGTCTCGCTGACGCGCACGCCACCGACGATGTTGGCATACACATCCATGCCGGCGGTCGACACCCCACCATGGCGATTCAAGACCGCGAGCAACATCGACAAGCGATTCTGATCGATGCCGACCGTCACGCGCCGCGCATTGCCGAGCTGCGATTCGTCGACCAGCGCCTGCACTTCGACCAGCAAGGGTCGTGTACCTTCACGCGTGATCATCACCACCGAACCCGGCACGGGCTCGCCATGACGCGACAACAGGATGGCACTCGGGTTGCTGACTTCGCGCAAGCCGCCATCGCTCATGGCGAACACGCCGAGCTCGTTGACGGCGCCGAAGCGATTCTTGATGGCGCGTATCATGCGGTAGCGACCGTCGGGATCGCCTTCGAAATAAAGCGTGGCATCGACCATGTGTTCAAGCACGCGCGGACCGGCGATGGAGCCATCCTTGGTGACGTGACCGATGAGATAGACCGCCGTGCCGCTGGACTTGGCGAAACTGACCAGTCGGCCCGCGCATTCGCGCACTTGTGCGACACTGCCGGGCGGTGACTGCAAGGATTCGCTGAACACCGTCTGGATGGAATCGATGGCCATCACTGCCGGCTTCAGACGCGCCGCCTCGTCGAGCACGCGATCGATATCGGTCTCGGTCAGCAGCAGAAGATCGGCGGCCGGCAGTTTCAAACGTTCAGCGCGCAAGGCGATCTGCGACGCCGATTCCTCACCACTGACATAGAGCGCGGTGACATTGGCCAAGGTCTTGACTGCCGCCAGGCTCTGCAACAACAAGGTGGTCTTGCCGATGCCGGGGTCACCACCGAGCAACACCACCGAGCCCGTCACGAGACCACCGCCCAGGACGCGATCAAGTTCGGCAAGACCGGTGGCGAGACGCGGGTTTTCTTCATGGGCGATGTCGGCCAAGGCATGCACGCGCGCCGGGGTAGTCGTCATGCGATTGCGGCGCTCGTTGCCACTGGTGACCAGGGTCTCGATGATCGAATTCCATTCGTTGCAGTCGGTGCACTGCCCGGTCCATTTACTGAAGACCGCGCCACAGCGCTGGCACTGGAATTGTTTCCTTGGCTTCATGGCTCACCCTCCTCGTAGTGCGCGCGCATGCGCACGCGACACAGGAGTTCGTAAGGCACGGTGCCGGAGGCGCGCGCTACTTCCTCTATCGGCAGACCCACACCCCATAGCGTGACAGGATCGCCGAAGCGCGCATCGGATACCGGACGCAGATCGACCGTCATCATGTCCATCGAGCAAACGCCGATGACTTGCGTGCGTATGCCGCGCACCAGCACCGGCGTGCCGGTCTGGGCATGACGCGGATACCCGTCGCCATAACCATAGGCCACCACACCCACCGGCATGTCCTCGGGGCAGACATAGGCGCCACCATAGCCGACCGCTTCACCGGCGCGCACATAGCGCACCGAGATCAAACGCGAGCGCAAGGTCATGACCGGTTCGAGGCCGAGATCCACTCCCACTTCGTGATCGAAGGGCGACACGCCATAAAGCATGAGCCCCGGCCGCACCCAATCAGCGTGGGCGCGCGGATAACCGAGCACAGCGCCGGAATTGGCGAGACTGCGTTCACCCTCCACGCCTGCTAACAATTCTTCAAATCGATCGATCTGGCGATCCACGCTGGCATCGCCGCGATGATGGGTATTGGCGAAATGGGTCATGAAGCGCAGCGGAATACCGAGCGCGCGGGCTTGCGCAATGGCTTCGGGCGCGCGTTCGGGATCGAAACCTAAACGATGCATGCCGGTATCGAACTTGAGCCACAGCGCACGCAGTGCCGGCGCGCCGTGCAGCATCTCGAGTTGCTCGTGGTTATGCACCACGATTTCGAGACCGAGCGCGTCGACCAGTTCCAACTCAGCCGCTTCGAACGGACCTTCGAGCAATACGATGGGTTTGCCGATGCCGGCCTCGCGTATCGTCACCGCCTCTTCAATAGCGGCCACCGCGAGCGCATCCGCGCCAGCGAAGATGCGCGCCATGCGCGCAATCCCGTGGCCATAGCCATCGGCCTTGATCACCGCCATCACCCGCGCAGCGGGCGCGTGACGGCGCACCCATTCGAGATTATGTCGGGCCGCTCGAGGGTTGATGATGACCCGCGCGGGTCGCGTCATTCGCGGGACTCGTGAACGTAGTCGTGGGCGAGATTCTCGAAGCTGGTGTATTCACCGAAGAAGCGCAGCTTGCGCGAACCGATGGGGCCATTGCGCTGCTTGCCGATGATGATTTCGGCGATGCCCTTGTCGGCACTGTCTTCGTTATAGACCTCGTCGCGAAAGATGAACATGATGACGTCGGCGTCCTGCTCGATAGCGCCCGATTCACGCAGATCGGACATCACCGGCCGCTTGTCCTGGCGGCTTTCCAGACTGCGGTTCAACTGTGAGAGCGCGATCACCGGGCAGGACAATTCCTTGGCCAGTGCTTTCAACGAGCGCGAAATTTCCGAGATTTCCGTGGCACGATTTTCCTTCGTGCCGGGCACCTGCATGAGCTGCAGATAGTCGATGACGACGAGGCCGATGCCGTGTTCGCGCGCGAGGCGGCGGCAGCGTGCGCGCAGGTCGCTAGGCGTCAGCGCCGGCGTATCGTCGATGAACATCTTGGCTTCGGAAAGAATACCGACCGAGTGGGTCAGGCGCGGCCAATCGTCATCGCTCAAACGACCAGTACGGACCTTGTGCTGATCGATGCGACCGAGCGAAGACATCATACGCATGGCAAGCTGTTCGCTCGGCATTTCCATACTGAACACCGCGACCGGCAGTTCTTCCTTGATGGCGGCATGTTGGGCGATGTTGATCGCAAACGCGGTCTTACCCATGGACGGGCGGCCGGCGATGATGACGAGATCCGACTTCTGCAGACCGGAAGTCATGTTGTCCAGTTCATAGAAGCCGGTCGCGACCCCGGTGATGGGGTTGTCACGCTGGAACAGCAAGTCGATGCGTTCGAGCGCATCGACCAGCAGTTCCTTGATCGGGCGAAAACCGCGCCGGCCTTTCGATTCGCGCTCGGCGATTTCGAACACCAGGCTCTCGGCCAGATCGAGCAGTTCGTCGGGATTGCGGCCTTCGGTACGGAACGCGCTTTCGACAATCTGAGTGCCGGCGCTGATCAAGCCCCGCAGGATGGAACGCTGCCGAACGATATCGGCATAGGCTGCGATATTGGCCGCGCTGGGGGTGTTTTCGGCAAGCTCGCCGAGATAGGCCATGCCGCCGACGTCCTGCAGCTGGCCGCGTTCGCCCAGCCAGTCGCCGAGTGTCACGACATCGAAGGGTTTGCTGTCATTGGCCAGCATCTCCAGCGCGCGAAAGATGCTGGCGTGATCGCGTCGATAGAAGTCGTCGCTGTTCAAGCGTTCGACAACGTTGGACCAGGCCTCGTTGTCGATCATCAAACCGCCGAGCACAGCTTGCTCGGCTTCAATCGAATGAGGCGGAACCTTGAGTGCGTCTAGCGCCGCATCGAATGGCGCGCGCACCGGCGTGGAATAATCTCCCGCCATCGCTACACCTCGGCAGGCGGCAGCAGCCGCCAGCAGCAGGTTACGCGCGGCGTCACTGCGCTGCGGGAACCCCGTCCTCAGGCACGATCTTGACCTTGACCGTGGCGTTGACGTCGGGATGCAGATGAATTTCGACGTCGTATTCGCCGATTTCACGCAATGGCCCTTCCGGCAGGCGCACTTCGCGCTTCTCGGCCTCGGCCCCCAGTGCCACGATCGCTTCGGCGATGTCGAGCGTGCCCACCGAACCGAACAACTTGCCTTCAGCACCGGCCTTGGCGGTGATGGTCAGCAACATGTCGGTGAGCTGCGCGGCGCGCGCCTGGGCGCGGCCCAGCGCATCGGCCTGCACGCGCTCAAGTCCGGCACGCTGCTCCTCGAACTTGGCGATATTCGCCACCGTGGCCGGCACCGCCTTGCGGGTCGGGATCAGAAAATTGCGGCCATAACCGGGCGCCACATTGACCTTGTCGCCCAGGTTGCCAAGCCGGTGAATCTTTTCCAGCAGGATAACTTCCATCACATCGTCCTCAATCGAATCTTCGTCACCGTGAGCCGGCGCGGCGTCATGCCCGCGTTACGGCTGTCGACTGCCGCCAAGACGACGGAAGTCGACGATATTGTCCGCGAGTCCCGTGGTCGCCAGGATTGGCCCGGCCACATGCGGCACCAGCACAAGCATCACATAGAGGGTGATCAGCCAAGTGCCGGCCAGACCTCTCACGCGTGCCAGGAAGTGGATCACTGCAAGCCCCTGCAGGGCAAACAATACCACCAGTAATACACAAGCGTCACCGGCAAGGTCGAGCACCAACCCACCCTCGCGACCGAAGGCATAAGCGAGTGCCAAGGCGCCCGCCACCATCGTCAGCCTGCGCGGCAAGCGCAGCTCGCGAAACTCCGAACCGAAGCCGCCCGGGTTATACAACTCGGCCTGCCACCAGCGCGCCAGCAGGATCATCCCGCACAGCAACACGAATATCGCAATCAAGGTCCAGCTGTGCATCTGCGCAGCGAAGAAGTCTAACTGCTCGGTCGTGAAGCGCGCGCCGGCGTCCTTGGCCACGAGTTCAAAAAACGTCTTCAGCATCTCGCGCCAGAAGACCGCGACATTACCCACCGCGAGTCGCAACGCGGCCGCATACATCAACACCATCGAGGCTGCCAGCATCAGTGGCCAGTCCTGCGCGCGTCGAACGCGCAGAACATTGGCCAATGCCCAGGCGGGCAGCCAGATCATCGCCGCCAGGATCAGGGAATTGGCTACGCCGAACCCCAATCCCAGACGTACCGCCACCACGAACGAGGTGGCAATGGCGGCGATCTTGAGCCCCTCGCGGGCACCGAAACGCAAGGTGGTCAG
>JAYWAC010000006.1:0-20676 GCA_043782755.1 Pseudomonadota bacterium | reverse complement strand
CTTAGGCTTGATTTTTCAGACCCTTTCTAGCACTCTTACTGACGACGAGGTCGAGCAGGCGGTAAGGCGCGTGCTCGCGCAGTTGCGTGAGCGCGTTGGGGGAACCTTGAGGGACTAATTCGATGGCGTTGACGAAAGCCGAAATGGCCGAACGATTGTTTGAGGACTTGGGCCTCAACAAACGCGAGGCTAAGGAACTTGTCGAGGCCTTTTTCGAAGAAATCCGCATGTCTTTGGAAGCAGGGCAACAGGTCAAACTGTCCGGGTTTGGCAACTTCGATCTTCGCGATAAAAACCAGCGGCCCGGGCGGAATCCCAAAACCGGTGAGGAGATTCCCATCACTGCACGTCGCGTTGTGACGTTCAGACCCGGCCAGAAATTAAAAGCCAGAGTAGAAGCCTATGCTGGAAGCATCGAACAATAACGAACTGCCCGTCATTCCTGGCAAGCGCTACTTCACCATTGGCGAAGTCAGTGAACTATGTGCGGTGAAGCCGCACGTCCTGCGCTATTGGGAACAGGAGTTTCCGCAGCTCAAGCCGATCAAGCGCCGCGGTAACCGACGCTATTACCAACGTCAGGATGTGATCCTGATTCGGCAAATCCGCAGTCTCTTGTACGAGCACGGATTCACCATCGGTGGCGCTCGACAGAAGCTGTCGGGTGAAGAGGTCAAGGCGGATTCGAGCATGAGCCAGCAGATTGTGCGCCAACTGCGTATCGAACTTGAAGAGGTGCTCGATATCCTGCGTCGCTGATTGGCGCAGACATTTTGCCCAACGCGTCAGCCTTACGGCGCGTTGGGGTGCAAACCGGTAGTCAGAAAGTCCGAATCCATCTAACCTGTCGAGGTCCGGAGTTGGCTCCGGACGGTGGCCATTTGAAAGTCTTGTCGGGGCGTAGCGCAGCCTGGTAGCGCATCTGCATGGGGTGCAGAGGGTCGGAGGTTCGAATCCTCTCGCCCCGACCATTCATTCGTCTTATTGCCATCGATTCCGAGGATGACCGCCATCGGACGCTGCCCGGCGACAGGTTAATATTCCGCCACGCGCACAAGTAAGTAGTGCCGGCAAGGTGAAAGAACCGACCCCGATGTTGCACGCCACGGCTGGGCTGCGGAGGACGATGATGCGCCTGGGAGTTCTGGCACTGCTGGGCGCCCTGCTTGCACTGCCAGGCTGTCGTGACGATCAGGACGCTCTAGAGCGCTTCATGGCCGGCGATTACCAAACCTCTTTCAAGTCATTTCTCAGGCGCGCCGATAATGGCGATAGCGCCGCAACTAATTTCGTTGGCATTCATTATTATCTCGGGCTGGGCGTCGAGCGCGATTTCAGCGTGGCGGCGCAATGGTTCGAACGCGCCGCCCGTGCAGCGAATGCCGACGCGCAGCGCAATCTTGGCGTGTTGTACATGCGCGGTTGGGGCGTACCCCGGGACAACGTGACGGCGTACGGGTGGTTGTTTCAGGCGAGCAGTCAGGGCAATCGGAGGGCGCGGGAATATCTGGAGACCGTGGAACACTTGATCACTCCCAACCAGACCATGCAGGCTCGAAGATGGATCGCCGATCAATTGCAGTTGCCCGGCGAGCCGCATCGCTCTTCAGCGATCAGCCGGCCGCAACCGTGACAAATTTTTCAACGACGGAATTACACCCTACATGTGCGGAATAGTTGGAGCTATCGCTCAGCGCGATGTCGCGCCCATCTTGGTCGAAGGTCTGAAGCGACTGGAATACCGTGGGTATGATTCGGCGGGTATCGCGACCGTTAGGGACAAGACGGTTCAGCGGGTGCGCGTTGCAGGCAAGGTGCGGGTACTAGAAGAGGCGCTGGAATCGCAACCTCATGCCGGCGGTCTGGGCATTGCTCACACGCGCTGGGCCACCCACGGTGTGCCGTCGATCCGCAATGCCCACCCGCATATGTGTCGCGAGACCGTCGCGCTGGTGCACAACGGCATCATCGAGAACCATGAGCGACTACGCGCCGAGCAGATCGCCGCCGGGCACACTTTTACGTCCGACACCGACACAGAAGTGGTGGTCAATCGCATTTATGACTATCTGCAGCAGGGCGATGACCTTTTGCAGGCCGTGCGTCGTACCACCGCTGATCTTGAAGGCGCCTATGCGCTGGGCGTGTTGTCGACCACCTCTACGGATCGTCTGGTCGTCGCACGACGGGGTAGTCCGCTCGTCATTGGCCTTGGTATCGGCGAGAACTTCGTCGCATCCGACGTCTTTGCGTTGCTGCCGGTCACCCAGCGCTTCATCTTCCTGGAAGAAGGTGACATCGCCGAGATCACTCGCGAGCAGGTGCGTATCTACGACGATAAGGGCCGGCCGGTAACGCGCGCGGAATCATTGTCTAAACTGTCGGCCGATGCTGCGGAGAAATCCGGCTATCGGCATTTCATGCTCAAGGAGATATTCACCCAGGCGCGCGCCGCCGCCGAAACGCTCGAAGGGCGCATCGAGAACGGCACCGTGCTCGACTCGGCCTTCGGCTTCGATGCCAAGGACATTCTCGACCAAGTCAAATCGGTGACGATCGTTGCCTGTGGCACCAGCTTTCACGCCGGCCTGGTGGCGCGTTATTGGCTGGAAGGTCTGGCCGGCGTGCCATGCACCGTTGAAGTCGCGAGTGAATACCGCTATCGCAAGCCGGTCGTCATGCCCAATTCGCTGTTCGTCACGATTTCCCAATCTGGCGAGACGGCCGATACGTTGGCGGCTTTGCGTGAGGCGAGGCGCTGGGGCGTATGCCATTCCCTGGCCATCTGTAACGTACCGGAGAGTTCGCTGACCCGCGAATCAGAACTCGTACTCATGACCCGCGCCGGTCCCGAGATCGGCGTGGCCTCGACCAAGGCCTTCACCACCCAGTTGGTGGCACTCATGTTGCTGGTGGTCGCGCTTGGCCGTCGTCATGGCATGCCTCCGGAGCAGGAGCGTGAGCTCGTGCGTCAGCTCGAAAGCCTGCCGGGCAAGATCAACGGCGTGCTCGAACTCAATGACCGCATTGCCGATATGTCGCAGGCCTTCGCCCACAAGCATCACACCTTATTCCTGGGGCGCGGCTCGATGTATCCCATCGCCATGGAAGGCGCGCTCAAGCTCAAGGAAATTTCCTATATCCACGCCGAAGCCTACCCGGCGGGCGAGCTCAAGCATGGTCCGCTCGCGCTGGTCGACGAAGACATGCCGGTGATTGCGGTGGCACCCAACAATGAACTGCTCGAAAAGCTGAAATCGAATCTCGAAGAAGTGCGCGCGCGTGGCGGTCAGCTGTATATCTTTGCCGATTCGCGCGTCGAAGTGACCAAGCAGCCCGATATTCATGTGCTGGACGTGGCGCCGGTCGAAGATCCGATAGCGCCCATCGTCTACACCATACCGCTGCAGCTGTTGGCCTACCACGTCGCCGTGATACGCGGTGCAGACGTCGATCAACCGCGTAACTTGGCCAAGTCGGTCACGGTCGAATGATGCGCATCGCACGCGTGTGTCAGCGTCATTACGCACACCGGCACTGCACGGCCTGACGTCAAGATAATGGATATGTCCAAGCTCAGCGCCGGCACCGTTCTGCTCGTCGACGACGATCAGGATATGCTCAATCTGTTGTCCAAGTGGCTGCAGAGCGCCGGCTTCACGCCGTTGCTCGCGCGCTCAGGTGAGGATGCGCTGCGTCAACTGACGAGTGCGCGACCAGACATGGTTGTCACCGATTTATTCATGGAGGAAATGGATGGTATGACCCTGGTCACGCGCATCCACGCCGAGAATCCTCTCACGCCGGTCATCATGCTGAGCGGTCAGGCGCGTATTCCCGACGCGGTTAAGGCCACGCATCTCGGTACTTCGGCCTTTCTGACCAAACCTATCGCCAAGGAAGCCTTTCTTGAGGAGATCAACACCCATATCCGCCCGCGACGGTCCAATGGCCTGACGGCTTTCGATCGCAGCGTCATTTACCGCAGCGACGTGATGGTGGAGTTACTCGAGCAGGCCGAACTGGTCGCGCGTGGTGACGTGACGGTATTCATCAATGGTGAGACCGGCACCGGCAAGGAAGTACTGGCGCGCGCCATTCATGCGGGCAGTCGCCGTTGCGATCACGCCTTCATCGGCGTCAACTGTGGCGCCATCCCTGAGCAGTTGCTGGAGTCGGAGTTGTTCGGCCACGAGAAGGGCTCATTTACCGGCGCCACCAATCGCCATGACGGTCTGTTCCTCGCCGCCGATGGCGGCACCTTGTTCCTCGACGAAGTCGGTGACATGCCGCTAGGGCTACAGGTCAAGTTATTACGCGTGTTACAGGACTTCGAAGTACGACCGGTCGGTTCGATCAAAAGCGTGCCGGTCAATGTTCGCATTATTTCGGCGACCCATAACGATCTTGAGTCGCTGGTCGAGAAGGGCGAATTCCGCGAGGATTTGTATTACCGCTTGAATGTGGTGCCGCTCAAGATGCCGCGCCTTGCCGAACGTGCCGATGATATCCCGCTGCTGCTCGATCATTTCCTCGTCCAGAACGCCACCCGCGCGGGCACATCCAAGAAGCGCTTCGCGCCTGACGCCGTCGCCTATCTGGCCGGCGCTTCGTGGCCCGGCAATATCCGCCAATTGATCAATGCGGTGGAATTGTGTTCGACGCTCTACACGGGTGACATCATTCCGCTCGCCATGGCGCAGCGGGCGCTGCGCCAGCAGCCGGTGCAATTCAAGACGCTGAAAGATGCCAAAGCTGAATTCGAGCGTAACTATCTGGTCAGCGTGCTGCGCATCAGTGGCGGTAACGTCGCGAATGCCGCGCGCATCGCGGGGCGTAACCGCACAGAATTCTATAAACTGCTTAGTCAATACGAGCTAGACGCCGCGAGCTATCGCGAGGGCGCCGACGCTTCGGATGACGATTGATTCGGCGTTGCAAACTTGCTTTTGACTGCACTTGGAGCGCCCATGATTGAGCGTATCGCCGTCATCATCGATCCCGATCTGGCCGATCTCGTGCCGGGCTTCCTGGACAATCGTCGTCGAGATGTCGACAAGCTGAAGACGCTGCTTGAGGCCGGCAATTTCGTCGACATCCGCATGATCGGCCACAGCATGAAGGGGGCGGGCGGTGGTTACGGCTTCGACCCCATTACCACCATCGGTGCCGCCATTGAGCGGGCTGCGCTGGCGTCTGACGGTCAGACCATCCTGCAAGGTATCGAGCAATTGGCCGACTATCTGGCGCGAGTCGACGTGGTGTCCGGTGCTTGAGTCGAACTGACAGCACGGCAGTAGCGTCGATGGCGGAGCAACCCAGCAAAGCCCAGCGGCACACGTCCTCGTCCTTCTTCTATTTCGTTGCCGCTGCGCTCGGCGTTTCTTTTTCCTGCGTGTTGATCGTCCTGGCGTGGAACAACGCGCTGCGTAACGAAACCCGCGATTTCAATTTCAACACCATTTCGGTACGTAACGAGGTCGACGCCAACGTTCGCACCGCCGATGCCATCATTGCCAATCTCGCCAGTTTCGTAGCGGCCGACGAACACGATGACCAGACGCGCTTCGCGCAGTACACCGCCGGCTCGCTGAAACGTTACGCCTTCATTGACGGCATGGCGCGTATTCGCATTGCGGCCGATGGTAGTGCACGGGTGATTCAGGAGACCGGCAAAGCGGCCGGTGCGGCGGTGGTGGCGCTGCTGGCGAGCGACCCGCGCGCGCGCGACACCGTGACCAGCGTCATCGGTCAGGATGCGGCGGTGCCGCTGGCACCTGACCGTGACCAGGACCGTGGCAAGGTGCTCTACCTGATCCAACCTAATGCGCGGCGTGGAGCCGCCAACGGTGGCTTTGATTGCGCCGTCATCAGCGTGGATCTGGCTGGTCTGGTGGGTGCACAAACCATCGATCCGAGTCTCAGTTTCACGCTCTATGCGGTGTCGGAAGGCGTGGCCGGTCGGCAACGGGTTTACACGCGCAATGCGAGCGCGAGCGATGGCGGTGGCTGGGTGGTGGATACGCTGCGCGAGGAAAGCTCGGTGCGGCTCAATCATTTCTCGGCATGGCTGGTGACGATCAAGGATCTGCGCTGGGGCAGTATCGATACCGGCTTGGTGCTGGTCGCGACTGTGCTGGGGGTGGGCGTAACCTTGCTGCTGGTCGCGTTGGCGCGCGCCAAGGATCTACAAGCGCGTGAGCTCGAGGCGCGTAACCGCGTGATCGAAGAACAGGTACGTCAGCAGACCCGCGAACTGGCGGTCGCGCGTGACCAGGCGCTTGAGGCGTCGCGGGTCAAGTCGGATTTTCTCGCCAGCATGAGTCACGAGATCCGCACCCCGCTGAATGCCATCATCGGTATGGCCGAACTGCTGTCGGAATCGACCTTGTCCAGCGAGCAGGAAAAATATGTCGGTGTGTTTCGCAACGCCGGCGAAGCCTTGCTGAGTCTGGTCAACGACATTCTTGATCTCTCAAAGATCGAGGCCGAGCAGTTGACGCTGGAGGACATCGAATTCGAGCTACAGGACATTATCGAACAGGCCGTCGACATCTACGCCTTGAAAGCCGACGTCAAGGGCATCGAACTGCTGACCGAGATTGCGTCAGACGTGCCCTGCAAAGTGCACGGTGACCCGGGGCGCTTGCGGCAGATCATGCTCAACCTGATCGGTAACGCTATCAAATTCACCGAGCGGGGCGAGATCGTCATGCGGGTCGGTCTCACAGGGGCGTCAGCGCAAGACAGGCGGTTACACTTCGAAGTCAGCGATTCCGGCATCGGCATACCGAGCGCCAAGCTCGAAAGTATTTTCGGCAGCTTTACCCAAGTTGACAGTTCGATCACGCGCCGCTATGGCGGCACGGGTCTCGGGCTTGCGATCTGCAAGCGCCTGGTCGAAATGATGGGGGGGCGTATCTGGGTCGAAAGCGACGAAGGCCACGGCAGCGTCTTCCATTTCCTGGTACGCCTGTCCGCCGTCGCTGGCCAATCCACGAGTCCTGGTTTGAGCGGAGGGGGTGCGCCGGTGTTGGTGGTATCGGACCACCGCGCAAGTGCGCGAGCCTTGGTCGCGGTCCTTGAGGGTTGGCAGTTCACGAGCGAGATTTGTACGCAGCAGGCCGAGGCCTTGCAGAAGCTGGCTGCGGCGCGCGCTGCGCACTGGAGCTATCAGGCGATACTGGTCGACACCAACGGTGTGACGGTGACCGATGGATTGCTGCGCGACTTGCGCGAAAGCGGTGACCAGACTGCAGTGATCTTGCTATTCCGTCCGTCGACCGTTGCAGCGGGCGTGGAGAAGGTGCAGCGATTCGATGCTGCCGGCTACCTGGTCAAGCCCGTTAAGCGCGCGCAACTTGCGGCGGCGCTTGCTGAGTTATCCGGGCAGATGCCAGTGACGGCAGTGGCGACATCTGCGGTGCCAAGCAAGACGGCTAACGCGGCCCGCATCCTGCTGGTTGAAGACAACGAAGACAACCGTATGTTGATCAAGGCCTACCTTCGGCAGGAGCCTTACGAAATCGTTGAGGCGGAAAATGGTGCCCAGGCGGTCGAGCGTTTCCAGACCGAGACTTTTGATGTCGTACTGATGGACGTACAGATGCCGGTCATGGACGGTTACGCCGCGACCCGTGCGATTCGGGCTTGGGAGCGCGTGGCCGGCCGGCCACGTACGCCGGTGATCGCTCTGACCGCCAATGCGATCAAGGAAGACATGGACCGCAGTCTCGACGCCGGCTGCGACGACCACCTGACCAAACCCATCAAGAAGCAGACCCTGCTCGGTGCTTTGCGCGCGCGCCTGGAGACTGCGGCCTGAGTCGACAGGACATCCGTCGTCTGTGGACGACACGTCAAAGCGCAGCCAGTCGCCAAACTGTTGTCTGTCGGCGACACTTCTACTTGCAGCGGGCGGCTCACAGCCATCCACGCCATCGGGAAAATACCCACCTGATTGATCGCTTCCTGCGTTGCCTTGATTCAACAGGCTGAAATCACAAGAATTAGGTCGACTGCGCCACGGAAGACTAAAGGTCGGACGCGAGTCTCACGCTAAGCTGGCACGTCACTTGCTCCGTTACATACTAAGAGCGATGAGGGGTGCGCGGCGGTTTCCGCCGAAACGAATGCCCCCACGACTAACAAGAATGGCACTGGCACAACAACGGACTGGCACAAGAGAAAAATGTTAAGAATATTCAGGCACTATGTCCCGAGATCATTGGTCCTTCTCGGTCTGGCAGAAATTCTCATCCTGTTCGTATCCATCTACCTAGGCGCCACCTTTCAGCTCGGCAGCTCCGCCTTCGCCAAGTCTGAGCAACTACCGCTCTGGAGTCAGGCGCTGGTCTTTGTCGCGGCCATCGTGCTCGGCATGACCGCCATGGGGCTCTACCATCGCGACCAGCACACGCGCCCGAGCGCGGTGATGCTGCGCTTGCTGTTGAGCTTTGTGTGCGGCTTCGTGGTGATGGGCACCATCTACCTGTTGATTCCCGACCTCATGGTCGGCGCTGGCATCTTCGCTACCGCGCTGGTCTGTTCTTTCGTCAGTATCGCCAGCTGCCGCCTGATCTGTGTCGCCGGCGAAGACATCGACCAGCGCCAGCGCGTGCTGGTACTGGGTATCGGCGAACGGGCGCGTCAGATAGACAACCTGCGCGGCGGTGTCGATCAGGTGTCGGCCGATGTGATCGGCTATGTCGATCTCGGCTGTGATGAGCGACTGGTAGCCGGCGAGCGCATCTTCGCCCTTGGCCAACGCAGCCTGCGCGCGCTGGCCGAGGAACTCGATGTCCATGAGATTGTGGTGGCTACCGATGATCGTCGCAAAGGCCTGCCGGTCGACGATATCCTGGAGTGCAAGATGTACGGCATCCACATCATGGAAGCCGCCGATTTCTATGAGCGTCAGCTTGGCAAGATTCGCATCGACACCCTGCACCCCAGCAATGTGATTTTCTCCGATGGCTTCACCCAGGCCGTGATCCGCAGCTCCGAGAAGCGCGCCATGGACATCGTGGTCAGCACCTTCATGCTGATCGCGACGCTGCCGATCATGGCGTTGACGGCGGCCGCCATCTACTTCGAGAGCAGTGGTCCGGTGCTGTATCGGCAGGAGCGTGTCGGACGTCGTGGCCGAGTGTTCACCCTGCTGAAGTTTCGCAGCATGCGTCAGGACGCCGAGGCCAACGGCGCGGTGTGGGCCTTGCAGAACGACATGCGTGTGACGCGCATCGGCAGCTTCATCCGCAGGACTCGCATCGATGAACTGCCGCAGCTGCTCAACGTGTTGAAGGGCGACATGAGCTTTGTCGGTCCGCGCCCCGAGCGCCCGCAGTTCGTCGCTGAGCTGTCGAAGTCGATTCCCTACTATGACCTGCGCCACTACGTGAAACCGGGCATCACCGGCTGGGCGCAGATCCTCTATCCCTATGGCGCTTCGATAAACGATGCGCGCGAGAAGCTGCAGTACGACCTCTACTATCTTAAGAACTACAGCATCTTTCTCGATATCAACATCCTGTTGCAGACGATCCAAGTTATACTTTGGCGCAAGGGCGCACGTTGATTTTCGGGGCACCAGAAACACGGGTGCAGGACCTTCGATGGGGTTTCGATAGTCGCTAGCGCGTCCGGCGTGACGCGGGGGAATGCATGACGACGATCGCCGGCATCGCGGGCTCCATCGGCGCGGTAGCCTTCTTAGCCTTGTTCCTGCTGCTACTGGTGGCGGCACGCGGAAAGCTTATCAGTCGACTGCTGATGGCGGCTTCCGCCGCATCGGCGTTGTGGTTCGCCGCCCAGGCCATCTACTTTCAGCTCGATGCGTTGAGCCGGTTTTCGGCCGATCTCATTCTGCAATTCGAATTCCTGCGCGATCTCGCCTGGGTGGCCTTTTTCGCCCACCTGCTCCTTAATCTCGGTGACGCCGCTTACCGTTACACCATCAAGCTCGGCGTGGCGGTGATCGTTACGGCCTGTATCGGCGGAGCATTGCTGCCAGAGCTGCTCAATCACACCCTTCTTGGTATCGAATTCGCCCCCGCCTTGGTGCGCAAATCAGTGTTCAGCCTCGCGCTACTGGTGGCACTGGGCATACTGGTGCTGGTCGAGCAGGTCTTTCGCAATACCTCGCGAGACTCACGCTGGGCGCTCAAGCATCTGTGTTTCGGTGTCGGCTTCGTGTTCGCCTACGACTTCTATGCGTATGCCGACGCGGTGTTGTTCAATCGTCTCGACATGGCGCTGATGTCGGCGCGCGGCGTGGTCAACGCGTTGGCGGTGCCGATGATCGCGATCTCTGCCGCGCGCAATCGCCAATGGGAGATCAAGATCTTCGTCTCGCGCCGCGTGGTATTCCATGCAGTCGTGCTGATCGCCGCCGGTGTTTATCTGATCGTAATGTCGGCAGCCGGCTATTACATCCAGGCTATCGGCGGCGAGTGGGGCAGGGCGCTGACCACAAGCTTTTTCAGCGCCGCGATACTGTTGTTGCTGACCCTGATTTTCTCAACCCAGCTGCGCTCGCGCATTCGCCTGTTTCTCGCCACCCATTTCTACCGCAACAAATACGAATACGGCGAAACCTGGCTGAAATTCACCCAGGCGCTAGCGCGCACCACCCTTGAACCCGACAGCCTGAACGCCACCATCTTGACGGCGGTGTGCGACATCGTCGACTGCCCGGGTGGTGTGCTATGGCATAGGACTTCCTCCGGCAGCTTCGCGGTGGCCGCAACCTACAGCATGTACGAGGACAGCCAGGCGGAGTTCGCTGCGGACGATACCTTCCTGATAGAGATGGCGCGCACCCCGCAGATCTGCGATTTGACCGACGAAGCCCAGCTCGAAGGCGGGCGGCTGGCCCACGCACCGTCGTGGCTGCTTGACATGGCGCGCATCGCGCTACTGGTGCCCATTGTGCATGGCGAGGAGTTGCTGGCCATCCTTGCGCTCTCCACCTCGCGCTCCAATCAGCGTTTCGATGCTGAGGATTTCAACCTGCTCAGCACGGTTGCCCGTCAGGCCGCCAGCTATCTGGCCCTGGTGAGAGCCACCGATGCCTTGTCCGAGGCCCGCCAGTTCGAGACCTTCAATCGGCTGTCGGCATTTCTGGTGCACGATCTCAAGAACGTGGTGGCGCAGCTGTCCTTGATCGGTAGCAATGCGCGTAAACACCGCCACAATCCGCAATTCGTTGACGATGCCTTCAATACCGTCGAGGACGCCACGGCCAAGATGAAGCGCATGCTCGCGAGCCTCCGTCAGCGTCAATCCGATGTCGAAAGCGATGAGGTGGTGGAACTCTGCGAATTGCTCGAAGCCGCAGTGGTGGCCAAGGTCGAGGCACAGCCCTGCCCGCGCTTTCGGCGCCCGGCGGAGGGTTTTCTGGTGCGCGCGAGTCGCGACCATCTGTTGTCGGTCGTCCAGCACTTGCTGCAGAACGCCATCGAAGCGACAGCCATCGACGGTCGAGTCGAGGTTAAGGTGGAGCGCGGCAGAAGTGAAGTTCGAACGACGATTACCGATACTGGTTGTGGCATGGACCGTGACTTCATCCACAATCGTCTGTTTCGGCCCTTTGATACCACTAAGGGCAAGGCCGGCATGGGCATAGGCGCTTACGAGAGCCGACATTTGATCGGATCCATGCATGGCGAATTGCTGGTCGACAGCGAGCCTGGGGTGGGTACGACCTTCACCATCGTCCTGCCGCTGGTCGCAAACCAAGAACAACGCGAAGCACGTATCGCTACAGGACACTGATGGCAAAACGCAAACTCCTGGTCGTCGATGACGACCCCGGTCTACAAAAGCAGCTCAGGTGGAATTTCGAGGACTACGAAGTGACGGTGGCGGGAGATCGCGCGAGCGCACTGGCCGCCCTCAAGCAAACCCAGGCGCCGGTGGTGACCTTGGACCTCGGCCTGCCACCCGATGCCGCCAACGCCTCCGAGGGCCTGGCCGCCTTGCGCGAAATCCTGGAATTCGCGCCCAATACCAAGGTTGTGGTGGTGACCGGCAACGACGATCGCGAGGTTGCGGTGCGGGCGGTGGCGCAGGGTGCCTATGATTTCTACGAGAAGCCCATCGACCCGGATGTGTTGCGCCTGATCGTCGAACGCGCCCACGTGCTGTCCGAACTTGAGTCCGAGAACCAACGACTTGTCCGCCAATCGGCCACGCCGCTGGCCGGCATCATTGCCGGCAGCGCCGTCATGCAGGAGATCTGTCGTCGCATTGAGAAAATCGGCCCGACCGATGCCAGCGTACTGCTACTAGGCGAAAGCGGCACGGGCAAAGAGATTCTGGCGCGCGCGCTGCACGAACTGAGTCCGCGTCGCGGCAACGATTTCATTGCCATCAATTGCGCGGCTATTCCCGATACCCTGCTTGAGAGCGAACTGTTCGGCTACGAGCGCGGCGCCTTCACCGGCGCCAGCAAACAGACCAAGGGCAAGCTCGAATTCGCCAATCATGGCACCCTATTCCTCGACGAGATCGGTGACCTGCCCTCGTCCCTGCAGGCCAAGCTGTTGCGCTTTCTGCAGGAACGGGTCATCGAGCGGGTCGGCGGGCGCGAGGAAATCCCCGTCGACACCCGCGTGATCTGCGCGACCCACCAGGATTTGCGCGGCCAGATCCGCGACAGTCGCTTCCGCGAGGATTTGTACTACCGCATCAGCGAGATCTCGGTGCTGATTCCGCCGTTGCGCGATCGCATTGGCGACACCGTCATGATCGCCCGCGCGCTGCTCGGGCAGATGACGGAGATGCATCGCGGCCGCATCAAGGACTTCAGCGACGCGGCGATCAAGTCCATGCAGGCCTATGCTTGGCCGGGCAATGTCCGCGAACTCGAGAACCGTGTGAAACGTGCGGTGATCATGGCCGACGGCCGCTATATAGAACCGGGGGACCTGGAGCTGGAGGCGGTGGGTGAAACCCGCTTGCCGACCCTCAAGGAATGTCGCGAGGAAGCGGAGGCGATGGCCATTCGGCGCGCCCTGGCGGTGGCCGATGGCCAGGTCAACCGTGCCGCCGAGCTACTCGGGGTCAGTCGCCCGACGGTCTATCATCTGGTTAAGAAATACGACATCCAGGTGTAAGGGCCAGCGGCCTTTCCGAAGGCGGCGCACCCGCCCCCCGAGCCTGGAGTGGCGCTGGGTGCGATGCAAAAAAATCGACAAGGCACAAAGCTTTACCTATAGTTTTTTCTAAGTTACTTTATGAAAGGAACAGAACTCGGTGAGAGGCGTCCGAGAGTTCTGTGGGAACTCGCGAACCGCTGAAATCCAACCCATCGAGTCGCGCGACCAGCGGCCGTCAGAGCACGCGCGGAATACGGACAACCATAGAATTGGGCTGATGACGATGGTAGACACAACCCTGTTTGGCCGGCCGACCCTAGCGCGGTCGCGCAGAGCCGGTGGCCCAGGCGCTTACACCCGCTGGCCCGCACTCGGTCTGAGTCTTTTGCTCGCGTTGCCCCTGTCGGCGGCCACGCTCGAAGATGCGGTGCGCCAGGCGCTGACCACTAATCCGCAATTGACCGGCGCGACGGCGGCGGTGCGTGCGGCCGGCCACGATGTCCGCGAGGCGCGGGCCGGTTACCTGCCGAGCGTCGACCTCGATACCCGCTTCGGCGAAGAACACAGCAATATCAAGCAGCTCAACCGGCCCCACAACGACGACGATCTCTGGCGCCGCGAAAGCGGCGTGACCGTGACCCAGCTGGTGTGGGACGGCATGGCCACCGCCAGCGAAGTGCAGCGCCGGGTCGCGCTGTTGAACAGCGCCGAAAATAGTCTTTCTGACACGCAGAATTCCCTGGCCTTCAAGGCCGTCGAGGCCTACGTCGATGTGCTGCGCAATCGCGAGCTCATTGATCTGGCGATCGCCAACGTGAGTTCTCACCAGGAAGTGCTGAAGAACGTTGAGGCCAAGAGTGGCAGCGGTGTCGGCAACAAGGCCGACGTCGAACAGGCGCGTGCGCGTGTGGCATTGGCCAAGAGCACACTGAGTGCGCGTCAAGGCAGCCTGCATGAAGCCGAGGCGCGCTATGTGCGCACCATCGGTGACGCGCCGGGCGAACTGGCCAAACCGAACAGCGCGCCATCGGGACTGGTCAAAGAAGGTGCGGTGGACGCGAACGATTTGGCGGCCGCGACTGACAAGGCGCAGGAAGAAGCCATGACTCTGCATCCCGCCGTGATGCGCTCCAAGGCCGATATCGCAGCGGCCATGGCCGTTATCCGTGCTGCGCACGCGAGCTATCAGCCGCGTCTCGATCTGCAGGGCAGTTTGCGTCGTGATAGCGATGTCGGCGGTATCACTGGCAACCGCGACACCGGCAGCCTAATGTTGGTGGCGCGCTGGAATCTCTACCGGGGCGGTGCCGATCAGGCGCAGTCCCTGTCAGCCGCAGAGCGCAAGACCGAGGCCGATAACCGCCTGGATGATACCTTCCGCTCGGTCGCCGAGAACGTTGCCATCGCGATGGAGAGCCGGGCGACCAGCGAAAGTCGTCTGACGCATCTGCAGCAGTACGTCGAGGCCAGCGAGGGCACGCTCAAGGCCTATCGTGCGCAATTCGAAATCAGCCGCCGCACTTTGCTCGACCTGTTGAACGCTGAAGACGAATTGTTCAATGCGCGCTCGAATCTTGCTGCCGGCACCTATGACGATTTGACCAACGTGTATTTCGTCGATGCCAGCAAGGGCATTCTGGCGGGCAAGTTCGGAGTTTCCGGCACGGCGCCCTGAAGCAGAGTCGGCCTCGCGCGGCGGCAATGACGAGGCCCGTCCCGGTCACCTGCCGGGCAAGAGTCGGATGGTGTACCGGGCGACATCCGCCAGCAGCCTGTCTTGCCCGAGGTGACACCATGCCCGTTCCAAACTGAGTCCGACATCCACGTGAACAGCGCGCTTGAATCTGCGGTTACCGCCAGCGTCGACGACGATCCGCTGCGCGCCTGCCTGCACGTCATCACCCGTCTGCACGGCCGACCGATATCCATGAGTGCGTTGTTGAGCGGCATGCCCATCGCCGGTGATCGCTTCGCACCGGCCGATTTCGTGCGTGCCGCCGCCTTTCATGGCTATGCGGCCCAGGTCGTGCGTCGTCGTCTGGCCAAGCTCTCCGCGCTGACCCTGCCGGCCACGCTGTTGTACAAGGACGGCGGCGCCTGCGTGCTGACCCGTTTCCTGTCCAACGACAAGCTTGAAGTGGTGCTGCCGGAGAGCGGCTTTGGCGCGCGGGAACTGGCGCTCACCGAACTCGAAGAGAACTACAGCGGCTATGTGATCTTCGCGCAGCCTGAACTCGACGCCGATCACAACCACGAGCCGGAAGGCCCGCCGGTGCGCAAGCGCGGCTGGTTCTGGCGGACCTTGCTGGCCTATTCGCCTTACTACCTTGAATCGATAGTCGCCGGTGTGCTGGTCAACCTGTTGACGGTGGCCGGTTCGCTGTTCGTCATGAACGTCTACGACCGCGTGGTGCCGAACAACGCCGTCGATACGTTGATGGTGCTCGCCACCGGCACTGCGATCGCCGGTGGCTTTGAATTCATGGCGCGCACGCTGCGCGCCTATTTCCTCGATGTCGCCGGCAAGAAGGCTGACCTTGTGTTGGCCGGCCAGATCTTCGCCCAGGCACTCGGCATACGCATGGCCGCGCGGCCCCCTTCGGCCGGCGTGTTCGCCGCGCAGTTGCGCGAGTTCGAAGCGGTGCGCGACTTCATCACCTCGGTGACCTTGACTGCGGTGATGGATCTGCCTTTCGTCGCGTTCTTCATTTTCGTGGTTGGTCTGATCGGTGGGCCTTTGTACATCGTGCCGATGCTGGCGGTGCCCGTGGTGCTGCTGGTCGGGCTCCTCGCGCAATGGCCCTTGGCGATCGCGACCCGTTCGACCTTGCGTGATTCCTCACAGCGCCATGGCCTTTTGATCGAATCCCTGGAAGGAGCAGAGATGCTGAAGGCGATGCGCGCCGAAGGTCTCATGCTGCGCCGTTATGAGGATTACACCGCGCTGTCCGGCCGTTCCTCCAATCACGCGCGCATGATTTCGACCGTGGTGGTGAATTTCTCGGTGTTCGTCCAGCAGCTGGTCACTATCGGTGTGGTGATCTGGGGCGTGCATTTGATCGGCGAAGGCGATCTCACCATTGGCGCGCTGATCGCCTCGGTCATGATCACCGGCCGCGCGCTTGCGCCGCTGCAAACCGTGGCCTCGCTCATGATGCGCTATCAGCATGCGCGCGCTTCTTACGGCACGCTCAATCGGCTCATGCGGCAGCCGGTAGAACGCGCTCCTGGCCAGCAATTTACGCGACGCGCGGAAATCCGCGGCGAAATCGCCATGCAGGGCGTGCAGTTTGCCTATCCCAATACCCAGGCGGCTTCGCTACAGGACGTCAATTTTTCCATCGCTGCCGGCGAACAGGTGGCGATCCTCGGCAAGGTAGGTTCCGGCAAGAGCACTTTGCTGCGACTCATCGTCGGTCTCTATCAGCCGGCCAAAGGCACGGTGCGCATCGACGGTGTGGATCTCGCGCAATGCGATCCGGCCGATGTGCGCGACCATATCGGTTATGTCGCCCAGGATCCCATGCTGTTCTTGGGGACGCTGCGCAACAACATCGCGCTGGGCCGTCCCCATGCGGATGACACCGCCATTCTGCGTGCGGCGCGCATCGCCGGCATCGACACCATGATCGACAACCATCCTTCAGGCCTGCAGATGAACATCGGCGAACGGGGTCAGGCGCTGTCGGGTGGCCAGCGTCAGGCGGTTGCCAATGCGCGCGCCTTCCTGGTCGACCCGCGCATCCTGTTGCTCGATGAACCGACCAGCGCCATGGACCACAACGCCGAGGTCAGATACATCGCGACGGTCGGTGCCTACGCCCAGGGCCGCACCATGGTGCTGGTCACACACAAACCCAGCATGCTGGCGATGGTCTCGCGCGTCATCGTCATCGATGCTGGTCGGGTGGTGATGGATGGCCCACGCGATGAGGTCTTGCGTCAGTTGACCCGCCCGGCTGGACAGCCGCCCGTCGCAACAGCGACGCCGATGCGGAGCTGAGGGGCGGGTTCAAATCATGGCATCCCAGCGAAAAAAAATCCGCGTTGCGAAGGCCGATGTGCCTTTTCTGCGCGCGGCGCGTGCCGCGCAGATCGCCGACTCCCATCCATTTGCGGGCAGCAGCCTGTTGCTGTTGGTGGCCTTTGCCTTGGTCGGATTCCTGTGGGCCGATAACGCTTCGCTGGACGAAGTGACGCGCGGTCAAGGCGCAGTCGTGCCGTCCAGTCGCGAGCAGGTCATCCAGAGTTTGGAAGGCGGCATCCTCGCCGAGTTGATGGTGCGCGAAGGTGACGTGGTCGACAAAGGCCAGGTGCTGTTGCGTATCGACGATACGCGCTCCGGTGCTTCGCTGCGCGAAGGCGAGATGAAGAGCCAGAGTCTGCGCGCTGAAATCGCGCGCTTGCAGGCCGAAGCCAACGGCGTCGCGCCGCAATTTCCCAAGGATATCGACGCCAGCATCATCGAGCGCGAACGCAAGAACTTCGTGTCGCGCCAGACCGCCGTGGAAGAATCGGCCACTTCGCTGAGACGCAATCTGGAACTGGCCGAGAAGGAGCTGGCCATGACCCAGCCGATGGTCGCGCGCGGCGCGGTGTCGGAAGTGGAAGTGCTGCGTCTGCAACGCCAGATCATCGAAATGAAGGGCCAGATTCAGGATCACGTCAACAGCTTCAAGGCCGAGGCACGCGGCAAGCAGGCGGAAAAGGAGGCTGAAGTCGGCGGCGTGACCGAGATGCTGACCGCACGCAAGGACGAAGTACAACGCTCACTGCTGCGGTCGCCGATGCGCGGCACGGTCAAAAACATCAAAGTCACTACGGTCGGCGGTGTGATCGGTCCCGGCCAGGACATCATGGAGATCATTCCCATTGAGGAGCGTCTGCTCATCGAAGCCAAAATTCGTCCGGCCGACGTCGCCTTCCTGCACGCCGGGCAACAGGCCACCGTCAAGCTTACTGCCTATGACTACACCATCTACGGCAGCCTGCACGGTCATCTGGAACACATCAGTGCCGATACCATCACCGATGAGAATCCGCCCCATGAGCGCTTTTATCGCGTCTACGTGCGCACCGATACGGCGGTGCTGGCTGGCAAGAAGGGCCCGTTGCCGGTGATTTCTGGCATGGTCGCGACGGTCGAGGTGCTGACCGGGCACAAGACCGTGCTCGAGTACTTGCTCAAACCGGTACTCAAGACGCGCGACAATGCATTGCACGAGCGCTGATCGCGGCAGCTTGCGAGAAGTGGCCCACACTTGGACTTGCATGGACCATGCGAAGTGCTGGAATTTGGAACAGTGCGCGCGATGGACGACGTCAAACGTGCAATGGTCGTTGGCCGTCAATGCTGACGGGATGAGGAGACGCGACGCTTAGGTGTCGTGTGGAGAATGCGATGGAAGTGTTGCTGAAAATCATCGGCGTGGACGGTACGACCCGCACCGTGGTGGTGAAACCCGGTGATGCGGTGCAGATCCAGCCGGGTGAAACGGTCATCATCGCGCCCGATCAGAATCTGCCGGTCACCACTGAACAGCAAGGCGACACGCTGATTCTGCATACCGCAGCAGGCGATATCTCGCTCAAGGGCTTCTTCGCGCCGTCGTCGTCCGAGCAGCCGCCCACCGCCCTTGCCTATGAAGACGCAGCCGGTCTGCACCTTCTCACCCCGCAGACCGAGCAGATTTCCAGTTCCTTCACGATGCAGCCTCTGGTGGGCGGTCACGTGCCGGAAATCATCGACCTGCCTGAGCAGTTCAATCTGCCGGGCAACGAGCAATGGCTTGCAGCGTTTCAAGCGGTATTTGATGCACCCAAGGCCATCGAGCAGCTGGGCGATGTTCCGCCGCCGCCTGTTCTCGAGCCTCTCGAACCATCGGCTTTGAATGTCGGTCTGCCGACGCCGATAGCACCGCATCAAATAACTCTCGACGAAGAACCTAAGAAGGATACGCCGCCCGCGCCACCGCCCGATGATTCCCTGTTGTCGGTGTTGGCGGGCCAACAGCCGCTCAATCAGATGCCGCTCAATCATGCGCCGGTCTACAATCCGCCGTCTCCCGCGCCCGTACCTGAAAATGTTGCTGGCGGTTTCATTGTGCTTGGCAAAGGGGCGACCGACGCCGATGGCGACGTTCTCACCTATTCGATAACAGGTGGCAACGTTCATAACGCGTTCGAGATCGATGCCCATACCGGCGTCATCCGCGTCACTGCTCCATCACACCTCGATTTCGAGACACTCAACGCCTACCACCTCACCATCAAGGTGGATGACGGACATGGCGCCATCGTTACGCAGACCATCAAGGTCACGGTGGGCGATGTTAACGAAGCGCCGATAGTTGGCGCACAGAGTTTTTCACTGACCGAAAACAGTGCCAACGGCACAGTGGTCGGCACGGTTCAGGCCAGCGATCCGGATGCTGGCCAGACCCAGCACTATGCCATTGTCGGTGGCACCGGCGCGACCGCGTTTCAGATCAATGCCACCAACGGCACCGTCACCGTCGCCGATGTCGCCCAACTCGATCGCGAAGCGGTCGAGGCGCTGACCTTGCGAGTGCAGGTCACCGACAACGGCGCTGTGCCACTGCAAACCACGGGCGTTGTTACCATTCATCTGAGCGATGTGAATGATGTCGTTCCGCTCTTCACGTCGAACTCCAATTTCTCTGTTGCCGAAAATCTCGTCGCCGTCGGCAGCGTCGTCGCGACCGATGGCGATGTCGGCGCAACGACCTTGCGCTATTCCCTGGTCGGTGGCCTTGACCAAGCCTTGTTCGCCATCAATGCCAGCACCGGCGCCTTGCGTTTTCTGACCGCGCCCGACTTCGAGAATCCGACCGACGTCGGTGGCGACAACCTCTACAACGTCGATGTGCAGGTCAGTGACGGTATCAATACTGCGGTACAGAACCTCGCGGTGAGCGTCACCAATGGTAACGATGCGCCCGTCATTACTTCGTCGGCTTCCGCCCTTGCAGCTGAGAACCAGACTGCTGTCACGACAGTCACCGCCAGCGATGCCGATGGCAATGTGCTGACCTTTGCCATCGTCGGTGGCGCCGATGCGGCGAAGTTTGTCATTAACGCTAGCACGGGTGTGCTGAGCTTCCAGGCTGCACCGAATTTTGAAGCGCCCAGCGATAGCAATACGGACAACATCTACGTCGTGCAGGTGCGCGCCGACGATGGCAATGGTGGTCTGACGACCCAGACTCTGAATGTGAGCGTGACGGGCGTGAACGATAACAGTCCGCTGTTCACTTCGGCGGCGAGTGCGAGCTTTGCGGAGAACGGTGTCGGTACGGTGGTGACGGTGCACGCGACGGATGCCGACTTGCCGGCGCAGACGCTGAGTTACTCGGTGACGGGCGGGGCCGATGCGGCGAAGTTCGCGATCAATGCATCGACCGGTGCGTTGACGTTTGTGAGTGCGCCGGACTTTGAAGCGCCGAGCGATGTGGGCGCGAACAACGTCTACGACGTGCAGGTGACGGCGAGCGATGGCACGCTGACGACGGTGCAGGCGATTGCGGTGACGGTCACGGGCGTCAACGACAACAGC
>JAYWAC010000005.1:0-20735 GCA_043782755.1 Pseudomonadota bacterium | reverse complement strand
CTAACCGCTCCTCCGCCCTCCCGACCGCCTAAATCTCGAACGCGGTCACAGTCGTGTACTTGAAACTGCACTAACCTGTAACTAGTATTGCCATACTGGTTTAAATTTATTTCTTAATTCTTTGAATTTTATGATTTTCAAGGATATCAAAACGCTTACAGCGCAGACTCTCAAGCGCTTATTGCCGCGTTTCGCATTCGACCGACGCCAACAGCCCATTGAGTTGCTCTGGGGCCGAGACACGCTCCGGTTCGAAGATTTGACGGATTTTGAGTTTGCTCTGGGCGCTCGTACCGGCGTGGTCCCGGCCCGCCTCCACGAGTTGATGCAGCGTCCTAGCGCGGAACTCGAGGCAGAATTGCAAGGCATACTCAATCTTGAACAGCGCATCGGTGGCATCGTCGCAGCGAACAACAGCAGTCGCTTGCCGTGCGGGCCGGCGGTCGCCCATCTTGGCGTCTCAGTATTCTCGAAAGACTACGAGTGGCGCGCACTGTTCGCCGGCCTGATCGAACTGCCGGCCCACAGCGACGGTTTTCTGCGGGCCGCGCTGGTCAAATATCAGCAATACCTGCGCGACCGACTGCGCGCGGTGCGTCTGGTCATGGAAATGAAATCCCATCTACCGGGCGTCGATGGAATTCTTGGCGATGTCAAGGACGAATACCTCAAGGCGACCATGATGTTCGGCGTGGACGACAAACTGCGGCCATTCAGTCGCGAGGAATTACGTCGTCTGCCGCAAGGGGAGGCTGTCACTCTGCGCCTGGCGCGGGGCAGCGCCATTTCGCTGAAACTCGCTCGCCATGAGTTTTCTCTCAGCCACAATCGCGAATGGACGCTGGTGGCTGACAATGGCAAGACCTACACCTTGCACGCTGGCGTGAATTGCGTCGGTCGAGGCCGTGACAACGATGTCTCGCTGGACCCTGACTTTCGCAACGTGTCGCGCAAACACTTGTTGGCCCAACCACTGGATGACGATGTGATCGTACTGACCGACATCTCCTCCCATGGTACCTACGTGCCGCCGACTGCCTTGGCATCCTAGGCGCCCTCTGAAGGCAACAGGCTTATCTGGCTGCCGCTCTGTGTAGTCAACTCGGGTTCGCGGTTCACTTCGATGTCCGACTCCGCCAAAACTTCTACCGCCTTCAAATCAACACTCACCGGAGCCGGTACATCGTCCTGCTCACTTGCCTTGGACAGCTCGGCCTCCAAGGACACCAACAACTGGCGTGCGCGTTGATCTATCAAGGCACGAATCTGACGCACGACGCCGGTGTAGCCGTTGCGACGCTGGAAGCGCTCCTCGACTTCGGCCGCGAGCGGCGGAAGCGTGAGTGCCGCGTCCCTTAACACCTCAATGACATAACTGCTGCGCACGCCGATCTGGCGGGCAAATTCATGCCAGCGCCCGACGGTCATCCAGTCGGGTCGGTCCTCGCCGCCGATAGGGAAACCCATCCGGTAATTCATGCCGGGATAGACATGGGTCGACCACAGCCCGAAAAATGGCGCAAGGCGCGGCGCATGTATGCCGTAACGAAGCGCCAGCTGCTTGGCATGGCCAGCACCAAAGCCAACCAGAAAGCTGAACACCGTCCATTGCACCAAGGCGCGCAGGTCGGCCGCCGGGCGCGCACTCAGGTCACGTAGCATGCGCGCGATGTCGTGCAGGCCCAAGCCACCCTCGCGGGTGAACTTCTCATGGGGATTGAGCCCGGCTATCTGGCAGAAGTCCTCCATGTGCAAGGCGCTCACGGTATCCGAGCCACTACGGTCGATACGCGTCACGCACAGCACCGCAACCTGGCCGTGGATGACTTCGCAGGGTGCCACCGGCAGACCAAAGGCCGACGCCAACTGGCTGGTATAAGCCTCGTTCATGACCGACTCACGCAGCCCCGGACGGGCAGGCTTCAAGATATGGGTCGTCAGTTGCCCATCGAGCATGAGACTCGCGGAACCCTCGGCATATCTAACCGGCAGCTTGTCGAACTCTCCCGGCAGGGTCACGCGTAATCCGTCCGCCTCCGCCAATAGTGGGTGCATGGGCAGGATGGCGATTGCATTGCGCAGTTCCGCTTCGTCGAGCTGACGCGGCGCACGTTTCGCCATCGGGCTGCCCTGGACGGGCCGCAGACTCAATGCGCCAGGACAATCACCCGCCAACCTCGCCAGCAAGGCGAAGTCATTGCGCTCGGAGATACCGAGACTCTGAGCGAGTCGCAGTCGAATCTCGCCCTCCGGTAAAAGATTGCAGAACACCGCGCGCACCCGGTCGCCCTGATAGACACTCTGGCGTCGCGGCAGGGCCAACGAGATGGGGGGGCGGGCTCCTTCCGCATCATCTGACGAGGCATAGACAAACGACCACAGCCCAGCGGCCGATTCACTCAAGCGGCCGGCATTCTGGCCGTTCATCAGCACTTCGAGATCGGTATTAGCCATGGTCTTACTCGAGATCCCGCCAATCGCGAGCACGGACCGTTACGGTCAAACCGAGCATATTCAAGACCTGCATCGCTCGTCCGAGCTCGACGGTGGGTTTGCCATTCTCGAGATCCGACAAAAAACGATTCCCGACTCCTGCCAAAGCGGCTAATTCGCCCTGTCTTAATTTTTGTTGACGTCGTTCTGCACGAATCAGCCGACCGAGTTCTTCTGGTGACATTATTTTTCCGTACGGGAGAATAAAACTTCAATCAATAAAATAGGGATTGAAGCAACAGTACTATCGTAACCGCTGACGGATTTCGAAGAGATCGATTTTTCTTGCCGGACAGGATTAAAAAATGCCAAACGACAAGAATTTGGAAGGATCACGGTCCCACGGCGCGAAACCCGCGTTCCAAGCCGGGCCGCCGCACTTAAAGTGATTGATTAACTCGGGAGGAAAGCTTCAGCCACATGCCGAGACGAACGCCGGCATCGACCAGATTGGGATAGGCGTCGCGGAGCGCGTCCGCGAGCGAACAAGGACGCGCCACCGCCGCCTCGACCGCGTCGAACACCCCGGACTTCCATAGCGTCTGGACCGCCTCAAGACCACCACCGACCGCTACCACGGGGATGCCCAGTGATCTGGCAAGACGCGCGACACCGGTAGGGGCTTTGCCTGACAGCGTCTGCTCGTCGACCCTCCCCTCCCCTGTCACGACCACGGTCGCACCGACCAGCAGGCGCTCAAGTCCGATGGCATCCATGACGACCTCGACCCCCGCGCGCAAACTGCCCTGCAAGACGAGTAGGAAGGCTGCTCCCAGACCACCTGCGGCACCCGCACCCGGACGCTCGGCCACGCTGTCCTTGAAGACGTCCTCCAGCAGGTCATAGAGATGACGTAGGCCATGGTCGAGATACACCACGTCAGCAGGTGTCGCGCCCTTCTGCGGTCCAAAAACCGCGGCCGCACCCTTAGTTCCGCACAGTGGATTGTCGACATCGCAGGCGATGTCGAAACGAGTCTCAGCGAGACGCGGGTCAAGGCCGGACACATCGAGCGCAGCAATATCCGCCAGCCGCCCACCGGTGAGCGGGACCGGTAAGGGCGTCCCGGCGGAATCCAGGAAGTTCAGCCCCAGGGCCTGCAACATGCCGGCACCACCGTCGACCGTCGCCGAGCCGCCGAGGCCGATGACGAAGCGACGCAGACCGCAGTCAAGGCAGATCAGGATCATCTGGCCGACGCCGTAGCTGCTAGTGGACTTGGGATCGCGTCTGTCAGCCGGAACCTTGTCGAGCCCGATGGCCTCGGCCACTTCGATGACCGTCGTGCGCCCATCGGCGAGGATGCCATAGCGCGCGGTCAGCGGCTCACCGAGTGCGCTATTCACCGTCACGATTTCCATGCGTGCCCCGCTCGCGCCCGTCAGCGCGACCAACGTACCCTCGCCACCATCGGCCATGGGTACCGAGACGATGTCAGCGTCGGGTAAGACTTTACGCAGGCCTTCGGTCAGCGCGGCTGCTACCTGCGCGGCCGTCAGACTTTCCTTGAAAGAATCGGGAGCGATGACAATTTTCATCGCGGCAATGTAAACCAGTGGCGCGGTCAATGCCCCGCGCCGCAGTGACGCACAGAGCCAGGAAGGGAGGGCGTCAGCTCAGAACAGCCGCCGCCGAGCGCGCAGACCGGGCTGACGCGGCGCCAGCCCACCGATCAGCGCCGTGCGTATGCGCAAGGTCGCCGCAGTATCGAGGGATTTTAAGAGTTGAATGTCGGCGCCGCTCTTGACCGCCACCGCTTCGCCGCCGAGCAAGGCGATGTGATGATTCGATTGCGCGGGAATGCGTACTCCCGGCAAGACGCTGCCCACCAGGTTCAGCGGGTCCACCGCTGCAATACGCATCACGCCACCGCTATCCGCGCGCTTGCCGCACTCGCGCAAAGCCGACAGTGCGTCCGGCAGCGCGAACTGTTCACCGGTTGCACCGGCGACAAAGCGTCCGCCACGAATCTCACCGCACAGCTCCATGCGCCGCAGCGCACGCAATAGCAGACGCCAGGGCGGTAAGGCAGCCTCGCGTTCGAGCACGCGTCGAAACACCACGCCATAACGTCGCAGCAGAACTCGTGCGATAGTGTCTATCGTGTCTTCACTCAAGCCCTCGTCACCATGCAGGGCGCTGCTCGCCGGACGCACCAGGCGATCCCAACGTCCCGCATCTTCTATCCCCGGCAAAGTGGTGCGACGCGCACGCCGTCCAAGCGGATTACGGCGTGCCGTCGGTGTGGTCAGGGCGCGCAGCCCGACAAAGCTGTCGCAGGTAACGAGTCCTGCGGCGGCCAGTTCATCCAGCGCATTCTCGACCTGGCTGCGCAGCAGCCCGCGTGCGCTCACGATGTCATCGAAGAAGGCCGCGCCGCGCTGCTCGATGTGCTCCAACACCTGACGGGCGGCGCTACTCACCTGGCAGCCGTCGTCCGGCCCGGCCACTGCCAGCCAGGCGGGCAGTTCGCTGCGCGCCACCAGACTCACGGGGGTCGTGCGCAAAGTGCCGGCCAGCCGCAGTGCGCTACTGCGTTTCGGCGTCAGCCGCAGCCACACATAACGCCCCGCGCGTATCACCTCATCGAGCATCCGCGAGTCATAGCCACGCACCCGCGCCGGCAGGATTTCGCACTCCCAGGCCGCGACGGGTGCCTCGAACCCGCACAGCTGACTCAATACCGCCTGCAGCCCTGCGCTGCCCTCCACTCGCGCCGCTGGCGCCAGCGCCTGCCATTCGAGCAGAAAGCGCATGAAAACCGCGCTCGGCACCGCTTCGATTTCCTGCCGCAGACGATTGAGCGTATAGCGATGAATTCGCGCCAGCAGGCGTCGCTCACACCATTGCTGGCCCGACAATTCATGACTGAAGTCGCCGCGCATTGCGATGCCACCCTGCTCCAGCGCCAGCAAGGCGTGTTCCACTTCCCGCGTCTCGCAAGGCAGGATGTCGGCGAGCGTCTCAGCCGTGGTCGGCCCGGCCACTTCGAGGCGACTACGCACCAGCGACTTGATGGCATCGTCACGGCTTAGCGTTTTCGCCGTGCCATAGCTAGCAGCCACGGCATTCATGCGCTGCGTGGCAGACGGTGCCAGCGCCAACAGCTCATGGCGACGCTCGGTGGCCAACCAGCCGCGCACAGCACCTTGTTGATGTACAGCCCGCCCGCGCTCGAACAACACGCCTAGGCTTTCATCTAGCCATCGCGGCTCCGCCTCGCCATCCACCAGGCGCGGCAACTCATGCTCCGCGACAAAGCCGAGCAACAGCAAGGCGTCATGCAGTTCTTCAATGTTGCGCGCCGCCGGCCATACTTCGTCTCGTACTCGCGCAATCGCCGCCGGATCGAGGGCGGCGAGATCCCTGGCCGTCGAACTGTCCAACCAGCGCCGGCTGCTCACCGCTTGGGTACGACGCTCTTCCAAGGGCGCGTCGTCGAGAAAGGCATAGGGGTTCGCATTCAAGACTTGCAAGGCGAAGGGCGATGGCTCGGTCAGATCGCGCGCCACCAATTGCTTGCGGCCGTGGGCGATGTCGCGCAATAGCGTCTCCAGTCCGACGATGTCCATGGCTTCATGCAGACAATCATCGATAGTTTGATTGACCAGCGGATGATCCGGCACGTCGCGCCGGCCAGCCAGATTCTCGGCGCAGGCCAGTTGCTCGGGAAACACCAGCGCAGCGAGATCGTCGGCATTCATGCGCAACAATCGCGGCGGCGTCTTGCGGCCGGCGCGGAAGCGCTCAATCGCGAGCGCGCAACCCGCCACCCAGCGCCAGCGCACCGTGAAGAGCGGCGCGGTCAATACCGCTTGGATTAAAACATCGCGCACACTCTCGGCATTGAGATAGCGCCATACCTCATCGAGCGCGAAGCTGTGCGCCGCGCCCAGCGACAACACGATCGCGTCCTCGACCGCAGCGGCCTGCAATTCGAAATTGAAGGTCCGACAGAAACGCTTGCGCAAGGCCAGGCCCCAGGCCTTGTTGAGTCGACTGCCAAAGGGCGAATGGATGACGAGCTGCATGCCGCCCGATTCATCGAAGAAGCGCTCCATCACCAGCGTGTCCTGGGTCGGCATCGCGCCAAGGGCAAGATAGCCGGTCAGCAAGTATTCCGCAGCCTGCCGCGCTGCCACCGCACCGACGCCGGTTATCGCTTCGAATTCTCGTGCCAGCTGAGCACTATCGCGCACGCCGCTATCAATCAACTTCGCGGTGGACGCACGCAAACGCGCCACGGCATAGGACAGCTCGACGCTGCGCGACGGTGCCTCGCCCAACCAGAACGGCATATTGGGTGGTTCGCCGTGGGCGTCTTCGACGCGTAGTCCGGCGGACTCCACGCGCAACACACGCCACGAAGTGTTGCCCAGTTGGAAGATATTGCCGGGCAGACTTTCGATGGCGAAGTCTTCGTTGACCGTGCCGACCTTTTCGCCTTGCGGTTCGGCGATTACGTCGTAATCGGCATTGTCGGGAATGGCGCCGCCGCAGGTCACGGCCGTCAGCTTGGCCCCGCGCCGCGCGCTGAGACGCCCATTGACGTCATCGAGGTGCAGATAGGCCGAGCGTCGACCGTGACCAAAGCTATAGCCCTCGGCCAGCATGGCAACCACAGCATCGAATTCCGCCCGCGCCAGCGCGCGATAAGGCCAGGTCGCGCGAAACATCTCGTAGAGTTCAGCGACGCCGCGCTCACCCATCGCTACTTCGGCGACAACCTGCTGGGCCAGCACGTCACGGGGTCCGGGTGGCACCTCCACCGTATCGAGTTCGTCGCGCGCGACCATGTCGAGCAAGGCCACGGCTTCGATCAATTCGTCGCGGGTTTGCGGGAACAGCCGCCCACAGGCAATCCCATCAACCGCGTGCCCCGCACGGCCGACCCGCTGCAACAAGGTCGACAAAGTGCGGGTGGAGCCGAGCTGACACACCAGATCAACGTCACCGATATCGATACCGAGTTCCAACGATGCGGTCGCGACCAACGCTTGCAATTGCCCCTGCTTGAGGCGCGTCTCCGCATCCAGCCGTCGCTCGCGCGACATGCTGCCGTGATGGGCACAGACCTGCTGGTCGCCGAGCTCGTCAGCCAGCGCACGGGCCAGGCGTTCAGCCATGCGCCGCGTGTTGACGAATACCAAGGTGCTGCGATGCTGCTTGATGAGTTCGATCATGCGCGCACGGATTTCGCCGGCGACTTCGGCCGACACCACGGTCTCGAGCGGCGACGGCGGCATTTCAATGGCGAGATCGCGAGCGCGTTGATGGCCCTCGTCGACGATCGCACAGGGGCCAGGCTGATCGGCGTGGTGGGCATGGCCGGTGAGGAATTCGGCCACGCGAGCGATGGGACGCTGGGTCGCCGACAAACCGATGCGCAAGGGCGGACGCTCTGTGAGCGCATCGAGGCGCGCGAGGCTCAAGGCCAGATGCGCGCCGCGCTTGTTACCCACCAGGGCATGGATCTCGTCGACGATCACCGTGCGCGTCGTGCGCAGCATATCGCGGCCACTGTCGCTGGTCAGCAGGATGTACAGCGATTCCGGTGTCGTCACGAGGATGTGCGGTGGACGTTTGCGCATCAGCGTACGCGCCGATGCCGACGTGTCACCAGTGCGCACCGCTGTGGTGATGACCGGCACCTCGCCCAACTCCTCGGCGAGCAAGGCCTGGATGGCCGCCAGCGGGCGCTCGAGATTGCGTTGGATATCGTTGCTGAGCGCCTTCAAGGGTGAGACATAAACGACGCTCGTCTCTTGGTTCAGCGTGCCACGCCGTATATGCGCGGCCAGATCGCTCAAGGCGGTCAGGAAGGCGGCGAGCGTCTTGCCCGAGCCAGTAGGCGCAGCGACGAGGGTATGGCGGCCCGCTTGTAGCGCGGCCCAGGCGCGCGTCTGGCACGGCGTGGCAGCAAGGAAGTTCGCGCTGAACCAGCGCGCGACGGCGGGATCGAAAGAAGCGCAGACCATGCGCCGAGGTTAACCCGTTCACGCGCTCCTGACCACGCGCGCACCGCACCAGGCAAATCAGCTCAGGTCAGATCAGCGCCGCCTGTAGCGCGTCAATCCGGATCCGCGCTGCGCGAATGATCTCCACGCTGATTTCGGGTGTAAGGTCGGCACCGAGCACGCGCATCGCCTTGATCGATTCGGGCTTCGGCAACTGGCTGGTCTTACGCAGGCTGATCAGGCTGTGGTAACGGGCGCAGATCACCACTTCCGCGAGACGCACATCGCCGTCCACTTCATAGTCCCAGTCACCGACATGCCCGACCGCTTCGACCACTGCTTCACCGAGCTGCCAGTGGCGACAAATCATCTTGCCGAGACGCGCCGTGTAACCTGCCAACGCCCGTTCGACGCGCGTCTCGTCTTTCAGTAACTGCGCTTGTTGCGAGAGCCGCTCCAGCACCACATAGGCGCCGATATTGGAGAGCAGCCCGGCCACCAAGGCCTGCTCCGCCGACGCTCCCGCCACCCGTGTAGCGACCACCGACGCGGTCGCGCCGATACGCACTGCTTCTATCACCAGATCAGCAAAGCGCTCACGCAGCGTCGACGAATTCGCGTTGAACAAATCCTTCAGCGAAAAGCACACCACCAGCTCGCCGACGGTGTGCATGCCGATACGATTGACCGCCTCGTGCAGGTTGTTCACGGTCGTCGTACCGCGACACAAAGGGCTGTTCGCGATTTTCAATATCTTCGCAGCAAGCGCCGGGTCGGCCGCCAACAGGTTGGCAATCTTGCGGCTGTCGGCCGCCGCATTGCCGATAGCCGCGCGCACGCGCAACGCATGATCAGGCAAACTCGGCAGCTTGAGCCTATCGGCGGCGATATCTCCTTCCAGATCGTCGAACAGACCACTGGTCTCGGCGAGCAGCTCGTCGGTTTCCTCGGCGCGTACCCGCGCCACCCGCTTGACCGACTCGCGCAGCAGCGCGACTTCGCCGCGCGCCATCTTGGCGCACAGCACCGGCCCCAGCGCGCGCACGTCGAACAAGGCTGGGCGCAGAGGCGCCAAGGGATTCGCCGCGTCGGCCGAACCACTCGCAATCAACTTGGAATTGCCGTCGGGATCGAACGCCACCACATTGCCGTCGAGCAGAAAGTAGTCACAGCTGTCATCGCTGCCACGCGCGAGCACCAGATCGCCGTCGCGAAAGCGTTTCAGCGCCGTGCGTCCCGCCGCCACGATGAGTTGCTCGGCCGACAATTGCGCGAACGGCGCAAAGGGACGTAGACGCCCCGGCATGACGGATTCCTGGTTACGCTGTGGAAGCATCAGTTCATGTGGCTTTATAGTGTGGCCCGCGCTACCGAGCGCGAACTATTCCCGACATGTCCCTATCGGCATGACCTCGGTCCAGCTTTACTCCCAAGTCCGGGTGCGGCCCATGTCCCGAGAAGAATCCATCGAATTACACTCGATAGGTGTGATTCGCACTGAAGTACCTGACGAGGACGTGGCGCGGCGGCGGCGCGACATCGTCTCGACCATCGAGCTGTGGCCGGACTATTCCCAAGGCTTGCTCGGTATCGAGGGCTACTCTCATCTATTCGTGCTGTTTGCCCTGCACCGCGCCGGACCGTCACCAGCCCTGACCGCCCATCCGCGCGGTGACACCACTCAGGCGGCCCAGGGTGTCTTCGCCGCACGCGGACGCAACCATCCCAACGCCGTAGGACTGGCGGTCGTCGAACTGTTGGCAGTCGACGGCGCGATACTGACGGTGCGTAAGCTCGATGCGTTTGACGGCACACCTGTGCTCGACATCAAACCCTATGACAGCTACGACGTCGTGCGCGAACCGCGCGTGCCCGACTGGTGGCGACGGCGGGCACTCACGCCACGCTGAGCGCGTCGCGCGCTCACACCTCGCAACGAACTGCGGTAAAGTGCGCGCACGCCCGTTAACCGTCGCACCATGATCCGCACTGTTCGTCAGACCCTGTTATTCGCCATGCTGCTGGCCTTAGTCATCAGCGCACGCGCTGATGACACTCAGCAGATATACGGCAGTTGGACTTTGCGTTGCACCGCCGCTGCGGGTGACGCGCAGTCCGATTGCATGATGTTTCAGAACCTCGTGCAAAAGACCGGCGGTCAGCCGGTTCTGCAGTTCGGCATAGGCATGGCGCCGCCCGACGGCCTGCCGACCGTGCTGGTCAGTTTGCCGCTGGGGATCGCCCTGCCGCCGGGCATCACCATACAAATCGACAGCGGCGCACCCGCGACTTTTCCTGTCGAACGTTGTGAGCCCGACGGTTGCCGGGCCGGCATCAAGCTGCGCGACGCCACCATCCAACAGCTGTCCCAAGGCGGGCAATTGCACATCACGTTCTACGACGGCGCGCGCAAACCGCTCAAGGTGTCGCTCTCGCTGGACGGCTTCGCTGGCGCCTTCAAGGCACTGCGCGCGGCTCCTCACTAGCGTCCTCAACTGGCAGCGGCAACAGCGCACTATCGCCGGCCGCGAGCCCCAAGGCCCGCGCCGCGCCGCCCTTGAGTTCAAGCACGTAACGCACCTGTTGCGGCGTGCTGATCAGTGCCAACGAATTGGGCACAGTGCGCACGCCTATCCATACCACGCGTCCCTGCTCGTCCAGGAACAGCATGTCCAGGGATAGCCGTGTGTCTTTCATCCACATGGTCGCGACGGTCGGCGCGAGAAAGTCGAATAGCATGCCGTGATGTGGCGCGAGCGTGGTGCGGCCCATGAGGCCAACGCGGCGCTGTTCATCGTTGCTCGCGACCTCGACTTCGAGTTCCACGCGCACGCCATCGGCGCGCAGGATGGCGAGACGCTGGGTGGGCAATGGCGACGCCGCCGCGCAGATCAGGCACCAACCCCACAGTACTGCCAGCAGGGCGCCCTTCATCGTGGCAAAGAAGCGTAACGCGCCAGCGCCTGCTGTCGCCCACTCGCAAGATCGACCATCGGCGCCGGATAACCCGATATCCGCACCTGCGGATCGTGAATCGCCTTGTCATCCAAGGCTGCGCGCTCCGGCAACCAACGTCGCAGGTAGATTCCATCAGGATCGAATTTTTGGCTCTGACTGAGCGGATTGAAGATACGGAAATAGGGCGCGGCATCGGCACCGCAGCCCGCGCTCCATTGCCAGCCCAGGGTGTTGTTGGCCAGATCGGCATCGATCAAGGTGTCCCAGAACCAGCGCGCACCCGCCAGCCAGTGCAGTCCAAGGTGTTTGCACAAGAGTGAGGCCACCACCATGCGCACGCGGTTATGCATGTAACCGGTGTGCCACAACTCGCGCATGCCGGCATCGACCAGCGGAATGCCGGTCGCGCCGCGCTGCCAGCACGCCAAAGCCTCGTTGTCGTCCAACCACGGGAAAGCATTCCACGCCGCGCGAAACGGCGCGTTAGGCGTGTCCGGGAAGTGGTGCAGCAGATGGTAGGCGAATTCGCGCCACACCAATTGCCGCGTCCATGCTTCGCTCGCACTGACCTGACCGGCGTCGCGTTCACGCAGCGCGGCGTCATGGGCGGCCTGCCAGCAACTGCGCGGGCTGATAGCACCTATGCACAGATAGGGCGACAAGCCCGCCGTGCCGGTGAGCGACGGTCGATCGCGATCACGCACGTAATCGCGCAGCCGCTCATCGATGAATTCGTCGAGCGCGACGTGGGCGGCTTGTTCACCGGCCGGCCAGCGTGCGGTGATACCGCCCGCCCAGGGAATGCGCGGCTCAAGTTCCAGCTCAGCCAGAGACAGGCCGCGCGGCGCGCGAGCGGCTGCCGGCCAACGGGTCGGTGCGGGCAAGGGCGCCCCGGGCGAAGGCTGTTGCAGACAGGCGCGAAAATAGGGCGTGAAGACACGATAGGGCGTACCGCTGCCGGTGCGCAGTTGCTCGGGCTCGAACAATAGATGACCGTTGAAGCTGCGCACCTCGCAATGCGCGCCGAGTTCGCGTTCAAGCGCGTGGTCTACCGCGCGGTCATGAGGCTCATAGCGACGATTGAAATACAGCGCATCGGCACCGCAGGCTTCACGCAAGCGCGCGAGTTCGACGCGCGCATCACCACGCAACAACACGAGGTCTTGGCCGTGACGCTGCAGATCGGCGGCCAGTGCCGCGAGAGACTGATGCAGCCAATAGCGCAGCGCAGCGCCTGGACGCCAGGGGCCCTCGGTTTCCAATATATAGATCAGCACCAGCGGCGCGCCACGCGCCACCGCCGCATGCAAAGCGGGATGATCGTGCAGACGCAGATCCTGCCGCAACCAGACCAGGGTGGCCGCCATATCAGGGCCTCATCACCATCGACGCTTGTCGCTGGCCAGTGTCGGGTTGGCCTGCTTTCGGTGAGCGATTACCATGCGCCCTCGAGCGCGCCGCTGGCGCGCGCTTCATATCCATCGTTTTGCTTCCTCGCTTGTGGAGATGATATCCAATGACACGTTGCCTGCTCGTTTTCCTGGCCTGCGTCTTATACGTCAGCCAAAGCTTTGCGCATGGTCCGAGCCGTCTGAAAGTTCAGGAATCGATCGTGGTAAAGGCGCCGGCCGCCAAGGTCTGGGCACTGATCGGTGACTTCTGTGCGATCGACCACTGGGCACCGGGGATCGTGAAGTCCGACTGCCAGGGTGGCAACCAGGTGGGTGCAACTCGCGTGCTGACCATCAAGCAAACGGGCGGCCCGCAGATTTCCGAAGAGCTGCAGAAGTACGATGCGGCAGCCATGAGCTACAAGTACAAGATCACCAAGACCGCCATGGAGCTGCTGCCGGTCACCACCTACTCGTCCTTCCTGTCGGTGAAAGACAATGGTGACGGCACGGCCACGGTCGAATGGCGTAGCGGCTTCTATCGCGGCCATCCCAACGCCAATCCGCCCGCCAACCAGAACGACGATGCCGCAACCAAGGCCGTCACCGGCTCCTACCAGGCAGGCCTCGCCCACATCAAGGAATTGGCCGAGCAATAGTTCGTCAGCCGCGCGCGGCGTGATGGCTACGCGATGACGATGCGCCAATGCATTGCCGTAAGCGTCTGCGCGCTGTCTTTGGCCGCAAGCCCTGCCCATGCGGCGGACGACAATGCCCTGGCCTTCATCACCAACCAAGGCGCGGACACCGTCAGCGTGCTTGCGCTTGCCACCGGCGAGACCACCAAGACCCTCGCGATATCCGCAGACCCGGTCGGTGTCGCCGTTGATGCGCGGCACCGCCTGGTCTTCGTCACCAGCACCAAGGGTCACCAGCTGAGCAGCATCGACGTCGACACGCTGACGGTCGTCAATCATGTCGATGCCGGCATCACGCCACTCGGCATCACCGTCGACAGCCGTTCGGGACGGGTCTATGTGGCCGATTGGGACGGCGGCGTAGTGCGCATCTTCGATGCCATGACGCTCACATCGCGCGGCGAGTACAAGACTGGCAAAACGCCCTGCGGACTGGCCCTAACGCCAGATGGCGGTCGCCTGCTGGTGGCCAATCGCGACGACAACGACATCGGCGTGATCGACACACGGAACGGCGTGACCGAGGCGCGCATTGCGGTCGGCAAGGCGCCCTACGGCATCACCATCTCACCCAGTGGCCATTTCGCCTTCGTCGCCAATGTGCAGAGTGACGAGGTCACTATCGTCGATCTGCAAACGCTGCAGCCAAGTTCCACCCTCGCGGTCGGCGACATGCCCTATGCCAGCGTGTTCGATCCGATGCGCCAGCGCTTGTTTGTCACCAATCAGAGCGACAGTTCGGTGTCGGTACTGGATCTCGTTGACCAGCATGAAATTGCGCGCATTCCCGTCGGGGACTATCCGGAAGGCATAGACATGCAGGTCGAGGCACGCCGGGTTTACGTCGCCAATTGGATGAGCAACGACGTGACCGTCATCAACGCCGATACCTTACAGGTCGAGCGCAGTATCGCGACCGGCGATGGCAGTCGCGCTTTCGGTCAGTTCATTCTGCATTAGCACCTGTGACGAGGGCTGGGCTGCGGGCCTAGGCCTTCAGCAAACTCGCCACGGCCTTGCGGCTATCGGGCCAGTGCGGCGTGAGGCCGAGAGCCGCCCAACTCGAACGAGAATCGCAGCGTCGCGAACCGGCGCGACGACCACCGGCCCCACCAAAGCGCGGCGCCGGCGCACTCAAGTGCGCGGCGAGTGCGCCGTAGTAATCCCGCCGTAACAGCGGCTCGCCGTCACTGATCAAGGCATGGCGCAGAGGCGCTGGTGCCGTCGCGGTGGCGAGCATGGCGCGCGCCGCGTCCTCGATGTGCAACAGATTCAGCCAATCGTCATCCGCACCCGGCAGCGGCTCAGCGCGGGCAATGCCATCGCGGCCGATGACGCGGCCCGGACCGTACAGCCCGGCCAGGCGCACCACATAACTGTCAAGGCCTGAGTCCATCCAGATCTTTTCGATGGCGAGCAATTTGTGGCCGCGCGCATCGGCGTCTTGCACCGCACTAGCCGCCTCCACCCATGCACCCTGCGCGTCGCCATAGACTGCGGTGCTCGAGGCCAGCACCGCGCGCTCAATCTGCGTCGCCCTCAGCACCTTAAGCAAACGCGCCAGGGCCGGACACGGATCCTCGTCAACCCAGGCCGAGGGCGGCGCGATCAGAAACACCGAACCGCGAAACCCCGCCAGCGGGCCGGCCAGTCGCGCGCAAAGATCAGGTGCGGAAAGATCGCAACTCAGGCAGCGCACACCTTGTTCGGCCAGCGCCGCGTGACGCTGCGCGCTGCGCGTCAGCGCCACGACGGTGCCGCGCGCAAGCATCCGCACCATGATCGCGCCCAGGTATCCACAACCTATCAATAGTGTGTCCGTAGCAGGCAAAACAAGCGCGTGATGCGCGGTGTCATGGGTCATGGCGTGGCTGTCATCGAGTGTCTGCGCAGGGCGTCCATCATCGCCCTCAACGGCAGTTGCGTCCATCCTAGACAGCGCGCGCCGCGACGGTTGAATAGCGCGCGAATAACCAGACTTTCAATGCACCGCGACGCCGTGTCCTGTTGCAGAGATCTTCTTAATTCACATAACATCACCGTGGCATTGCAGCATTTTCCTTGATGTGATTACGAAAGTCGGAGGCAGTTTGGTGACCGCTAAAATTACAGTTCCCGCCAATGGCGCAAAGATCACAATCGTCAACGGCAAGTTACAGGTTCCGGACAATCCCATCGTGCCCTTCATCGAAGGTGACGGCATCGGCGCAGACACCTGGCGGGCCAGCGTTCGCGTACTCGACGCGGCGGTCAAGAAAGCCTACAGCGGCAAGCGTCAGATCCATTGGATGGAAGTCTACGCGGGTGAAAAGGCCAATAATCTCATGGGTTCCTGGCTGCCCGACGCCACCCTCGACGCCTGCCGTGAATTCCTGGTCTCGATCAAAGGGCCGCTGACCACGCCCATCGGTGGTGGCATTCGTTCCCTGAACGTCGCGCTCCGTCAGATTCTCGATCTCTATGTCTGTCTGCGTCCGGTACGCTGGTTCGATGGCGTGCCCTCACCGGTTAAGAAGCCGCAGGACGTCGACATGGTGATCTTCCGTGAGAACACCGAGGACATTTATGCAGGCATCGAATTCGAAGCGGGCAGCGCTGAGAACGACAAGTTCCTGAAGTTGTTCCAGGAGAACTTTCCCGACAGCTTCAAGAAGATTCGCTTTCCGGCCAGCTCCGGTATCGGTATCAAGGCCGTCTCGCGCGAAGGCACCGAGCGTCTGGTCCGCGCGGCACTCAAGTACTGTATCGATAACAAACGCAAGAGCCTGACCTTCGTGCACAAGGGCAACATCATGAAGTACACGGAAGGCGCCTTCCGTAACTGGGGTTATGCGCTTGCTGAAAGGGAGTACGGCGCGCAGACCTACACCTGGGAACAGTGGGAGCGCACCGTTGCCGAGCAAGGTCAGAAGGCCGCCAACGAAGAACAGGAAAAGGCCCTGGCCAGCGGCCGCGTCCTGGTCAAGGATTCGATAGCCGACATCACCCTGCAGCAGGTCATGACTCGTCCGACGGATTTCGATGTGATCGCGACTATGAATCTGAACGGCGACTACTTGTCTGACGCGCTGGCCGCCCAGGTCGGCGGTATCGGTATCGCGCCCGGCGGCAACATCAATTACGACACCGGTCACGCGATCTTCGAAGCGACCCACGGCACGGCACCGAAGTACGCCAACCAGGACAAGGTCAACCCGGGCTCGGTGTTGCTGTCCGGTGAGATGATGCTGCGTTACATGGGTTGGACCGAAGCGGCGGATCTCATCATCGCCGCGATGGATAAGACCATCGGCCAGAAGACCGTCACTTACGACTTCGCGCGTCTCATGGAAGGCGCGAAGGAAGTGAAGTGCAGTGAGTTCGGCGACGCGCTGATCTCCAACCTGTAGCAGACTGCTAGTCAGCGTTCCCGTGAACGCGGTTCATACACACTTGTGGATCCGGCAGGCCGCTGCCGCGATCCACGAGGGCTTCGTCAACTACAATAATAATTTCCGCCGCATCACACAGCGTGCCCGCGCGCGCTTCGAGACGCGCGACTGGGCCGGCGCTCGCACTGACTTGAGCGAACGCATCGAGCTCTACGAGAAATCCGTTACACGTACGCTCGCGACCCTGCGCAAGCTGTTTACCGAACAAGTCGATCTATTGCCGCAATGGCCGGCCATCCGCGCCATCTACTGGAGTCGGGTCGATGATATTCCCGACGGTGAGTTCGCCAAGACCTTCTTCAATTCCGTGCATCGCGACATCCTGCGCGAGCTGCACGTCGACCCGACCCAGGTCTCCGACACCGCCGATGTCGTCAACGCCGAAGCGCCGCTGCGCTATCCGGCACGCCAGCACAACTACGTCAACTGGAGCAATGTGCGCGCCGTCGTGCAGCGTCTGCTCGGCGACTTTCAGTTCAAAACGCCCTATATGGACGTCGAGGCCGACGTCGATTTCATCTGCGCCGAGATCCAACGCGTAGTCGGCGCTGATGGCACACCGGACGAGTCAGTACGTCGTCTGGAGATGATGCATGACATCTTCTACCAGTCGAGCCGCGCCTTCGTGGTCGGCAAGATGTTCTGGGGCAAGCGTAACGCACCCTTCGTGCTGGCCTTCGAGAACGCCAACGACGGTATCCGCGTCGAGGCGGTGCTGACTTCCAGTGACGATGTCAGTGTGTTGTTCGGCTTCACGCGTTCCTATTTCATGGTCGACGTCGAGCCGGTGGAAGGCGCGGTGTATTTCATCAAAGCGATGATGCCGCGCAAGCCGCTCGATGAGCTCTACACCATCCTCGGTCGTGCGCGACAGGGCAAGACCGAGCGCTACCGCTCCTTCTTTCATCATCTGCGCGCCTGCGATGATCAATTCATCCACGCCGCCGGCGATCCCGGCCTGGTGATGCTGGTCTTCACCCTGCCGTCCTATGATCTGGTGTTCAAAGTCATTCGCGACAGCTTTGGTTACACCAAGAACATCAGTCACGACGGGGTCAAGAAAAAATATAAGTTCGTGTTCAATCACGATCGTGCCGGTCGGTTAATCGACACCCAGGAATTCCGCAACATCGAATTTCCACTCGCCAAATTTGCGCCCGAACTGGTCGAGGAACTGCTGACCAGCACCTCGCAAACCGTACGCATCGAAGGCGATCAGCTGGTTATCGATCACCTCTATTCCGAGCGTCGCGTGACGCCGCTCAATCTGTATCTGCAGGATTACGATTTCGACGAGGCGCGTCTCGCGCTGCTCGACTATGGTCAGGCCATCAAGGATTTGGCCATGACCAATATTTTCGCCGGCGATCTGCTGCTGAAAAATTTCGGGGTGTCACGCCATGGCCGCGTAATCTTTTATGACTACGACGAGCTGTGCTTGGTGACGGAATGCCAGTTCCGCGATATGCCGGAAACCGACAACCTCGACGACGAAATGAGTGCCGACAACTGGTTTTACGTCGGGCCGCGGGACATCTTTCCCGAGGAATTCATCCGCTTCCTCGCCATCGGCGAGCGTCTCAAGACGGCCTTCCTGGAACAGCACGGCGATCTGCTGACAGCTGAGTTCTGGCGCGACATCAAGCGACTGCATTTGAGCAACTCGGCGCCGGAAGTCGCGCCCTATTACCGGTTGGGGACTCGTCGCGACAAGATTTGACGGGCATCAAGCCCTAAGGCTGGCCTGCCGAAATACATTGTTATTGCAACTAAGAATAATTACTATTTAGATAATACCGGACCGACCAGGCTCCGAGGCCGAGGACCCAAGCCACCGTGGTGACCCTATCGAATCTCCAGCATGGTGACCGTGCGATCATCGTTTCCATTGACACGGACGACCCGCACACGACGGCCCGCCTCGCCGCCCGCGGCATCGTGCCGGGCACCAGCCTTGGCGTGCTGCGCGCCGGCGACCCGGTCCTGATCGGCATCGACAACGAGCGCTGGGCCATCAACCGCAACGAGGCCGCCAGCATCCAAGTTGATCTGGAACCGCGCCGACGCCGCTCCCTATTCGGCCTGCTACGCCGCGCATGAACACCACGCTCGCAAGCCTGCGCCCCGGCGAAGTGGGTGTTGTCGAGGGTTTTTCCGAAATCGACGAAACCGCGCAACGTTTGATGCAGATGGGCGTCGTCGAGGGCATGGAAATCGAAGTGCTGCGCTACGCGCCGGCCGGTGACCCCATTGAAGTGCGCGTGCTCGGCTACGCCCTGTCACTGCGCGGCAAGGAAGCAGCCAAGGTCCTCGTGAGCCGCACGCGCTAGGCCGACCATGAGCGCACAGCCCTCACCGGCGGCGACCCCGGTAGTCGTCACGCTCGGTAATCCCAATACCGGCAAGAGCACGCTGTTCAATTGCCTGACGGGTTTACGCCAGAAGGTCGGCAATTACCCGGGTGTCACGGTCGAGCAAGTGTCGGGGCACACCGAAGTCGCGGGCCGGCAGGTGCGGCTGGTCGATGTACCGGGCACCTATTCGCTGGCGGCGATGTCGCCCGATGAGATGATCGCGGTCGACGTCCTGCGCGGCGGCATCGTCGACATGCCGCCTCCGGCAGCGGTCATCATCGTCGTCGACGCCACCAATCTGCGCCGCAATCTGTTTCTCGCCAGTCAGATTCTCGAAGCCGGAGTGCCGGCCGTCATCGCGCTCAACATGGTCGATCGCCTGAGTACCGAAGGCGTGACGCTGGATATCGAACTGTTGTCACAACGCCTGGGCGTACCGGTAGTACCCATTTCCGCCGCTAGCGCGACCGGCATCGACGAACTGAAAGCCACGCTGGACAAGGTCCTGCGTGCGCCGGCCACGCCTCATCTGGTCTTGAACCAGGCGCTCGAGGACGCCGTCGCCACGCTTGTTACGCGTCTCGCCGAGCGCGGCGTGCAGGCCAGCGCCATCGAGTTGCGCCGTGCGCTTATCGATGCGGGCGGCTACGCCGAGCAACGCCTCACTCAGCGCGTCGGTCCCAATCTCGAAGCGATGCTGAGCGAACTGCGTCAACAGGTAGGCGGTGGCCGTAATCTCGCCACGCTTGAAGCGCGCGATCGCTACAGCTGGATCCAGGCACAACTGAAAGGCGTCGAGGAGCGCGGCCCGGCACGCCGTCGTGCGGCGGTCGATACGGCCGACAGGCTGGTCAATCACCCCATCATCGGTACCGTGCTGTTCGCGCTGGTGATGGCGATGGTGTTCCAGGCGGTCTTCGCCTGGGCGGCGCCGCTGGTCGACGCCATCGACTACTTGACCAGCGCCCTCGGCAGTGCGGTCGGCGCCAGCCTGCCACCCGGCATCTTCAACCGCTTCATCACCGAAGGCGTGATCGCAGGCGTCGGCAGCGTGGTGGTGTTTCTGCCCCAGATCATCATTCTCTTCACCTTCATCATCATCCTCGAAGACACCGGTTACATGGCGCGCGCCGCTTTCCTCATGGACCGCGCGATGCGTGTCCTCGGACTGTCGGGACAATCGTTCATTCCCATGTTGTCGAGCTTCGCCTGTGCGGTGCCAGGCATCATGGGCACGCGCGTGATCGCCAACCGCCATGACCGCCTCGCGACGATCATGGCCGCACCCTTCATGACCTGCTCGGCCCGCCTGCCGGTCTATTCACTGTTGATCGCGGCCTTCGTGCCGGAGCGCCATTTGCTGGGCGGCCTCGTCAATCTGCAAGGGCTGGTGTTATTGGCGCTCTACATGCTCGGCATCGTCGGTGGCGCACTGACCGCGTGGCTCATCAGT
>JAYWAC010000004.1:0-20814 GCA_043782755.1 Pseudomonadota bacterium | reverse complement strand
ATGGCCGACGGCGTGGCGGTGGAGAAATAGGCGTAGATCAACATCGTGCGGCCGTCGTGGTGGGCCATACACAGCCCAGCACGCAGCGCGCGCAGACTCGATTCCGACGAGCCCGACCAATTGCCGGGCCCCCAACGATTGACTAAGAGGCCCGGCATCGACTCGCCAGTATCACGATTACGCTCAACCAGGGCGACGCCGTTCTGACGCGCATAACGCACCAGTTCCAGCTTGCGCTCATCGCGCTCGGTCCAGGTGCTCATGTGCACGCTGCCATCGACCAGCACATAGAGCGTGGCGAGCCCCGCTTTCAAAGATGACAACACCACGCCTTCTTCGATGAAGCCATAGTGGTTGCCGTTGTTGTCGTGCGAGAAGGCACCATATTTAAAGGCGCCGTGATCGCGCTTGAAACCGCCGACGAAGGTCGCGACGGTACGCGCGGTCTGCCACGGTGGCACCATGCCGGTCATGGCCAATGGACTCAAGGTCGCGAAACCATCGGGCCCGGCCCAGTCAGATTTGGCGTGGGCGGCGAAAGCGCGCGGCGACCATTCGACGCGCGGATGATCAGTGCCCATGGTGAAGGCCAGGTCGAACTGCGCGAGATCGAAGGCGACCAGATAGACCAACGCCGAACGCTCGACCGCGTCGAGCGGATTCACGCTACCGAGGTGGTTTGTAAGGATGTCCGGCGCGACCGCATCGGGCTCCATCACACTCACATAGACACCGGGCTGGGCGCGTGCCGGATACCACTGGCCGGTGAGCATGCTGCCCGGCCCATCGACGGCAATGCCGAGTCGCCCGCTGGCGATGGCGGCATCGGTGAAGGTGTCGGCGACGCGTGCCGGGTGCGGCCCGTGATTGGCGAGCTTGGGCTTGTTCGCGGATTCTTCAATAGTGCCAACTTCGCGCTCGGCGTCGGTCAGACCCGCCTTGACCGCATCGACCAAGGCCTCGCCACCCCACACCCGATCACGCAGGAATTCCACCACGCTTTCCAGCGAGGTCTCGACGCCGCGTAAACGCCGACGCAGATAAAGCTTGCCGTTGCACAGCGGCACATAGGGCAGCTTGCGCGTCGCCGCCACCGCGAGACTCTGCTCACCTGTCAGATCGCAATGCACATCGCCGTCGCGACTCGTAATCAGCAAGCGCGAGCCATCGGCGGAGTCGAGCAACAGACGCTGATGCTCGGGCGCTGGCAGCTGTAGGTGATAGGCCTCAAGCTGGCCTTGCGGGTTATGCACTTCGAGCAGATACCAGGCGTGTAGGACCGGATTGAGATCGGTCAACACCGCGCCGGCCTCATCGCTCGCGTCCGGCATGCGCCCGCGAGTCATCTGGCGATAAGCTTGCAATTCGATCACTGAAGCGGCGGCGGCCGAAGAGGGTTCGATGCTGTCGCCTGGTGCCGCACTGACGGCCGGCACGGGGGTCGCGGTGGTGGCCGTTGCCGGCGCAAGATCCTCAGCCCACGCGCACGACACCGCCAGCAGCCAAAGCGACAACAGAGGGTAGCGCGCTGCGCGCTGCGTCCACGACAGCGAAATGCATTGATTCAAGGCTTATGGGCGCCCATGCGCGCGTTGGTTTCTACTGGTGACACGCAGCGGTCGCCGCGCGCGGCGCATGATACCAGCAGCGCTTACCGACGTGCTGTGTGCGTGGCGGGAAAAGGCGCAGAGTTTGCGACGGATGCCCGCTCGGCCTAGCGTGCTCATGGGTTGAACCAGCAAACCGCAGGGCAGATTGAGGAACACAGAACCCGTCGCCGGGCACACCTCGTCGATCACCACGCCGCAGCAGATGAGTTGCCGCGCGATGTCATGGATATTGGCGGCGTCCTCGGACAACGTTTCAAGCGCCGCGTATTCGGCCTCGACATTAGTGTTGTCTTTGTCTGGTCAAGCGGAGTACCATCGGCACCCTAAGCTTAAATGCGCCGCTCGTTGAGCTGCGTGTACTCCCACCCTAAGCAAGCCTCCCTTTGACACAACTCCTCATCGGCCGCTTCTTTAGAGTCAAGGCATTTGCCGTTTGACGGCGGATCGAGAAACGGATGACTTTGTGTCATGGACTCCGAATCTCGCTAAAACTGACAAGACACGTTCTGTGTGAGATTCGAATGAATATATATGTTGGCAATTTAGCCTATGGCGTCACCGACGCTGACCTGCGCGAGCTGTTTTCGGCTTCGGGCGAGGTCTCCAGCGCTTCGGTGATCGTGGACAAGATGTCGGGCGAGTCCAAGGGTTTCGGCTTTGTCGAAATGCCGAGCAACTCCGATGCTCAGGCGGCAATCAAGGCCCTGAACGAACAACCGCTGAAGGGGCGCAATATGCGCGTCAACGAAGCGAAGCCACGCGAGCCGCGCGCGTCGCGCTACTAAAGCGCACGCGCTCGTCAGAGCGCCAGCTGGGGCCGCCTTAGGGCGGCCTTTTTTTTTACCTGCCTGACCGGTAGCTCCCCACCTGATCTTTGTCGCAGACCTTGCCTGCGCGCGCTCCTCGTCTTAGCGTTGGAAGGTCGACGCCGCCTTTGGCGTCCATCGTTCCATCCATCAGGGGGCAGTGCGCATGACGACCGGAACAAACAATGAAAGCAACGAACGCTGGCTGGCACGCCTGCTGGGTGGCGACTTCCTGCTGTGGTCACCGAACATCCAGGCGGAAGGCTTTTTGCATTGGGACAGGGTCTTCGCCACGCGCACCGTGAAGTGCGGCGCGCGAGTGCACGATCTGCCGGCCGGCGATCGCGTACTCAACGTGCATTTCGAAGATCAGGGTCGCACCTGCAACACCGACGATCTGATGCGTGACGAACATCTGAGTGGTCTGCTGGTGCTACACCACGGGCGCGTGCTGCTCGAACGCTACGCGTTGGGCCTCACCCGCGAGCAACGCTGGCAGTCGTCGTCGATGGTGAAGTCCATCGCGTCAACCTTGATCGGCGCGGCGCTACACGATGGCTTGATCGCCAGCCTCGACGATCCGATGACTCGCTATCTGCCAGACTTCACCGGCACCGCCTACGAAGGTGTGACGGTCAAACACCTCATCAACATGACCTCGGGTATCAACTGGACCGAGGACTACGAAGACCTGCTGGCCGATGTTGCCGAGCATTACATCAAGCCGATAGCCGAAAGGCACCACGGTTATATCCGTGCCTATCTCAAGACCCTGCAACGCATCGACCCGCCGGGCACGCAGTTCTACTACAACACCGGCGATACCTTTCTGTTGAGCCTCATCCTTTCCACTGTCACCGGCAAGACTGTGGCGCAATTCTGCGCAGAAAAGATCTGGGGCCCTTGCGGCATGGAGCAGGATGGCTACTTCATGCTCGAATCCGACGATGGCGATGAGATCACGGGCAGTTGTTGCGGCGCGTCCTTACGCGACTATGGTCGCTTCGGGCAGTTGATGTTGAACGACGGCGTAGCGCCCGACGGCACGCGCGTGCTGCCGGTAGGCTGGACACGTGAAGCCACCGCAGCTTCCGCGCCGAATTTTCACAAGGACATCGGCGCGCGACCACGACTCGATACGTCGTCCTTCACCGGCTATGGCTATCTGTGGTGGGTGCATCACCCGGGCAGTTTCATGGCGCTCGGCGCTTATGGACAATGGATACACGTCGAGCCGGCGCAGGGGCTGGTGTTCGTGATGGTGGGCGCGATGCCACGCGAAATATTCATGCGGCCCGATGAACCGGCAGCCAAGGAAAAGGGCTCGCAGCATGGTGGGCCGCGCAGGTTCGGATTTGTAGAGGCGGTGAAGCGGGAGCTAGGTTAGCGGACCGATGAATGTGCGAATTTGTCGCACCTACCATTGGGATACAAGCCTGCGGTGCAGGTGCGAATTCATTCGCACACTCGCGCCAAGCGAGCGCAATTCACCCTCGCACCGCATAAAACAGATTGGTCGGGCTCTTAATGTCCAAGGTCTCTGCGCTGGTAAACCCTGCCCCCTCGAACAAAGCCTTGGTGCGCGTCGGCCCAAGGCAGGCACCGAGTCCAGCCCCACCGTGGGCCAGTGACTGCGTCATGCAATGGAAGACACTGAAGCCGTAGAACATCGCGGCCAAGGGATTGATGTTCTCCTCCAGGCTATCGGACACCCGTGGCTCAATGACCAGTAGCACACCGTGGGGCGCAAGACGCGCACGCAGACCGCGCAACACGGGCAGCGGGTCGGGTAAGTCATGTAGCACGTCGCAGAGCGTGATCAGATCGAAGGACTGCGTGTCTTTCAAGTTATCAGTGGTGGTTGCTTCATAACGCGCCGCGACGCCGGCCGCCGCAGCGCTCGCGCGGGCCTCGTCTATCGATGCCTGATCGGGATCGACGCCCAGACAATCCGCCTGTGGAAACGCCTTTTTCAAAGCCAGTACCACAAAACCGCGCCCACAGCCGACATCCAACAGGCGGCCGCCAGCGGCGAGCGCGGCGGTGGTCGCGGGCAACTGCTTTAACCAATAATCGACCAGGCGATGTTCATAGTTGCCGCGGTTCATGTGGTCGATGGCGTGTCGGCATTCCGGTGCGTAGTCGGCGAAAGGCACGCCACCGCCTTGACGGAAAGCGTCGACGACGCGTGGCGCGACGGCTAGCAGCGGCGGCAGCATGGCGAACATGCCACCCATGAAATGATCGGTGCCGTCGGAACTCAACAGAAAGGCATGTTCGTCGGCTAAGGTGTAGGTCTCACCGGCGGCGGCGTAGTCGAGATAGCTGGCGGCGACCATGCCCTTCAACCATTCCTCGACGTAACGCGCGTTCAAGCCACTCGCGGTCACGACTTCGGCGAGTGTCATCGCACCACGTCCGCTCATGGCACGGAATAGACCGGTCTCGGTGCCGACAAAAGCAAGCCCCGCCGCCATACCCCCCGCCATGTCGCGAAACACGCGATCGGCCATCTGTCGCATCTTGTCCTTGTTCATGGGCTGCCTTTGACTGTGGAAAGAAAGGCCGTCGATTATCGCCGGCTGACACAGTGTTTCAACATGCGAAACGCGCATGTGACGACCATGGGCTCGGGACCAGCCCGGCGATACGCGTGGCGACCCGTGACAACATAACCAGCCTGTGGAATTTTCGAGGTTCAGCGAGCATCGCAAAGACGGGGCTTGATCCGAATTGCCTGCCTGGATAGGGTTGTTCTGTATTTCGGATTTTCGTTCCGAATAGTGGAACAACCATGAGCACCATCGACAAGGCATTGGACACGCTGTTCCTGCTCAGCGAGCGGCCGCAGGCCTTGCGTCTGGCCGATCTCGCGCGCGAACTTGGCATGCCGCGCTCAAGTGCGCATCGCATCCTCGCCCCTCTGGTCCGACGCGGACTGGCCGAGCAGGACAGCGATGGTCGTTATCGTGCCGGCTTTGCCTTGATGGCGTTGGGCCTCAATGTCGCGAGTCGTGAGCCACTCGCGACCGCCGCCAAGCCAGTGCTCGAGAGTGCAGCGGCGGATCTCGGCGAGACCTTCTTTCTGGTGGTGGCGCGCGCCGGCAAGCTGGTGGTGTTGGAGAAGGCCGAGGGCAATGGCTTTCTGCGCGCAGCGCCACAACTTGGTGCCAGTGTGCCAGTCCATGCGACCGCCGTCGGCAAGCTCTATCTCGCCTATGCGCCCGAGCAGGTCGAACTCGACCAGATGGAACGCTACACCGTGAACACCTTGCGCAGCCGCAAGGCGCTGGCGGCCGAAGTCGAGCGTGTGCGCGCGCAAGGCTGGGCCACCAACATCGAAGAATGGCAGCCCGGGCTCGCGGTCGCGGCCGCGCCCATTCTGAGTCACGGCCGCCTGCATGGCGCGGTCGCGCTCGCCACCGTCGCCGCCCGTTACACCGCCATTGGCATGACCACCGCCACGCGTCGCGTCGTGCACGCGGCCGAAGGTATCGCTTTACGTATCGAAGGACGTGCCCCATGAAAGTCTGGTATCGCAATCAAATCGGCGACGCGCGCGAGTGTCGCATCTCTGTCCTTGATCATGGCCTGTTGTATGGCGACGGCGTGTTCGAAGGCATACGCATCACCGGCGGACGTGTCTTCCGACTGCATGATCACATTGCACGCCTCGAGCGCTCGGCGCGCGCTATCGGCCTCGAACTGCCGAGACGTGGCGAGGCGCTGGCGACGGTAGTGCTCGCCACCGCGCGTGCCAATGGCGAGACCGAGGCCTATGTGCGACTGGTGGCGACGCGTGGTGTGGGCGAACTCGGTGTCGACACAGCCTCGTGTTTGGAGCCGGAATTATTCTGCATCGTCGCTTCGTTGCGGATGTTCCCCGACGAGGTACGCGCAAAAGGCTTACGTCTGTTGACCTCCTGGCTGCGTCGGCCGGCAGCCGACATGCTCGACCCGCAGGTCAAGAGTCTCAATTATCTGAACAACGTGCTGGCCAAACGCGATGCGCGTTTGAAGGGCTATGACGATGCGCTGCTCTTGAATCAGGCTGGACGCGTGAGCGAGGCCACCGGCGCTAATCTGTTCGCGGTCATCGACGGTGTGCTGGTGACACCGCCCACCGTCGATGGCGCGCTGCCCGGCATCACGCGCGATAGCGTGCTGCGCATACGTACTGCGGCCGGCGTTCCGGTCGAATGTCGCTCACTCAGTCGCTATGACTTGCTGGCGGCCGAGGAAGCATTTTTATCCGGCAGTGGCGCTGGCCTGGTGAGCGTCACAAGTATCGATGACGCGGTGATCGGCAACGGCGCTCGACCGGTATGCGAGCAACTGCGCACGGCCTATGTCGACTACGCGGCAATGCACGGCGTGGCGTTCTGATGCGCGCCGGGCGACGGGCTTTTGAGGCGAAAGTTCGGCGCTATACTGCGGCCACCGTTCAATCCACCTCAAAAGGGAGGGGAGTGCCATGGTGGCTGTCCACGACGCGACCGATCACTATCGGTCGACGCCTGATGATCGTCGTCTCATCGAAGAATTCAGACAAAATCCTATCGGACACCACAGTCCCGATCTGCAAAGACTACTCAATCGCCTGCGCGGCGCGCCGATGGTCGATAAGTTCTGCTTAGTGGTGGTCAAGCCCAATCGCGAATGGCAGCTGGCCAAGACCAGCGGCGTGCGCGGCAAGCCGGTCAAGCTGCTCAAGCAACGCTTCACCAGCATGATTGACGCGGAGTGGTATGTGTTTCGCCAGCGCTGGCAAGCGCTGACCGGCGAGACCTTGCACGAATAGCGCCGCGACAGATCGCGTGCCTGACATACACGTCGCGCAAGCCAACGACTTCTCCCAAGCACGCACGAACGCAGCTGCGGGAAGCCAAGCCACCGTTCGATCGCGCCGGCAGCCATGAGGAATTGAGTCATGATGAAAATCACCGCCTATGCCGACCGTGTCAGTGTGGCGCCCGGCGAAACCATCAACTTCATGGTCAACTGCGAGGCGCGGCGTTTTACCGCCGACATCGTGCAGTTGATCTGCGGAGACTTGAATCCCGATGGTCCCGGTTACAAGGAAAAGCCGGTGCGCACGTCAGCCAATGGCACATATAAGGGCCGTCGTCAGGTCATCCATGCCGGTTCATTCGTTGAGGTGCCACATCGCGAGGCGCTGGCAGCACTCGAGAGTTTCACCTTCGCGGCTTACCTCTGGCCAACCACACCAGCGCGCGGCGAACAGGCCGTGATCGCCCATTGGTCGCACAGCGGCCAGCGCGGCGCGGCACTGGTGATCGGGCCGCAGGGTCTCGGTCTGCGCCTCGGTGCCGGCAAGGGTCGCGTCGAAACCATCACTACCGGCAAAGCGCTGTTATCCCATGAATGGTATTTCGTCGCGGCGAGCTATGACGCCAAGACGCGTAGCGTGCGTCTGCTGCAGGAACCCTTGCATCACCATGTCGGTACCGGCGACGCGGCGCGGAAGAGCAGCAAGGGCAAACATACTCCCGCGCTCAAGCATGGTGACCCGCTGATCATCGGCGCCTGCTTGCAGGGATTCGACAAGGGTCGCAGCGCCTGCGCCCAGCACTACAACGGCAAGATAGACAGTCCGCGCATTGCTTCGCGCGCGCTGTCCGACGCTGAACTGCAAGCCTTCAAGGCCAAGCGTGTCAGCGGCGCGCTATTGCATGATCTCGTCGCGGCCTGGGATTTCGGCGACGACATTACCAGTGTCAATATCACTGACCAGTCAGCCAATCGTCTGCATGGCCGCGTGGTCAACATGCCGGCGCGTGGCATGACGGGCTGGAACTGGACTGGCGAAGAGATGTGCTGGCGGCACGCACCCGAACAATACGGCGCGATTCATTTCCATGACGACGATGTCCATGACGCCGGTTGGGAAGTCGATGTCTCGCTGACCGTGCCCAAGACTCTGAAGAGCGGTCTGTATGCCGCGCGCCTGCGCTGCAGTGACTCCCTGGAAGACCAAGACTACGTACCGTTCGCCATTCTGCCACCGCGTGGCAAGGCGACCGCCAAAATCTGCTTCCTGCTACCGACCGCGAGCTACATGGCCTATGCCAATGAGCACATGGGTTCGGATGGACCGATCGCGCAGCTACTCGGCGGACGTCTGGTCGAACACGAGCGTCAGGATCTCTATCGCAACGAACATCGCGAATACGGCGCGAGCTGCTACGACACTCATAGCGACGGCTCGGGCGTGTGTTACACCTCGCGCCTGCGTCCGATCTTGAACATGCGACCGAAATATCGCTCATGGTTGGGCGGCACCGGCTCAACCCTGTGGCAGTTCAACGCCGACACCCACACCATTAACTGGTTGGAGGCGATGGGGTATGACTACGACGTCATCACCGATGAGGAACTCCACTACGACGGCGTCGCCGCTATCGAGCAATATAAGGTTGTGATCACTGCCTCTCATCCCGAGTACCACTCAAAGGCAATGTGGGACGCGATGGATGCCTATCAGCAGCGCGGCGGACGCCTCATGTATCTCGGCGCGAATGGCTGGTACTGGCGCGTGGCCTATCACCGTGAGCAGCCGGGGGTGATGGAAGTACGTCGCGCCGAAGGCGGCATCCGCGCCTGGGAAGCGCGCACCGGTGAGTACTACCATTCTTTCACCGGCGAGTACGGTGGTCTGTGGCGTCGTAACGGTCGTGCACCGCAACGCATCGTCGGCACCGGCTTCACGGCCCAGGGCTTCGACATCTCGTCCTACTATGTGCGTAGGCCTGACAGCTTAAAGAAGGAAATACAGTGGATCATGGCCGGTGTCGGCCGTGACGAGCGCATCGGCGATTTCGGTCTGATCGGCGGCGGTGCGGCAGGTCTCGAGCTCGACCGCTACGACCGCACGCTGGGCACGCCACCCGGCGCCTATCTGCTTGCCTCCTCGCAAGATCACACTGACATTTATCTGGTGGTTTGCGAGGAACTGCTGATCAACTACCCGGGTACCGGCGGTCAGGAAAGCGAGCTGGTGCGCGCCGACATGGTGTTCTACCCGACCTCCAACGGCGGCGGCGTGTTCTCGACGTCCTCCATCGCATGGCCTGGCTCACTGGCCCACAACAAGTACAAGAACAACGTCTCGCGCATCACCAAGAACGTGCTCGACCGATTCATCGGCAACAAGCCGCTACTGGATTGAGGACGATGGTGGCAGTTTGCTTTGGTTGCACGCCCGGCCGGCGTGACGAACGCGCATCGAGCAAAAAATCAGTGTTACGGGATTCGAGTCGCCTGTTCATATTTGGAAACACATTTATTCCAAAACGATTGTTGCGATGCACCAAAATCTCGGTATGATGCATCGCACCAGGACAGATATCGACCTCCCCTCGAAACCCTGTCCTCGGGACCTCCCCTCGCCCGGCCCCCAAAGGCCGGGCATTTTATTTTGGGGTTCTAGAAAATCCGCTCCCCATGATTTGGAAACATAGTTGTTCCCGATCGATTGTTGCACCGCCGCAAAATCGCGGTATCATGTGCCTCACCAAGACAGTTATCGACCTCCCCTCGAAACCCTGTCTTTGGGACCTCCCCTCGCCGGGCCCCTCAAAAGGCCCGGCATTTTAATTTCTGGCCCTCGAAAATCCCGCCAGTTGAGCCGCTCAACGGCGCCTAGCATGGTGCCTGCGCTGACGGGCAAGACGCGCAGACCCGGCAGACGCCACACCGCGACTACCCCCGACGTAACAAAGCAATGCGCTACCGGTCGCCATGATCGACGGGCCGACCAGCAAGGGCTCGCCCATCGTCGTTAGTCTTTCCATGAGCGGCAGATTAGCCAGCGCGCTGTCGGCGAGCGGCGCCGGAACATCGAGTGCGGCCATGCCGAGGTGATAGCCCGCCAACAGGATGGCTGGCGTGGCGAGCGGATTGGAAACGAAGGTCGCGAATACGGCCGCTGGCAGATTGGCGCGCAAGGGCTAGGCCTGCAGCACAGGCGAACAGCGTTTGGCCAATGGGCACCAATAGACCCAGGAACAGACCGGAAGCCAAGCCGGCAGCGCCGCCATGACGATTGACGCGCCACAGCCAGTTGCGATCGAGCGGCCCCATCCAGCGCAAGCGGCGGTGAGCACACAGTTTCGCGGGGTCAGGCAAGCGGCGACGTAACAAGGGACGCACTTGCGCATTCTCACAACGCCGCATAGAGCGGGCGCGGGGCCCGTTCAGATGCCGAGGTAGCGTTGCGCGAGGCGCGCGGCCCAGCCGCTGAATTTGAGTGGACCGGTGGTGGCCGCCAGGCACAAACACTCGCTGCGAGTGGTCACAATGGGTTGATGGATGATGCCTTCGTCGGCATCCTCCAAATCGCCGACGCTGAATACCTGATCGTCGATCACATAGGCGCCTTGCAGGACCACTGTCAGCTCGCTGCCGCTGTGGCTGTGGCGTGGCAGCACCGCTCCCGGTTGGGCACGCAGCAACCATAGGCGATCGCCTTCCCCGCTGCGCAGTTTCGCGACCGCCACGCCACCGCCTACACCACGCCATCGTAGCGCCGATTCGCCCAGCGATAGGTAATTGCCCGCCACGGCGGTCAGATCGAGGGCACCCGACACCGCACCGCTAGGCCGCCAACCCGGCATATCGGGCGCGCTGCGAGGATTACTCAGAATGTCATCCGCCACTAGGCTTGGGCCTAAGGCGCCGTCGTTGACCATCACATCGGCGGCAAGACACTCGGCCAATTGCAGATCCGCGCGGCAACTCTCACAGCCGAGCAGGTGGGTTGCGATCACGATGTCGAAGGCCGGGCTCAAATGGCCGCAGGCATAGTCCATCAACCAACCGCTGCCGGGGTGCTGCATATCATTCATCGTGATTCTCCGAACACCGCCCGCACGCGCTCGAAGGCAAGTCGCGCGCGCGATTTGACGGTACCGATAGGCAGGCCGCTTTCCTCGGCTATCTCACGCTGCGATTTGCCTTCTACATAGCATTTGATCAACACCTCGCGTTGCTCTACCGGCAGCTCGCCGAGCATCGCGCCAATGCGCGCGCCAAAGGCCTGCGCTAGCAGATCAACTTCATAACTGTCGGCGCCGGCATCGCTGCGCGCAAAGTCCGCTACCAGGCGCTGCTCGCGCTGCGCGGCGCGCTCAAGGTCGATACGACGGTTGCGCACCAGGGTGAAAATCCAGGTGCGCGCCGAGGCCAGGCGTGCATCGAACATCGACGCCTTGCGCCACACCGTCAGGAACACGTCCTGCAGTAGGTTTTCGGCATCGGCCGGCGCCATGCCGCCGCGCCGCAGATGGCTGTTGATGCGCGGCGCCAGCATTTCGAACAAGCGGCGAAAAGCGGCCCGGTCCGACTGTTCGCGTACTCGCACCAGCAATGTGGTCTCCTCATGCCGTTCCAGCGCCGCGCGATCGCCAGGCACGCGCTCCTCGGCCACGGGAAACGGCAGGATCTCAGCGTCGTCGGGTGAGTGTCTATCGGGCATGGCGCATTTCATCATGCCAGCTTGTACGCCAAGGACCTATGGCTGGATCAGCGCCCTGATAGTGATCCAGCACTGCACAGAGAACGTACCCCAGCAGGTTCGAGAATGACGAGGTCCAGGCATGCAACAACCGAGGAGACCCGGCCCGCCGCTGGCTATTGCCGTGGTCGGCGCTGGAATTGCCGGCCTCAGCGCCGCCTGGCTGCTTGACCGCAGTCATCGCGTCACCCTGTTTGAAGCGGCGCCGACCCTCGGCGGCCACAGCAATACCGTGACGGTCGACGACTGTGGTCGCGAACTCGCCATCGACACCGGCTTCATCGTCTACAACGCACCCAATTACCCGAACCTGGTCGCGCTGTTCGAGCATCTCGGCGTCACCACCGATGATAGCGACATGTCCTTTGCCGCCTCACTGCACGACGGCCGCTTCGAATACGCTGGCCGTGATCTAGTCGGCCTGCTGGCGCAACCGAGCAACCTGCTGCGCCCGCGCTTCTGGCGCATGCTGGTCGATGTCATGCGTTTCTATCGGCAGGCGCCGAACTATCTGCGCGGACCCGAAGCCGAATTGCCGCTCGGCGAACTGCTCGAACGTCATGGCTATTCGCGCGCTTTCTGCCGCGATCACCTGTTGCCGATGGCCGCCGCCATCTGGTCGACCTCGTCAGCGGATATCCGCCAGTATCCGGCCCGCGCCTTCATCCAGTTCTGCATGAACCACGGCTTGCTTCAGTTAAACGACCGCCCGCAGTGGCGCACCGTGGTCGGTGGCGCGCGCGAGTACGTGGGTCGCTTGCGCGCGCAGTTGCGCGGCACGGTGTTTGCCGACTGCGCGGTGACCACCATCGACCGTCAACCCAAGGGCGTGGCGGTGACCAGCGCTGACGGACGCGTTCAGCATTTCGATCACGTGGTACTCGCGACCCACGCCGACCAGGCGTTGGCGCTCATCAAGCAGCCCAGCCCGGACGAACAACGCGTGCTCGGCGCCTTCCGCTATGCGCACAACATCGCCTATCTGCACACCGATGCCAGCCTCATGCCACGTCGTCGGCGCGCCTGGGCGAGTTGGAATTTTCTCGAGCGCGGACAAGCCGACGATCACACTGCGCTGTGCGTCAGCTATTGGATGAATCGTCTGCAACCGCTGGTGAGCACTCAGCAATGGTTCGTGACTTTGAACCCGCCCCATGCGCCGGCCAGCCATGCTACCCATTACAACACCAGCTACCAGCATCCACAGTTCGACCATGCCGCGATCGCCGCACAGCGCGCGCTGTGGGATATTCAGGGCACGCAGCGCAGCTGGTTTTGCGGCAGTTATTGGGGCTATGGCTTTCACGAGGATGGCTTGCAGGCCGGTCTGCTGGTCGCCGAACAGCTCGGTGGCTTGATGCGACCCTGGGCGCGACCGCAACAGACCAGCCGCGTGCCCTTGCCACCGACCGATGCACCACGCCCCTACGCGAGTGCGGCGTGATGCCAGCCATGACGAACAGCCCGCCCACCGTGCCGGAGTTATGCCTAGGCAATGTCGTGCATCATCGCCTGCGACCGGCAGTGCATCACTTCCGCTACCCGGTGTTCTTTCTGCGTATTCCGCTGTCACGCCTCGATGCGCTGCCCAATCGCTGGTTCGGGCGTGAGCGTTTCAATCTAATGTCCTTTCACGCGCGCGACTATGGTCCGCGCGACGGCTCCGATCTCTTGACCTGGGCACGCGCGCAACTCGCGGATGCCGGCCTTGCGACGGTAGACGGCGAAGTGGTGTTACAGACTTTTCCGCGCCTGCTCGGTTACGTCTTCAACCCGATCAGCCTGTGGTACTGCCACGACCGCGACGGCGCGCTGCGCGCCGCGATCTGCGAGGTCAACAATACCTTCGGCGAACATCACAACTATGTCGTGCGTGTGGATGACGGCACCGTCATCGCGCCTGATACCTGGCTGAGCGCACGCAAGCAACTGCACGTCTCGCCGTTCTGCGAAGTGCGCGGCCATTATCGCTTTCGTTTTCTGCAGGACGCTGCGCGCAGTCATGCCCAGATCGACTACTACGATGGTCCCGATGAGCGCGACCGCCTGCTCCTGACCACCATCGCCGGCAAGCCGCAAGCGCTGAACGCGCGCACTACGCTGCGCGCGTTTTGCCGTTACCCCTTGTTCACACTGGGCGTGATGGCGCGCATTCACTGGCAGGCCTTCGCGCTGTGGCGCAAGCGCGTGCCGTGGTTCCGCAAGCCCGCGTCGCCTGCATTTAAAACCTCCCATTGAATGGACCCGCCATGGCCATCGAACAGTCGACCAAATCCTATTCCATAAGCGCGGTGCCGACCCTGGCGCGCGCCTTCCTCGCGCTGCTGGCACGACTCGATCACGGCGAATTGAATTTCACCGCACCGGACGGCACACTCACCTGCTTTCGCGGCAGCCATGCGGGGCCGCGCGCCGATCTCGACATCAGCGACTGGGGCGTGGCGGGCGCCATCATGCGTGCGGCCGATGTCGGCCTCGCCGAGTGCTATCGCGACGGCCGCCTTGAGACTTCCGATCTGACGGCCTTGTTACTGCTGTGTGCCAGCAATGAAAGCGCGCTCGCCCAGCGCTTCTACGCGCAGCCGCTGGTGTCGCTCTACTTGCGTCTGAAACATCTGTGGCGCACCAACACCCGCGCCCAGGCCAAACGCAACATCGCGGCCCATTACGATCTCTCCAACCAGTTCTACGCACTCTGGCTGGACGAGACCATGACCTATTCCAGCGCCTGCTTCGAAGGTGACAGCACGCGCACTTTGAACGTTGCACAGCAAGCGAAATACGAGCGCATGCTGACCCTGGTCGACGCGCAGCCCGGACAACATCTGCTGGAAGTTGGCTGCGGCTGGGGTGGTTTCGCCGAATACGCTGCGCGTAGCCGTGATGTGCGCGTAACCGGCATCACCCTCTCGTCCGCACAACTCGACTTCGCGCAGACCCGCATCACCAAGGCCGGCCTCGGTGCACTAGTCGATTTGCAGCTCATTGACTACCGCGATCTCGGCGGCCAGTTCGATCACATCGTTTCGGTGGAGATGTTCGAGTCGGTCGGCGAGCGTTACTGGCGACGCTACTTCGAATTCTTGAACGCACGCCTCAAACCTGGCGGTCGCGCGGCCTTGCAGGCCATCACTATTCAGCCGCAAGTCTTCGAGCGCTATCGCCGCACCAGCGATTTCATCCGCGAATACGTGTTTCCCGGCGGCATGCTCGCGCCGGAATCGCGCATGGTGGCCGACGCCACGCGCGCAGGTCTCACACTGCAAGACGCGACGCGCTTCGGGCACGACTACGCCACGACCTTGGTGATGTGGCGCGAACGGGTGCAGGCCGCCGCCGGGCCGATACGCGCGCTCGGCTTCGACGAACGTTTCATGCGCCTATGGCAATTCTATCTGTGCTATTGCGAGGCTGGCTTTCGTTGCGGGCGCACCGACGTCGTGCATCTTGCCTTCAGTCGTGGGCGCTAAGCCGCTAACACGCGCCTCGCGCTGGGCAGCGCTGCTGCTCGGCGTGGAGCATCCTAGCCTGTGAGCGCCTTACCTGCCACGCGCCTCTACGCTTACGGCGCCCTGGCCGTACCACTCGCCATGCTCAGCTTGCCGGTCTACGTGCATATTCCAAAGTTCTATGCCGAACAATTCGGCCTCGCGCTCGGCACCCAGGGCGCGCTGCTACTCGCGGCGCGCGCCTTCGACGCGCTGCAGGACCCTTTGCTTGGATATCTCGGCGATCGCGCGCGCGCGCGCGGCATCGATCGGCGCGCGTGGATGCTGGGCGGCGCACCGCTGCTGGCCTTCGCGAGTGTTGGCCTGTTCGCGCCGCCGGCCTGGGCGCGAGTCCATATCGCGGCGTGGTTCGTCGCGATGTTGATGCTGGTCTATGCCGCGCTCGCACTGGTGCAAATCAGTTATCAGGCCTATGGCGCGGAACTCGCCACCCAGACCGAGGAGCGCACGCGCATCACTGCGATCCGCGAAGGCCTCGGGCTGCTGGGTGTATTGGCGGGGGTCATGTTGCCCGCCTATTGCGTCGCGCGTGCGGGTCCGCGCGCGGGCTTTGGGCTGTTCGCCATCATCGTCGCGAGCCTGTTGTTGCTGGCGACCATCATCAGCGTCTACCTCGCGCCCGCGCCGGCGATCGCGCGCGATGCAAATCTTGCGCGAGAAAACATGTGGCAGACGATGATGCGTCCGCTCGCCAATCCACGCTTTCGTCATCTGCTCACAGTGTTTCTATTGAATGGCACCGCCAACGCCATCCCCGCCACGTTGGTGTTGTTCTATGTCGATGACGTCATCGGCCGTGCCGATCTCGCGCCGGCTTTTCTGTGTACCTATTTCCTGGCCGGCACGCTGGTCATGCCGCTGTGGCCCTGGTTCGCGCGCCGCATGGGTCAGCGACGCGCCTGGCTGCTCGGCATGCTGGCGGCGATCGCGGCCTTTCTGTGGGCGGCATTTCTCGGTCAGGACGATGTATTGCCCTACTTCGCTGTGTGTCTGCTGTCGGGACTCGCGCTGGGCGCCGATCTGGCCTTGCCGCCTGCCTTGCTTGCTGCGGCGATCGACAGCGAAGCTGCACAGGGTCGCGGCTATCCGGGCGGCGCTTACTTCGGCCTGTGGACGCTCGTCACCAAACTCAATCTCGCGCTCGCCGCCGGTCTCGCGCTGCCCTTGCTCGCGGCCCTCGGCTATGGCGCGACGGCGACGCCCTCACACCACGCGACGCGAGCACTCGCGCTCCTCTACGCACTGTTGCCCTGCCTGTTGAAGGCTGCGGCCTGCCTTGTCTTGATGCGTGCCGACACGCGCGCGACGCACGCACAACAGGTCATGCCCTCATGGCCCTGAACCGCGCGATCAGCGACTGGCAGAATCTTCGCGTATGGTTGATCGGCGCCTCCAGCGGCATCGGTGCCGCGCTCGCGGAAGCACTCTACGCGCGCGGCGCGCGGGTCGCGCTGTCGGCACGCCGCAGCGAGGCACTCGCCAAGCAGATTCGGCATCTCGATGTCACACGCGCCTGCGCGCTAGCGCTGGACGTCACCGATGCCGACAGCATCGCACAAGCGGAAAGTGCGCTGGTCGCACGCTGGGATGCTTACGACCTGGTAGTGATGCTGGCGGGCGACTATGCGCCACAACAGGTGGCGGACTTCGACCTGGCCACTACGCGCCGCATCCTCGATACCAATCTTGGCGGCGTCTACAACACGCTCGCCGTGGTGCTGCCGCGGCTACGCGCGGCCGGTCATGGCGGCCTGGTGCTGGTGTCGAGCGTGGCCGGCTATCGTGGCCTGCCGCGCAGTCTGGCCTATGGCCCGAGCAAGGCCGCACTGAATAACCTCGCCGAGGCCCTCTATCTCGAACTGCATGACCAAGGTATTGGTGTGACCCTCGTCAATCCCGGCTTCGTACGCACGCCACTGACGGCCGGCAATCCCTTCCCCATGCCGGCCATCATCGAACCGGCGCAGGCCGCCGAGGCCATCATCGCCGGACTCACGCGCGGCGTTTTTGAGATCCATTTCCCACGCCGTTTCACGCTGATCATGAAAGCGCTGGCGCTGTTACCGTCGCCACTTTATCTACCTCTGCTGCGATGGCTGACCCGTTGAACACCGCCGATCTGCGTGTCGCGCGCGTCTGCGCATTCTGGGAGACCTTAAGCCCGGCCACGCTCACCAATCTGCTCACGGTTTACGACGACGCGGTGCGCTTCAGCGATCCGTTCAACGAACTTCACGGCGCCGCGCCCTTGCGTGGTCTGCTTGAGCGCATGTTCGAACGTTTGGACGCGCCACGCTTCGTGGTGCTTGAAGTCGCCCTGCAGGATAACGGCGCGGTGCTGGTGTGGGACTTCCACTATCGCCTACGCAACTGGCAACGTGAACGCAAGCGCTACATCTACGGCGTCTCGCATGTCCGTTTCGGTGCCGATGGGCGCGTCATCGAACATCGCGATTACTGGGACGCGGCGAGCCAGGTCTACGAACAACTGCCGCTGCTCGGCAGTCTGCTGCGCTGGTTGAAACATCGCGTGGGCTAAGGACCCTGGTCCTAAGTCCGTCGCGCGCGCCATGGGAGAATGGCCACATCGTCATCGCGCCCCAGCAGTCGAGGCCCCGTGCTCATGAATCCCATCCTCGCCACAATTGGTCTGCTGACCGCCAGCAATGTCTTCATGACCTTCGCCTGGTATGCACACTTGAAGACCCTTAACCATAAACCCTGGCTGGTGGCAGCGCTGGTGAGTTGGGGCATTGCGTTGTTCGAATACCTGTTGCAGGTGCCGGCCAATCGCATCGGCCACACGGTGCTGTCCGTCGGTCAGCTCAAAATTCTGCAGGAGGTCATCACTCTCACGGTGTTCGTGCCCTTCGCCTGGTTGTATTTGAAGGAGCCGCCCAAGCTCGACTATCTGTGGGCAGCGCTGTGCCTGCTGGGCGCGGTGTTCTTCGTGTTCCGCAGTCGCTGGTTCGGCACCTGACTTGAAGCCGGTATACTCACGACCATGAGTACATCGCACCCCCATCACTGCATCCTCATCACCAACGACGACGGCATCCACGCGCCGGGCATCGAACTGCTCGAACAGATAGCGCGGACCATCACCGACGACGTGTGGGTGGTGGCCCCCGATCAGGAACGCAGCGGCGCCGGCCATTCGATTTCCCTGACCTTGCCGATACGCATGCGTCAGCTCGACGCGCGCCATTATCAGGTGGCCGGCACGCCGACTGACTGCGTGTTGATGGCGCTCTCGCAGATCATGACCGACCAGCCGCCGAGCCTGCTGCTGTCGGGTATCAACAGCGGCGCCAACTTGGCCGAGGACGTGACCTACTCCGGCACAATAGCCGCTGCCATGGAAGGCACGCTTTTCGGTATCCGCTCCATCGCGCTGTCGCAATTGCGCGCACCCGGCGCGGTCGCCGATTTCGCGCCAGCGGCGGCGTTCTGCCCGGATCTCTTGCGCCAGATCATTGCGCTGGACGCATGGCCGCCAGGCTCCTTCATCAACGTCAACTTTCCCGATGTGCCGATAGCTGAGGTGAGCGGTGTGCGCCTTACCACCCAGGGCCAGCGTCCGCCCGGTTCGTTTTCCATTGTGCCGCGCGTCGATGCGCGCGCGCAGCCTTATTACTGGGTAAAAATTGCCTATACCACCGGCAACGAATTCGCTGACACCGATCTGCACGCCATCGCCGACAAGGCGATCGCGGTCACGCCGATCAAGATGGATTTCACCGACCAAGCCTGGCGCGGCAAGCTCGCCGGCCTACTCCGCTGAGGGCGCGATCATGCACGGCGTATTCTTCGATCTGGGTGGCACTTTGTTCAGTTATCGCAATGTGCCACGCGCAACCGCGCCACTGCTCACGGCAGCGGTCGCCCGTCTCGGTGTCACCGCCAGCCGCGAGCAGATCAGAGATGCCTACACCCAGGCTTCGCGCGACATGACCTTCGCCTATGCCGATCGCGCTTATTACCTGCATGCCGATTTCTTCCACGACACTTTCATGCGTTTTGCCGACCTGCTGAGTGCGCCCCATGATGAGGCGGTACACGACTGGTATCGCGAAGCGCACCGCGTCGCGATCATCGACTGCCTGGTGTTGAAGGAAGATTGCCTGGCCACCCTCGCCCATCTGAAGGACGCAGGTTTGTATCTGTCAGTCGTGTCGAACATCGATGACGACATGCTCGATCCGCTGATCGAACGCGAGGAGCTCGGACGTTATCTAGATCACTGGACCAGTTCCGAGGCTGCGCAATCGTGCAAACCCGACCGCCGCTTCTTTGAAGTCGCGCTTGAACGCTCGGGCCTCGCTGCCGGCGACGTGCTGTTCGTCGGCGACTCGCCCGAACACGACATCATCGGCGCCAACGCTATCGGCATGCGCACCGCCTTGATCCTCGATGGCGGCATTCCGCCACCGCTGCAGACCGGACGGGTCAAGGTCAACGCCGATCACAACATCGCGACCCTGACGGAGTTGAAAGACATCCTGGCGCGCGCACGTCGTGCTTGAAGACGATACGCATCGCCCGCTTACAGGGGATGCAGGTTGATCTACTATTAGCCGGTTGCCTGTGCGCATCCGCAGATAAGCAAGTCGAAATCGTCGACAGTGGCGCGAGTCGAACGCGTCAGGGGATGTCGTTATGATCTTTCGGCATGCAGCAACAGCCCAACGCAAACCGACAATGTTTTACAGGGAGAATCATTCATGGCGATCAAGAAGAAATCCGCTACCGCAAAGAAGAAGCCGGCTACTGCTGCCAAGAAATCCGCCGCACCGGCCAAGAAGAAGCTGACCACCAAGGATCACGTCAAAGCGGGCAACAAGATGCTGCTCCGTCATCTGAAGGCCGGCAATGCCACCGCCATCGCCGCCTGCTACAGCAAGAAAGCCATCCTCATGCCGCCCGGTGCACCAGCGCAGAAGCGCGCGAAGAATATCGCCGGCTTCTGGGCAGGCGCCATAGCTCAGGGTGTGAAGTCCGCAGCCCTCAAGACCCAGGAAGTCGATGAGCTGGGCACCACCGCCATCGAGTGCGGCGCGTTCACCTTGAAGGGTGACGGCGGCGCGGTGCTCGGCACCGGCAAGTACCTCGTGGTGTGGAAGAAGGAAGGCGGCGTCTGGAAGCTGCATCGCGATATCTTCAACGCTGACGCTTAAGTTCACTGTAGGGAACGGTCGGGTCGCCAGATCCGGCCGTTTTTTTTGTGCTCGGGAAGAAGTGTCAGACTGAAGTCTGACCCTGAGATATCCCCACGTAATTTCCACAGAAGTGGTGGTCGAACAAAGAGATAGATGATCGACGACCATGCTGCTCTCTGATCTAATCGGTGGTTA
>JAYWAC010000003.1:0-2998 GCA_043782755.1 Pseudomonadota bacterium | reverse complement strand
TGCGCAGTGCCAACACCGCCGTCAGCGGACTTTTGACCGCCAAGCCACCGCGTTTGAGCACGTGGGTATAGATCTGTGTCGTGCGAATATCGCGATGGCCAAGCTGTTCCTGCACGGTGCGGATATCGGCACCCCGTTCGAGCAAATGGGTGGCGAAGGAATGGCGCAGACTGTGGCAGCTGGCCGGCTTGTCGATATGGGCTTGCACGACGGCGCGACGCACCGCGCGCTGCACACGCTGCTCGTCCATGTGGTGGCGGCGACGTTCACCGCCGCGCGGGTCGACGGAAATCTTGTCCGAGGGAAAGACGTACTGCCAACCCCAGTCCAATGGCGCGGCAGGATACTTGCGCGACAAGGCATGGGGCAGCCACACCGCACCCTGCCCTTCAGCGCAGTCGCGTTCAAACAAAGTGCGCCTGACCTCCAGGTGTCGTCGCAACGGCTCGATCAATTCGTCGGGCAGGGTCACCACCCGATCCTTGCCACCCTTGCCATCGCGCACCAGCATGGCGCGATGTTCGAAATCGAGATCTTTTACGCGCAGGCGCACGCTCTCCATGAGCCGCAAGCCCGAGCCGTACTGCAAGCACGCCACCGGCCAGATGCGTTCGGGAAGCAAGCACAGCACCCGCGCCACTTCCTCCACCGATAACACCAGCGGCAGATGCAGTTTCGATTTGGCGCGCACCACGCCACCGAGATCCGCGAGTGGTCGCTCGAGGACCGCGTCGTAGAGAAACACCAGCGCGTTCAGCGCCTGATTTTGCGTCGCGGGCGCGACATGGCTGCGTACCGCGAGATCGGACAGAAAGGCCGCCACCTCCCGTTCACGCATCTGGTCGGGATGACGGCGCTCGTGGAAATTGATGAAACGACGCACCCAATACAGATAAGCCTGTTCGGTGCGGATGCTGTAATGACGCACGCGCACCGCAGCGCGCACGCGTTCAAGAAAAGGCGATGATGAAGCCACGTCCTTGTGTCCCCTGGTATCCGTCCAGCGACAACGCTAACCGATGGCGCGGGCCTGGCGCAATGTTGACGGTGACGGACTGGCGGCAGAGCCTACCCGCGTGCTAGAAGTTCAGTACCAGCGCCACGCCACGCCCGCTATTTAACAAGCAGTCACGATGAACAAGCAGGCCATCAAGCAATGGTGCGCGACGCTGCCGACGCTCGACAATCTGCGCTGGCTCGGCATCTGGTGCCATGTCACACAAGCCTTATTCGACGCGAGCTGCGCCCTTCGCGACCTCGAATGTCTACCGATCAAATGGAGCAACATCAAGCACCTCGACGCCATCGCCGAGTTCTCCGCCTTGCGCTATCTGCAGATCGGCAGTTCGACCAGAATCGAATCCATCGCCCCACTCGTGGCCCTCGGCAAACTGCGTTTGCTGGAAATCGAGAACTTCAAATTGATCACCGACTTCTCGCCGCTGCTGGCGCTGCGCTCGCTGGAATCGCTGGCGGTGACCGGTAGCCTATGGACGCGACAGAATGTCGGCTCGCTCGAACCATTCACGCACATGACCTGGCTGAGTTCCCTTGCGATCGACACCACCCACGTCGCTTCCCTGCGCCCGTTGGCCAAGCTGACCGGTTTGCGCAGTTTAGGACTCGGCGGACGAATACCGATGGCGGAATATGCCTGGCTGGCGGGCAAGCTGCCCGACACCGAGTGCCGCTGGTTCGACCCTTATCTCAAGCTTGCCGGCGCGGGCCTCGGGCCCTGCGCCACCTGCCACAACGATAGCAAGGTGATGTTGACCAGCAAGGGTGGCGGCGTGGTGTGTTCGGTCTATGAGCAGGCCAAGGTCACGAAACATGCGGCGGCATTCGCTGCCATCAAGGCAGGGTCAACAGCAGGGCAGGAGTAGTTATGCATCATCGACAACCGTCGTCACTTCACGCGCAGGTCAATGCCGAGTCGGAGCACAAGCCATGATCACCAGCAACAGCCCCGCCATTCTCTATCCGCTATTCGCGCTCGCCGGCCTCACGGCCATCGTGCAGCTCTTGATCCCCGTGGCACGGGTGCGCGCCGCGCTGCACGGCAAGCTCGTGGTAGAGGACTTCAAATACGGCGAGTCGCTGGCGGTGCCGTCCTCCGTCAGCATCCCGAACCGAAATTACATGAACCTGCTGGAGTTCCCGCTGCTGGCCTATGTGGTCTGTCTCATGGCCTATGTCGCTGCCAGCGTCACACCCCTGATGGTAGGGTCAGCATGGGCTTTCGTCGCGCTGCGTGCGCTGCACAGCGCTATCCATCTCAGCTACAACCACGTCGCCCATCGTGCATTGGTGTTTGGCGCGAGCAATGTCGCGCTGGTAGTGCTGTGGACTCAGGTGGGCTTACACCTCTGAGCAGCGCGCCCCGTATACTTCGCGACTGGGCGCGACACGGCCGACCGTGATGACGCCTGCCCAGACTCAGCATGCGAGGTCACCGGTGTGTCGTTAATCTTTCTCTCTATCATCGTCCAGCTTGCGCTGGTGGTGCACATCATGAAGACCGGTCGCAATACCATCTGGGTCTTCATCGTGCTGTTCTTCCCGCTGATCGGCAGCCTCGCCTATTTCATCATCGAATTGCTGCCCGAACTCACCAACACCCGCAGCGCCAAAAGCGCGCAACGCAGCATCGCCAAGGCGGTCGATCCCGACAAGGCGCTGCGCGAAGCGACCGCGCAATACGACCTGGCGCGCACCGCACAGAACGCCATGACGCTCGCTGGGCAACATCTCGAGCGCGGCAACTTCAGAGAGGCCAAAGAGCTCTATCAACGCAGCTTGAGCGGTGTGCACAGCGATGACCCGGATCTGCTGCTCGGTCTGGCGCAAGCGCATTTCGGTCTGGCCGAGTACGTCGAGGTCATCACCTGTCTCGATACCTTGAAAGACACTCATCCCGGCAAAACTTCCGAGGACGGTCATCTGCTCTACGCGCGAGCGCTCGAAGAGCTCGGATGTACCGAGCAGGCGATTCATGAGT
>JAYWAC010000002.1:0-7917 GCA_043782755.1 Pseudomonadota bacterium | reverse complement strand
GGGCGGTGCCGAAGCGGTGTTCTCCATCCTCGCGATCCGCGATCAGGTGGCGCCACCGACCATCAACCTCACCAATCCGGATCCGGAGTGCGATCTCGACTACGTGCCCAACGTGGCACGACCGATGAAGATCAAAATTGCGCTGTCGAACTCGTTTGGCTTCGGGGGCACCAACGGCACGCTGGTATTCCGCCAGTTCTAGCGCCGATATGGCGCGTGTGACGGCAGCCACATGCGCCGCCCTTGCGGGCGAGACGCCATGATTCTGCTCGACGGACAAGTCTCCAATTCTCCCTTACTTGCAGATCGCGGCCTCGCTTATGGCGACGGTCTGTTCGAGACCATCGCTCTGCGTGATGGCCAGTTGTTGTGCTGGGCGGCGCACATGGCGCGGCTCAAGCGTGGTTGTGCGGTACTCGGGTTGCCCTTACCCGATAGCGCGCAGTTATTGCGTGAGGCGGAACAGGTCGCGGCGGGGCAGAGCAGGGGCATCGTCAAGATACTGCTCACGCGCGGCAGCGGTGGCCGCGGTTATCGACCGCCGCAGATCGTGCAGGTGCGTCGCATCATCAGCCGACATAACTGGCCCGCCGATCTCGACGACACGAGCCGGCCGGTCACGGCCTGGATATGTCGTCAACGCCTCGGGTTCAATCCGCAGCTCGCTGGCATCAAGCATTTGAACCGGCTCGAGCAAGTTCTGGCCAGCGCGGAGTGGCCATCAATCGACTACTTTGAAGGTTTGATGTTGGACCTCGACGGTCTGGTGATCGCAGGCATACGCAGCAATGTATTCGTGGTACACGGCAGGGAACTACATACGCCGGATCTAACGCGTACGGGCATTGCCGGTATCGTTCGTCAGGCGGTGATTGAAGCTACGCGCCGGCACGGCCTCGAAATGCGCATCGGTCCATTGGACAGGGCGGATCTCGCCGACGCAGACGAAATGTTCCTGTGCAATTCGGTGATTGGCTTGCGCGTCGTAGGTCGCGTTGATGACGCCAATGATTCGCTCAGCCTGTCGAGCGCAGGTGTCGCGATGGCTTTGGCCGACGGACTGCGTGCCGCTAATCTGATCCCATGACGCGGCGACGCATTCTCCTTTCGACTGTCGCGGTGGTGGCCGTGCTCGCCGCGATAGCCATTGCGATTTTCGATCAGGCCAGCCGCGTTGCGATGCGCGAGCCGGTGGCGCTTAGTCATCCGCTCTTGTTCACCGTGCCGGCGGGTGCTGATCTCACACTGGTCGCCGTGCGACTCACGAACGCGGGCCTGCTATCAAATCGCGCCTATTTTGAATGGCGCGTGCGTTGGGCGGGTATGGCGAGTGCATTACAGGCCGGCACTTATGAAGTGCTGCCGCAAGATACACCGGCCGACCTACTCGACAAGATAGTCAAAGGCCGCACCAAGACCTTCGCCATTACCTTTGTCGAAGGCACGCGCTTTGCCGATCTGCGCCAGGTGCTCGATGCTCATGCATACGTCGTCCACAGCCTGGCCGGCCGTAGTGATGAGGACGTGATGAAGGCCTTGGGTCTGGACGGACTGGCCGCCGAGGGCTGGTTCTTCCCATCGACCTATCACTTCAAAGCCGAGACTACCGATCTTGCATTGCTGAAGCGTGCCCATGAACGCATGCAGAAACTGCTGGATGCGACTTGGCAGCATCGCACCGCGCAGCTGCCCTATAAGACGCCCTATGAGGCGCTGATCATGGCCTCAATTGTCGAAAAAGAAACAGCGCGCGCCGAGGAACGCCCGACGATCGCCGGCGTGTTCGTGCGCCGTTTGGCGCTGGGTATGAAATTGCAGACCGACCCGACGGTCATCTACGGCATGGGTACGAGTTACAACGGCAATATTCGGCGCGCTGATCTGGAACGCGACACGCCCTATAACACCTACACCCGCAAGGGCCTGCCGCCCACGCCCATCGCCCTGCCAGGCGCCGCCGCACTCGAAGCCGCGCTTGCGCCCGCACCCGGCAATGCCCTTTACTTTGTCGCGCGCGGCGACGGCAGTCATCAGTTCTCCGCGAGCCTCGCCGAACATGACGATGCAGTGCGCCGCTATCAATTACGAGCCAACCGATGATCAAAGCCCCATTCATCACCCTCGAAGGCATCGAGGGTGTCGGCAAGACCAGCGCGGTCGAATGCGTGGCGAGGTGGCTGCGCGCGCAGGGTCGCGCGGTCACGGTGACGCGCGAACCTGGCGGCACCCAGCTCGGCGAACGCATCCGCGCCCTGGTACTCGAACACAACGATATCCCGATTGCGCCGCTCGCCGAACTGCTGTTGATGTTCGCCGCCCGCGCCCAGCATCTCGAGCAACATATCCGGCCGGCATTGGCACGCGGCGAAGCGGTGGTCTGCGATCGTTTCACCGACGCAACCTATGCCTACCAGGGCGGTGGACGCCGTCTGCCTCTGAGTCACATCGACAGCGCCGCGCACCTGGTTCATGGTGACCTCGCACCGACCCTTACCATCCTGCTCGACGCGCCGCCTGAGGTTGGGCTGAGCCGCGCCCGCGCTCGCAGTGCGGCCGATCGCTTTGAGAGCGAACAAGTGCAGTTCTTCGAACGCGTACGTCAAGCCTATCTCAAGCGCGCGGCAGCAGAACCAACCCGCTTCGCGGTCATCGACGCCAGCCAGGACATCGCCAGCGTGCATGCCGACATCCGTACCTGTCTGGCCGAGCGCTTGTCTTGAGCGCGCCTTATCCGTGGTTGGCCGCGCCTTGGACCGATTTGGTCGAGCGCGCGGCGCGCGATGCGCTAGGTCATGCCTATCTGTTGTGCGGTCGTGAGGGGCTAGGCAAGTTTGCGTTCGCCGAGCACTTTGCGCGCGGCCTGTTGTGCGAGAAGCGACCGGCCGATGGTCAAGCCTGTGGCCGTTGCCGTGGTTGTCTGTTGAACGCCAGCGGCAATCATCCCGATCTGAAATTGCTGACACTAGAGGAGGAGCGCAAGTCCATCGTCATCGATCAGGTAAGAGCGCTGATTGAGTTCTTTACGCTCAAGGCTCACTACCACGGCAGGAAGATTGGCATCGTCTATCCGGCCGACTCCATGAACACCGCGTCCGCCAATGCGCTACTGAAGATACTTGAGGAGCCGCCGGCCACGGCCCTGTTGATGCTAGTCGCAAGCCGCCCGGCGCTGCTGCCCGCCACCATCCACAGCCGCTGCCAACGCATCAATTTCACGCTGCCGCCCTGGGATGTGCGCGAGCAGTGGTTGCGCGAGGAACTCGCGACACGCGAGAAGTCACCGGCGCTGGCGGCACTCACCCTATGTGGGGCGCCACTGGAAGTGCTGGCCCAGCTCGACTCGTCGCGCCCGCAACTCATGAGCGATGTCATTGCCGCCTTACGCGCGGCCTTTGACGGGCGCGCCAATCCACTTGAGGCCGCACGTGCTTTCGCCGATGTAGAGATCCGGCGTTATCTCGATACGCTGGAACTGGCCGTCCAGGCCGCCGTCCAGTTGCGCGCCGGACACCCGCCGCCGCAGTTGCGTCTGTCTACCAACAGTCAGCGCCAGTTGCAGGAAATCTCAGATAAATTAAACTTCGACAGCCTGCTGTTCTATCTCGATCAGGTGGGCGCGAGTCGCGCGATGGTGCTGCGTTCCAGCGGTGTGCGCGGCGCAGAAGTGATCGAAAACCTGTGGCAGAGCTGGATGAAAAGCACGCAGATGGAGAACGCGCCATGAGCGCAGTCGGCAAGAATCCTCGCCAGGGCATCCTGTCCCTGACCATCCGCGACAAGAGTTCGCTGTACGCGGCCTACATGCCGTTCGTGAAGAACGGTGGCTTGTTCATCCCGACCAACAAGGTCTACAAAATCGGCGACGAAGTCTTCATGTTGCTGACCCTGACCGACAGCAAAGAAAAGCTGCCGGTCGCCGGGCGCGTGGTGTGGATCACGCCGCGCGGCGCGCAGGGCGGCAAGACCGCCGGCATCGGCGTGCAGTTCAGTGAACTGGACAACGGCGCAACCCGCAACAAGATTGAGACCCAGCTGGCCGGCGCACTGAAGTCCGACCGCCAGACCCACACCATGTAATGCCGCGCGCGGTGCTCCGTACCGCGCCCTCTGACGCGGTCGGGAACGCTTATGCAACTCGTCGACTCCCATTGCCACCTGCCCTTGATCGAAGGCGGCGCAGAAGGCCTCACAGGCATACTCACGCGTGCCGAGGCGGCCGGCGTCAGTCACATGTTGTGCGTGTCCGTCGACCTCGAATCCTATGCCGGCGTGCAAGCACTGGCTCGCGCCTATCCCCAAGTCTCATGCTCGGTCGGTGTGCACCCCAACACCGATACCCCGGTGCGCGAACCGAACATCGCCGAACTGGTGGAAGAAGGTGGTCAGGACTATGTGGTTGCCATCGGCGAGACCGGCCTCGATTATTTCCGCAGCGAAGGCTGCCTCGAATGGCAGCGCGATCGTTTCCGTCACCACATCCGCGCCGCCCGCGAAGTCGCCAAGCCACTCATCATCCATTGCCGTGAAGCCGCCACCGATGTGATCCGCGTCTTGCGCGAAGAGCATGCCGAACAAGTCGGCGGCGTCATGCATTGCTTCGTCGATGACTGGGACACCGCCAGCGCGGCCATGGATCTCGGCTTCTATATTTCCTTGTCAGGCATCGTGACTTTCAAGAGCGCGAGCGCGTTGCAGTCGGTCGCCCAGCGCGTGCCGCTCGAACGTGTCCTGGTCGAAACCGATGCACCCTGGCTCGCACCGGTACCTCTACGTGGCAGACAGAACGAGCCCGCCTATGTGCGTCACACGGCGGAATTCCTCGCGACTTTGCGCGGCGAGCAGCCCGCCGACTTCGCCACCGCGACCACCCACAACTTCCACCGTCTGTTTCGTCTGCCGCCGACCAAGCTGGCAGTCTCGGCCTGAGGCTCTATTCGCTTGATTGTCGACAATAGCTATTGACCTCATCGCTATAGGGCCGCTACCTTTGGATTTCCCTGGGCTATATTGTCAACAATGAGTCGTGTACAACCCCGATCTTGACGAAGACAAAGCGCTGCGCACTTCGGCCGACAGGGTCTTCGAGGCGCTGCAGGACGCCATCGTGCGGGGCGATATCGCGCCAGGCTCAAGAGTAGGGGAGACCGAACTCGCGCTGCGCTTCGGTACCAGCCGCGGCCCCTTGCGCGAAGCCTTGCGCCGGCTGGAATCACGGCGCCTGGTAGCACGCACGCCCCATGTCGGCATCCGCATCGCCTCCCTCGATCATGCAGCGCTGATCGAGCTTTATTACCTGCGTGAAGCCCTCGAAGGCATGGCCGCGCGTCTGGCTGCACTACATATGAGTAGCGATGAAGTGACCGGCCTCAAAGACCTGCTGGCCGCTCACGAGCAGGACGAAGCGCTCAAGGCTGATACCGCCTACTTCCAGCAGGAAGGCGATTTTGATTTTCACTATCGGGTCATCCACGGCAGCCATAACACGACCCTGACCGAGCTCCTCATCGGCGAGCTCTATCACCGCATTCGGATGTACCGTTACCAGTTCAGCGCTTACGCCAATCGGCCGCAAAAAGCCTTTAGTGAACACCAGCGCATCGTTGAAGCGATTGAAGCGCGTGACGGCGATCTCGCCGAAATGCTCATGCGCCGACATATCAGCTCCGCCCGCCAGAACATCGAGAAACACCTGAAGGAGAACCCATGACGCAGACACTCACTGCCGGCGGCCGTTTCCGCCTTGCTATTGCCGAGGACAAACCACTGCAGATCATCGGCACCGTCAACGCCTATGCGGCGATGATGGCCAAGCGCACCGGCTATCGCGCTATTTATCTGTCGGGCGCCGGCGTCGCCAACTATTCCTATGGCCTGCCGGACCTCGGCATGACCTCGCTGGATGACGTGCTGACCGACGTGCGCCGCATCACCACCCAGGTCGAGACGCCGCTGTTGGTCGACATCGATACCGGCTGGGGCGGGGCGTTCAATATCGCCCGTACTGTTAAGCAGATGATTGCCGCCGGCGCCGCCGCCGTGCACATCGAAGACCAAGTGGCGCAGAAGCGTTGTGGTCATCGCCCGGGCAAAGAGGTCGTCTCCAAGGAAGAAATGGTCGACCGCGTGAAGGCGGCGGTCGATGCCAAGGCCGATCCTGATTTCGTGTTGATGGCGCGCACCGATGCGCTGCAGGTCGAAGGTCTGCAAGGCGTCATTGATCGCGCCTGCGCATTCGTCGAAGCCGGTGCCGACGCGATCTTTGCCGAGGCCATGACCGACATCACCATGTACAAGCAGGTCTGTGAGCAAGTGAAGGTGCCGGTACTGGCCAACATCACCGAGTTCGGCACTACGCCCTATTACGGTCGTGAAGAGCTGGGCGCGCAGGGCATTGCGATGGTGCTCTATCCGCTGTCGCCGACCCGCGCCATGCAGCAGGCCGCCTTGCATGTGATGCAGGCCATCCGTAAGGAAGGCACGCAGAAAAACGTCATCGACACCATGCAGACCCGCGCCGATCTCTATGACTTCCTGGGCTACCACGCCTACGAAGACAAGCTCGACGAACTATTCCAGAAGGGCAAGTGACGGCGTAGGCCGCACTAGACTGATTTCAATAGGAGACCTTTCCCATGTCCGACACCCCAAGCAACCTGCCGAAGCCGAAGAAATCGGTCGCCCTGTCCGGCACCGCCGCTGGCAATACCGCGCTGTGCACCGTCGGTCGCAGCGGCAATGACCTGCACTACCGTGGCTATGACATTCACGATATCGCCACCACCTGCGAGTTCGAGGAAATCGCGCACCTGCTGGTGCACGGCAAGTTGCCGAACGCCGCTGAGTTGGCCGGTTACAAGGCCAAATTGAGGGCCCTGCGTGGTTTGCCCGCCAAGCTCAAGGCCGCTCTTGAGCAGCTACCGCCGTCCGCCCATCCGATGGACGTGATGCGCAGCGGTACTTCGGTGCTGGGTTGCCTGTCGCCGGAAAAGGATGATCACAACCACCCGGGCGCGCGTGACATCGCCGACAAGTTGATGGCGTCCTTAGGTTCGATGCTGCTCTACTGGTATCACTACAGCCACAACGGCCGGCGCATCGAAGTCGAAACCGATGACGACTCCATCGGCGGACATTTCCTCCATCTATTGCACGGCGAAAAGCCACGGGCAAGCTGGGTGCGCGCGATGGACACCTCGCTAATTCTCTACGCCGAGCATGAATTCAATGCTTCGACATTTGCTGCACGCGTAGTAGCCGGCACTGGCTCCGACATGTTCTCCGCCATCTGCGGCGGCATCGGCGCACTGCGCGGCCCCAAGCACGGTGGCGCCAATGAAGTGGCCTTCGAGATCCAGAAACGCTATGACAATCCGGCCGAGGCCGAGGCCGACATCCGCGCCCGCGTCGAGCGCAAGGAAGTCGTGATCGGTTTCGGTCACCCGGTCTATACCGTCTCCGATCCGCGTAACAAGGTTATCAAGGAAGTGGCGCAGCAGCTGTCAGCGGAAGAGAAGAACATGAAGATGTATGACATCGCCGAGCGCCTGGAGGCGGTGATGTGGGACGTCAAGAAGATGTTCCCGAACCTCGACTGGTTCAGCGCCGTCAGTTACCACATGATGGGCGTGCCGACCGCGATGTTCACGCCGCTGTTCGTGATCGCCCGTACTTCCGGCTGGTCCGCGCACGTCATTGAGCAGCGCATCGACGGCAAGATCATTCGCCCGAGCGCCAACTACAACGGCCCGGAAGATCAGAAGTTCGTGCCCCTCAAGGAGCGCGGTTAAACAAGGCGGTTCAGCATCATGAACTCACAATTCCGCAAGCCACTGCCCGGTACGAAGCTCGATTATTTCGACGCGCGGGCCGCAGTCAACGCCATCCAGCCGGGCGCCTGGGACAAGCTGCCCTACACCG
>JAYWAC010000001.1:0-52701 GCA_043782755.1 Pseudomonadota bacterium | reverse complement strand
AGAGCAGCATGGTCGTCGATCATCTATCTCTTTGTTCGACCACCACTTCTGTGGAAATTACGTGGGGATATCTCAGGGTCCGACTTCAGTCGGACATTCCTCTAGAGCGCTCAGGCCTTAGCCGGGCATTGAATGTCTGACTGAAGTAGGACCCACAAGAAAGGACACCACAGATGGCGCTGTAGAGCTTCGGTATACTGCACACTCCACCGCATTACCGGATCACGCTCCATGAAAGCCCTCGAAGTCCTCCTCGAAAGAACGCTGTTCGCGACGCGCTGGCTGCTTGCCCCGATTTTTCTCGGTCTATCCGTGGGGGTGCTCGCGCTAGGTGTGAAATTCTTCCAGGAGCTGATTCACATCTTCACTCACATCATCGAGATAGGCGAAGCCTCGCTGGTGCTGTCCATCCTATCGCTGATCGACATGGCCCTGGTCGGCAGCCTGATCGTGATGGTGATGTTCAGTGGCTACGAGAACTTCGTCTCGCGCCTGGATATCGATGAGGGTTCGCACAACATCGACTGGCTGGGCAAGCTCGACGCCAACACCCTCAAACTCAAGGTCGCCGCTTCTATAGTCGCCATTTCGAGCATTCATCTGCTCGGCAAATTCATGGAAGCCGCGACCATCGATAATGACAAACTCATGTGGTACACCCTAATCCACATGGCCTTCGTGGTCTCGGCGCTGCTGCTGGGCGTGCTCGACAAGCTGGTGTTTCAGGCGCACCGCTGAGGGATTTCTCCCTGCGAATTCATTCGCACCTTCGTCCGGCCTCGCCCACAAGGGAACGAAGAGGCAGCGCGAGCGCTCTCAGTCCTTGCCGAGGGTCCGGTTCGAATAGATGAAGTCGCGAATGCGCGGCGCAATTTCGGTGCGCCAGCGCGAACCATTGAACACACCGTAATGACCGACGCCGGGCTGGATGTAATCCACCCGCTTGGCGGTCGGGATGTTGATGCACAGATCATGAGCCGCCTGGGTCTGGCCGATACCCGAGATGTCGTCGTTCTCGCCTTCGACGGTCATGAGCGCGGTGCGCTTGATGACCTTCAGATCAACCCGCTCACCGCGATGCTCCAACAGGCCATCGGGCAGTTGATGTTCCTGGAACACCTTCTGAATGGTCTGCAGGTAGTAGTCGGCGGACAAATCCATCACCGCCAGGTATTCGTCGTAGAACTTGCGGTGCGCACTGACCGAATCGCCATCACCCGAGACCAGGTTCTGGTACAGATTCTTGTGGGCGGCAAGATGCCGATCGAGATTCATGGTCATGAAGCCGGTCAGCTGCAGGAAACCCGGATAGACGCGGCGCATCACACCGGCATTCGGGAAGGGCACGGTCATGATGACGTTCTTCTTGAACCACGACAGCGGTTTGCTCTTGGCGAGCAAATTCGGCTGGGTCGGGCTTTTACGGGTATCGATGGGGCTGCCCATGATGGTCACGGTGGCCGGTTGACACGCATCATCCGCCGCCGCCAAGAGCGCGGTGGCAGACAAGACCGCAGGCCCTGGCTGGCACACCGCCACCACGTGCAGATCGGGCCCGAGTTGGCGCATGAAGCCCATCACGTAATCGATGTAATCGTGTAAATCGAAATTGCCTTGCCCGACCGGCACTTCACGAGCATCGAGCCAATCGGTGATGTAGACGTCGAAATCTTCGAGCAGCGCGCGCACCGTGCCGCGCAACAACGTTGCGTAATGACCGGACACCGGCGCGACGATCAAAAGCTTGGGCGCGATCTGGAAACGTTGCGGAAGTCGGCTGGTATCGCGCTTGAAGTGCAGCAACTGGCAGAACGGCAGAACGGTGACGATTTCTTCAGTGATGGCGATGTGGCCGCCGTGACAAGACACTTCGTGGATGCCGAACTCGGGCTTCGCGTATTTGCGCGTCAGGCCGTCAAAGACTTCGAGGGCGGCCGAAGTGGCCTTGGCCTGATAGGTATAGGCAAGCGGGTTGGCGGGGTTGTTCAGCATCACGCGGCCCATGCTGGCCGCAGCACGCCAGGGTTTGACCGCCGCATGCGTCCACTCGTAGAGGTGATAAAGCATTCAGGGCTGTCCTCAATGGAGTCGGATTGCGGAGCACCCCACTTGGGCGCGTAAAATAGCTATCGCGATGCAGCATACGACAGGCCCACCAGGCTGCCAAGCCGAGCCCGACGAAGTTTCACATTTGTCTGATAGGAGCCGGTGCCCGACCTTGACGCCACGCTCGCTAGTCCCAATGCTATGAGCGTCGCTGTCAGCTTATCGGCCGCAGCCTCCATCCCCGCACTATTGAATGAGGAGCAGCCATGCCGCTCGAGCGTCTCGACCACTATTTCGTCTACGCCTCGGATCTCGAAGTCTCGCGCCGTTTCTATAGCGAAGTGCTGGGTCTGGCCAGCGGGCCGCGTCCGCAATTCGGCTTTCCTGGCTATTGGTTCTACCTCGAAGATCGCCCGGTGGTGCACATCGGCGACGACGGATTCGAAGGCGGCTATGCCTATCCGGACGGCAAACGCACCATCACCGGCCCAACGGGTCCGGTCGACCACATCGCTTTCCGCGCCAGCAAGCTCGACGACTTCCTGGCCCGCTTTGAGCGCATGGGCGTGTCCTTCCAGCGACGTGAGGTGCCGGACTTCCGCCTGAGTCAACTATTCGTGAAAGATCCGGAAGGGGTGACCATCGAGCTCAATTTCTTCCTCGACTGACAAGCCCCGCAGCCATGCAGGCGCTCGCATCCCTGCTGTGGAGCGCCTTCGCGCTCTGTGCTCTGGCGTCGGCGATGGCCGGCGATTTCGATATCGACCTCGACGAGCTGCATGAACTGAGCCCACGTCCAGGCAGCGTCATCGATGCGACCACCCTGCCGCGCTATAGCGCCTTCGTCGATCAAGACTTCGCGCGTTTCATCGCCAATGGCGCGGCCAGTCTGACCATCGGCGAACCGCTGTCCTTCCAGCCGCATTTCAGCTATGTCAGCGCCACCGCCAAATTCCGTGATCAGACACGTCTGACCGACCAGGCCGGTGTACTGAATGGCTACATCCAAGGTCGCCCGTTCAGCGGCCCCCTCGCTAGCCAAGACCCGGACGCCGGTGCCAAGGCGGCCTGGAACATGCGCTATGCCTACAGCGGCGACAGCGACAGGCTGCCCGAGATCATCTGGCAGATGCGCGACTGGACGAGCGAAAAGGTGCAGGCCGAGATGCTGTTCGAAGGGCGTAGCCTGCGCTTCATGTATCGCCATGTGCAGACGCCACTGCCGAACATCGAGAAGAATCCCCAGGACGCCTTCGCCGCCTTCCACATGCGCGCGGTCGCGGCCGGCAGCTACGACGGCAGCGAGGCCATGGTCTTCGCCAACCGCGACGAATCGCGGCCCTTGAACGGCTGGGTCTACGTTCCGCAGCTCGGCCGCAACCAGACCCTGGCGTCCTTCGCGACCGCAGAGTCGATGTTTGGCAGTGACATCCTGCCTACTGATTTTCTGCTTTACTCGGGACCGCTGTCGGCGATGCGCTGGCGCTACCTCGGCAGTACCTACATGCTGCTACCACTCTATCGTCACGACGAGATCGAAGCGTCACCGCGCAAGGCGCGCAAATACGACTACTGGCATGTCGACTTCAACGGCCGTGCCGGCTGCTTTCCCAAGGTGACGTGGCAGTTACGACCGACCCTGATGCTGGAAGGCACGTCGGTTGACGCCGCAGCAATCGTCACGCGCCGAGTGTTCTATCTCGATGCACAGACTTATATGCCCGCGCTGTGGAAGATCTATAAAGGTGACGGTCAATTGTGGAAGTTCGTCATCAACGCCTACGCGCACCCCAAATCCCATCTGCGCGAGAACCAGGAATCGGGCGCGCCTATCCCGACTGCCTCATCGACTATCGATATTGCGGCGAACCGCTGTACCACTTTGCAACTGTTGACCCTGGTCAACGTGCCCGATGTCAGTCCCGCTGACTTCGATACAAGTAACATGGAACACGGTAGAGCAAGCAGTTTCCAGCGCCGCTGACCCCTACCGCGTCATAGGCTTCGCCTTGGCGTTTGATTATAGTCGAGGCGCCAACGCTCAAATGGGGAGAGAACCGTCATGAAATTCAGCCTGCATGTGCAAACGCGCATTACCGACTGGCAGGTCATCAAATATCTCGAAGATCTCGGCTACGACGCCGCCTGGGTGCCCGATACCCAGATGATGTGGTCCGACTGCTACGCGACCATGGCATTGGCTGCGGCCAATACCTCGCGCATCCACATCGGCACCGGCGTTGCCATCGCCGGCACCCGCATCGCACCGACCACCGCCGCCGCCATCGCCTCGGTCAACGCCATCGCGCCCGGCCGCGTCTTTCTCGGCATCGGCACCGGCCATACCGCGATGCGCGTGATGGGCCAGGACCCGATTCCCATCGCCGAGTTCCGCGACTATCTGCGCGTGGTGCGCAGCATGCTCGAAGGCAAGGAAACCGAATACACCTATCGCGGCAAGACCACCGCCATCGTGTGGCAGGACCACGGCAGCGGTTTCCGTAACATCGAAAACCCGATACCGATTTACGTTGCCGCTAACGGCCCGCGCGCGCTGCGTAGCGCCGGCACCTATGGCGACGGCCTGGTTTCGATCTTCAACGAGCAGAAGGACATCCTCGACTACAACCTGAAGCACGTGAAGGAAGGTGCGGATAAGGCTGGTCGCGATCTCAGCAACTATCACACCGTGACCTTAACCAATGCCGTGGTGCTGAAGGCCGGCGAGAAGCTCACCGACGACGCCGTGGTCGAACGCTCGGGCTCGTGGGTGGTAACCGCGCTGCACTTCGTCTATGAGATCTGGCGTTACACCAAGAACGACGAAGTGGTGCCGCAGTACATGAAGGGTATCTGGGAAGAGTATGTCGACCACGTCAACAATTTCCCGCTGCCGCCACAGAAGCGTCATCAGTTGATACACGAGGGCCATTGCAGTTATTACGCGGCGGGTGAGCGCAAGTTCGTCACGCCCACCATGATCGAGGGTACCTCCCTCGTTGGTGGTCCGAGTGAAATTGCCGAGAAGATCCGCATGGCGGAAAAGAACGGTCTGAAAGAAGTCAGTCTGCTGCCGCCTTTGAAGCATCTCCGCGAAGTGGCGAAGGACTTCGCCGAAAAGGTTATTCCACTCTGCTGAGTGTCTGATACAACGCCGGGGTTACGAGACGCCGGCGTTGTTCTCGGTATCCCTCACGCGACGATGACGTGCTCGCGGGTGATGATGAATTCGAGCGGAATAGCGAGGAAGTTCTCTTCATCGTCGCGAGTACTCTCGTATTCCCGGCTACGCGCTGATTCACGCATCGCGTCGGTACTCTCGAACCAGGTCAAGGCAAAACCGTCCAGCGCCGGCGGCGACCCGCGATCATAGGCGGTTTGGCGCGTGTGGCTTTGCACATAACGCATGACGGTCTTGATCGAAGCGCCGAGCGGACCGTGGGTGGTGATCCAGTAATGCTGGAAATCCGCCACCGACATGCCGATCTTCTTCGTCACGAACTCAATGTTCTTCACGCCCGCCGTTGGAATCGCACCGTTCTTGATAACGTGCTCCTCGGTATGAACCTGAATGAAGCGCGTCATATCGACAAAATTAGGCTCATCGGCGAGCACCGTCTTGAGTGCGGCGCTGTCCTTCAATGCACGCAGTGCGTGGCTGTCGTCAAACCACAACTCGGCGAGACCATCGGCGGCCGGCTGGCCACGGCGATAGCCCGACAACAAGGTATGCGACTGCACGTAGCGTCGCAGCCCCGGCAGGCGACTGACGATGGCCGCATGTTCGTTCAGCCAGTAGTGCTGAAAATCTTCGACGCTCATGCTGGGTTTACGCTCAAGCACCGAGACAACTTTGATCATGACGACAAATCCTCTTGCGAGACGATAGGTGCGCGACTGGGCTCGATGCCGGCATGGCGCGGCAAGGTGTCGTGTATTTCATACCAGGCGGCGGCATCGGCACAGTAGATATGTCCGCCCAGGGGAACGTCGGCCGGCAGATTGAGAAGGCCTGCGCGGACGCGCACGGTGTCGGCGCCATCACGTTGACTGTAAACCGGACTGCCGCAGGCCGAACAGAAATAGCGAGCCTTGTTCGGCGTCACCCGATAGGCAGCGAGTCGCTGCCGCAGATCGTGCAATTGAAACGCGGAAGTCGGCACCGGCAGTACTGCAATAAAAGGCGCGCCCGCGCTCTTGCGACATTCGCGGCAGTGACAAAACATGAGCGGGCCGGCGATGGCTTCCAGCACCACCGTGATGGCGCCGCACAGACACGCACCATCGATCGGCGTAAGGCGCGGTTCTACTCCCATGCGCACTCCCGTGCTAGCCGCTCTTGAGGCCCAGTTCCCGCCATGGCACCATGCCGCAGCGCGGCGTGAGCATATCGCAATCCCTTAGCCCTCGCCGCACCTAGCCCCCATAAAGGCAAACCCATGCCGTCGCGATCACTGAATGTTTACGCCCTGCTGATGTTGTTGTTGTGCTTCGCGCAGCAGGTTTTCGCCACACCGGCCATCCTTGGTGCCTGGACACTGGATGAAAAAGGCAGCGGCGACCCCGAAAAAATGTTGAAGGGAAAATTTCGCCACCACGACGAACAGATGCCCGTCATGCAGCAAGGCGGCGAACGCACAACGCCTTACGATCTGGCGCAACTCGCCTACTGGGAATCGGTGCGCGACGGCAAGGAGGCCCATCCTGACAAAGCACTGCGCCGCCTCGGTATCGCCTATCCGATGGTCAAGGCCCTACGCCTCGACATCGCCGAGGAAGAAGGCGGCTACCGCATCACCTACGAGAACTCACTGCCGCGCAGCGTGCGCCCCAACCCTAACGGCAAAGTGTTTTCCGCCAAGGGCGATGAACTGGTGCGGGATACCTTTGGCTATACCCTGACCTATTGGGACAACGACTCGCTAGTGGTCGAAGCCGATGCGCCCGAGGGTGGCAAGGTCAGTGAAAAATTCACCGTCCGCGAAAACCCGCACCAGCTCGAGTACGTGGTGCGTGTGCAGCTGCGCATGCTGATGAAACCGATAGAGGTCAAACGCCTGTTCAACCCCGCCAAGTAGCGGCATCAAGCGCGCCCTGCCCTTTAATCTTCACTGCAGCGAATTCGCCAACTCGTCACGGAACTTCGGATGGGCGATGCCGATCAAGGCCTCGGCCCGCGCCCATAGACTCTTGCCGCGCAGTCGCGCAATGCCGTACTCGGTGACAATGTAGTCGATGCAATAACGCGGCGTGGTGACCACGCTGCCGGGCGCGAGCATGGCGACGATTTTCGAGCGCGCGTCGTCGGCCGTCGTCGAGGGCAGCGCGATGATCGATACACCGCCGTCCGACAAAGCCGCCGCTTCGATATAATCCAGACTGCCGCCTACACCACTGATCTGCACCGGGCCCAGGGTCTCGCCATTGCTCTGACCCATGAGATCGATTTCAACCGATGAATTGATCGAAACGAAACGCGGCAGCGCCGCCAAGGCCAGTGGATTGTGCGTGACATCCAGTCCGCTCATCTCAATGGCCGCATTGCCATTGCAGTATTCGTAAAGGCGCGGGTCGCCGGCCAGTTCGCCATTGATGACGCGCGGCTTGTGCTTCACGCCTTCAAGGAAATCCACCAGGCTGCGCGACAGCATGCCGGAATAAAGATTGACCTCGGGGATATCGCACAGACGTTTCAGCACGCGATCCGGCACCGCGCCGATACCGAACTGCACCCAGGCTTTAGGCGGGATGAGGCTCAGCACATGCTCGATGATCTTCCCATCGCGCGGCTCTGGTTCACCGGTGTCGTATTGCGCGAGCGGATGCGCGGCTTCGAAGCCATAGGTGATGCGCTCGAGGGCTACGCGCGCATTGCCTGAGGTGACCGGCATATTGGGATTCATCTCGGCGATCACCACCCTTGCCTGGTCGATGAGATGCTGGTTGGGCCCGACCGAGAGGCCGAGACTGACGCTGCCATCGGCCTGCGGCAAGGAGGTCTGCACCACCACCACGTCGGGACTGATCGGCCCGCCGCGACGCACGATGCGCGTGAGATCGCTCAAGCGTATCGGCACGAAGCTGACTTTGCGGCGATCGTTTTCCTTGAACAAGGGCCGCAGACGCGGGGCCGCCTGCCAGGTCAGATAATGGAAGTGTTCGCCTAAACCCCGTTCAAGAAAACCGTAACCGCCGAGCGACAGGCCCGAGGCCACCGTCAGCGTGCGGAAGCGCTCGACGCCAGCGCTGAAGGCGCGATAGAACTCGCGCGGCTCGGCACAAGCGCCGGGCAGCATCAAAGTCGCTGCATCGGGGATGGCCGCCACTGCGGCTTCGGGTGTCACTACTTTCATTTCGCTTCCAGTATCATCGGGTCTGGCCTCGACATGAGGCACCGTGAGTGTAACGCGAAGCGATTCCTCTCACGAACTCGACCCCCGCATTCGTTAATTACCCAAAAGAGGAATCACTCCATGGCCGGCCTGTTGCAAGATAAAGTTCTCATCATCACCGGTGGCAGCACCGGCATCGGGCGCGCGACCGCGCTGCGCGCCGCACAGGAAGGCGCACGCCTGACCATCGCCGACATCAACATCAAAGACGGCGAAACAGTAGTCGCCGAGATCAAGAAGAACGGCGGCAGCGCGCAACTGGTCAAAACCGATGTCACCCACAGCGCCGACGTGCAGGCCATGATCGCGGCCACCGTCAGTGCCTATGGTCGTCTCGATGGAGCCTTCAACAACGCTGGCATCGAAGGGCATTTCACCAGCATCACCAAGATGACCGAAGAGGAATACGACCGCACGCTCAGTGTCGATCTGAAGGGCGTGTGGCTGTGCGTGAAATATCAGATCGAGCAGTTTCTAAAACAGGGCAGCGGCGGCAGCATCGTCAGCACCGCCTCGGTGGCGGGCCTCATCGGCACCCGTGGTGGCAGTGCCTACTGCGCCGCCAAACACGGCGTGGTCGGTCTGACCAAGTGCGCGGCGCTGGAATATGCGCGCAAGGCTATCCGTGTGAATGCGGTCTGCCCCGGCATCATCCAGACCCCGATGGTCGATCGCATGATGGCCGACAGCGGCATCGTGCCTCAGCATCTGATCGATCAGGAACCCATTGGCCGCCTTGGCCAGCCGGGGGAAATCGGTGAAGCGGTGCTGTGGTTGTTGTCGGACCTGTCGTCCTTCGTAACCGGTATCGCGATGCCGGTGGACGGCGGTTACGTCGCGCTCTGAGGATCGCAGGGAAAGATGAAGCGCTCCCCGCCTAGGGCGGGGAGCTTCACGTCAGGAAGTTTCATGGTCGCGAGCAACTCGCGCCCCGTCGCTCACACAGACATCAGACCCAGCACGCCACGCAGGAAATACACCGCGACGCACACAATCGTCAGCCCACCCCAGAACTGCAACCAGCGCTGCTTGCCGTAGAGGCCCATCCCCAACAACGCGATCCCACAGATGAGCGTGTACCACACCGTCAGTTCAACGATTTCACCGGTGTTCTGCACCGGTACCGTTGTCCCGTCGGCGAGCAATCGATAGCGCATATCTGCGCGGTCCCGCTCAGGCGTCGCCGCGACGCTTCTTCTCCAGATCGCGCAACTCGCGCCGCATGATCTTGCCGGTGGTGGTCATCGGCATGCTGGTGACGAACTCGATCATGCGCGGCACTTCGTGCTTCGCAAGCCGCGAGCGCACGTCCTCACGCAGTTCGTCGGCGAGCTTGTCGCTGCCTTCGAAACCAGGCTTCAAGATAATGAAGGCTTTGATGATTTCAGTACGCACCGGATCCGGTACGCCGATAGCCGCCGCCATCTGTACCGCTGGGTGCTTCAAGAGTGCGTCTTCGATTTCGCCGGGACCAATGCGATAGCCGGAGCTGGTGATGACATCGTCACCGCGACCATGGAACCAGAAGTAACCGTCTTCGTCCTTGTGGCCGACGTCGCCGGTGATCAACCAGTCGCCGATGAACTTGTCGCGGGTCGCATCGGGTCTGTTCAAGTACTCCAGCAACATGACCGGATGGGGCCGCTTGCAGGCGATATGGCCTTCGACACCGACCGGCACTTCGTTGCCGTTGTCGTCGATGATCGCGCATATGGTGCCGGGTGTGGACTTGCCGAGCGAACCCGGCTTGACTGGAAAGACCTTGCCATTGTTGCCGAGAATGACATTGCATTCGGTCTGACCAAAGCCTTCGTTGATGCTGATCTTGAGCTCCTTCAGCGCCCACTCGTGCAGACCGGCACCGACCGATTCACCACCGGACAACACCGCGCGCAGCTTCAAGTTGTAACGGCTGAGCGGGTCCTCAACGGTACGCATGAGCTTCAACATGGTCGGCGTCAACAGTGCGAGCGTCACGGCGTGCTGGTCGAGGATGCGATACGCCTCTTCGGGCTCAAAGCCCTTCATGGCGGTCGCGATGACCTTACAGCCATGAAACCAGCCCGGCATGATGACGTCCATCAGACCCGCCATCCACGCCCAGTCGGCCGGTGACCACAGACAGTCGCCGGTCTGCGGGAAAAAGTCGTAGATGAATTCGAGACTCGGCATATGGCCGAGCATCATGCGATGGGGTTGCACCGAACCCTTGGGCATGCCGGTGGTGCCGGAGGTGTAGCTGATCCAGGCGATGTCATCGGCGCGGGTCTTGACGTTGGTGAACTGGTCGCTGGCACCTTCAATGGCCTTCCAAAAGTTCTGCGCACCTTCCGGCTCGCCGTCGATGACCAGCACGCGCTCAAGCTTGGGGGCATCCTTACGCAGCGCGGCAACCTTGGGATAGTTGGCGCTATCGGTGATCAGCACCTTCGCGCCGCTGTCGTTCAAACGGTAGGTGATGGCATCGCCGCCGAACAACACCGAGCACGGCCCTGACACCATGCCACCCTTCCAGCAGGCGACGTGGCTGATGGCGCATTCCGGGTCCTGCGCCAGCAGCAAGGTCACGCGATCGCCGCGTTTCAGGCCCCAACTGGCCAGCGTATTGGCGAGCTGATTGGCATACTTGCGGACATCGGCGAAGGTGTAGTTGTGGGACTTCTTCTGGGCATCTTCGTAGACCAGCGCAACGCGGGCGGCATCGCCGGCCCAGCGGTCGCAGACATCGTCGGCGATGTTGTAGAACTCTGGAATGTTCCACTTGAAGTTGCCGTAGACCTCCTCATAGGTCGTGCCACGCTTGAGTAGATTCGTCATTGACTCCCCCGGTTCGAGTTTGACTGGCAGGTTGGCTGGACGTGGGGCCACGAAATGAACCGCCCCCCAAGCACGCTCCTGCGGCTGATTGTATGTTTCCCCGCCCTGTCGCGGGGGCGTAAAGATACCATGCTGAGCGACCGCACAGCCCTTCCTGAAAAGGGTTGGCCGCGATGAAATCATGTATACACGACGCGTGCATTGCAGCATCGAGTTCCTGCACCATTCCTGCGCCATGCGCCGCGCTGATCCCATCGCGCTGAGGTCACCTGCCCATCGCTTGTGCGACGATCACGACCATCACCGCATACACTCCCGGTTCCATGCAACGCGCCGGTCGCGGCTGCGCCACTATCACCACCACAGGAGTATTCACGTTATGACTTACAAATTGATGGGCGCCAATGTTTCGCCCTTCGTGCGCAAGGTCCGCGTCATGCTGGCCGAAAAAGGCATCGCCTATGACTTCGAGCCCGTCAGCCCTTTTGCGCCGCCACCCAATTGGCGCGATATCAGCCCGCTGGGCAAGATTCCCGCGCTGCTGGACGGCACCACAGTGGTCAATGACTCATCGGTCATCTGCCAATACATCGAGCGCAAGAACAAAGCCGCGCCTATGTTGCCGGCCGATGATGATGGCTATATCCAGGCCCTGTGGCTGGAGGAATACATTGACGGTGGTTTTGTCGCGGTCGCCGGTGGCAAGGTGTTCTTTCCGTTGATCGTGGCGCCGCTCGGCACCAAGGTCGCGCCCGACGCCACCGTCCGTGCCGCTGTCGCCAAGGTGGTGGCAGAAGAACTGCCAAGCTTCTGGGCCTATATGGAAGCGCAGCTCGGCAACAACACGTTCTTCGTCAACAACACCCTGACCCTGGCCGACATCACGGTCGCGTCCATTCACGTCAATCTGCTGCATGCCCAGGTCAAGGTCGATGGCGCGCGCTTCCCCAAACTTGCTGCCTTCCTGGAGCGCATGTTCGCGCGTCCAAGCTTCAAGGCCTTGCTCGACGAAGAAGCGCCGACCTGGACTATGAAGAGCGCCTGAGCTTCTCCTCCGTTCGCACCGGCGGCGGGCGCCGCCGGTGCACTTCGTCTATTCGAGAACACACACCGCGAGTCGCTAAGCCGGCGGCGTGTTGATCACGTTGTCGCCCTGTTCACGTTCTTGGTCGCAGGCCGCGCGTCATGCCACTGCCCTTGCGCACCCGGCGCAAGGCGACCGATTGCCTGCTATGGCAAGCGTTTGCCGTGCGCGCGGCAAGACTTGCCAACGCCCCCTAAAGTTCTTGCCGCTGCTGTCCGATAGTTTCCCCGGAGGCGGTGAATATTCGAAATCACGAATATATCCGTCAAACATAAATGACGCCGACCAACACTCACCGGCGTCCTCTCAAAGGAGAGCATTGCAATGCCTCAGGCAATTAATACGAACGTCGCCTCGTTGACCGCCCAGCGCAACCTCAACAAGACCGATATGGAGTTGAACACGGCCATCCAGCGCCTGTCTTCCGGTCTGCGCATCAACTCCGCCAAGGACGACGCGGCGGGCCTCGCGATTTCGACTCGCATGGGCACCCAGATCAGCGGCCTTGGGGTCGCGGTGCGCAATGCCAACGACGGTATCTCCATCGCCCAGACCGCTGAAGGCGCGATGGACGAAATGACCAAGTCACTGCAGCGCGCCAATGACCTCGCCCTGCAGTCCGCCAGCTACAACACCAACGGTGACCGTGGTTCGATGAACCAGGAAGTCACACAGATCATCGACGAGCTGAGCCGCGTGGTGAACCAGACCCGTTACAACGGTCAGCAGCTGTTGACCGGCGGTTTCAGCGCCGACGTGCAGGTCGGCACCAATGTCAACGAAACCATCAACGTCTCGGTCACCAACCTGTCGCCTACCGGTCTTGGCGTGGCATCGGAATACAGCACCGTCAACTCGGCCAACGACGCGACGTTTGCCGACCGTATCCGCAACACCTTCGATACCGCCCTGAACGGTACCAGCGCAGCCGTTAACGGCACGGTGCTGGCGGCGGTTTCCGCCGGTCAGAACTCGGTGAACAAGATCACCGCCATCAATGCCGTTAGCGGCACCACCGGCGTGAGCGCTTTCAGCTATGGCAATGCGGCGGTTGCCGGCACCGACGTGCTCGACGCTGACGCCACCGGCGCCGCCGGTCAGACCATCGGCACCGGTGCGCTGATCGTCAATGGCGTGTCCATCGACGGCAATGGTGCCAATACCACCATGACCGACCTGGTCGCCAATATCAACGCCAAGACCGGAGAAACCGGCGTCACTGCGGTGGTCGAAGCAGGCGCTGCCGCCAACCAAAGCCGCCTGGTGCTGCTCAACCGCACTGGCGCCGCCATCACGGTCGGTGTCAACTCAGCCGCCGCCTCCACGGCTACCGGCTTCGCGCAGGGCACGACCGCCGTCGATGCTGGCGCCAACGGGATGATTGTTCTAAACCAGAAGCTGAACGCGACCACCATCACCTACGATGCGGTCGGTACCGGCTCGGCCATTACCGGCGTATCGGCTACCTCCACAACCTTGGCCAACGCGCCGGTCAACGCCCAGAGCGTGTCGACGCAGTCGGGTGCCAACCTCGCCTTGCTGGCCTTCCAGTCTGCCCTCGACCAGATCAACAGCAACCGCGCGGTACTCGGTGCGAAGCTCAACCGCTTCGACTCGACCATCCGCAACCTGCAGAACGTCAGTGAGAATATTTCTGCCGCTCGCGGCCGTATCCAGGACGCGGACTTCGCGGCGGAAACGGCATCGATGGCCCGCGCGCAGATCCTGCGGCAGGCAGGTATCTCGATGGTCTCGCAGGCCAATGCTCTGCCGAACGCAGCGCTCTCGCTGCTCAAGTAAGCGTGTTTGAAGGCTAAAGCCAATGTGACGCGCCCGGGGTCTCGTACCCCGGGCGCCATTGCCACTGAGAGGTAGCGTCATGGTCAGTCATGTCGCATTACATAGATTGCCCTCCAACTTGACGGAGCTGCGCCCACAGCGCAGTCAGACCGCCGCCTACGCGAGTACTGCGGAAGCGACGGCGCCTCAGGCTGTGGAACAGCAGCAAAGGGATGTGGCGGGCAATGTCCCGCCGCTTGATCCGAAGATGCTGGCACAGGCTGTCAGGGATCTGAGTCAGGGCGTACAGAATCTGCAACGTTCGCTGGAGTTTTCCATCGATGAAACCAGTGGCCGTACGGTCATCAAGGTTTTCGACAAAAACACCCAGGAAATCATCCGCCAGATTCCGGAACAACATGTGCTGGAAATGGCGGCGCGCATTGATAACGGCACGGGCAGGCTCGTCAAGGACGAAGCCTGAGCGACACGCGGCAGGCCTTTACTTGGGAGTTTTCCAGAAGCCCTCGAACGGGCGCTTGCCGCAGGTCATTGGCCTGCATATTGCAAGTTCTCTTCTGCAAATCGCAGCGGCGGAACGCCGTTCCGCACGAGGATTCTGAAGGAGTAAAAACGTGGCGTCCCTAAGCACTCAAGGTCTCGGTTCCGGACTCGACATCGCCGGCATTGTCAGCAAGATCATGACGCTTGAGCGTCAGCCGTGGGTCAAGATGGGCACCGACGAGGTCGAGATGCAGGCACAGCTGAGTGCCTATGGCCAGCTCAAGGATGTCGTCGATCAATTCAAGTCGTCGATGGACGAACTGACCGATGTCGCCAAATTCAAGGCCACCCAGGCCACTTCCTCCGATGCCAAGATCCTGACCGCCACCGCCACCGCCGACGCGGGCCGCGGTTCCTATGCCATCGAGGTCAAGCGTCTGGCCGAGACCCATCGTCTGGTCGCCGCTACGGTGTTCGCCGACAACACGACCACCAAGATCGGCGCGACCGGCGACACCATGGCGATTACGGTCGGCAGCAAAAGCTTCACGGTCCAGATCGGCGACAAGACGCTGGACGAGATTCGCACCGCCATCAATGCCTCGTCCGCCAACACCGGCGTCACCGCTTCGACCCTGAAAGACGCCACCGGTTATCACCTGACCCTGGCGGCCCAGAACACCGGTTCATCCAATTTCGTCAGCGTGAAATACCATACCCTGGCCGACCCGGTCACCGACCAGCCGGATCCCTTCGGCTTGAGTACCATCAACACCGATCGCAACGGCAGCGGCAGCTTCACCAGCGCCGATCTCGACGCCGAACTCAAGGTCGAAAACACCTATACCGTCACCAGTTCGAGCAACAGCGTCAGCGACGTGATCTCCGGCTTGACGCTCGATCTGGTCACCACCGGCACGGTCAATCTCAATGTTGTGCGCGACGACGGCAAGATACAAAGCGCCGTCCAGCAGTTGGTTTCGTCCTACAACGCAGTATTCAAGCTCACCGCCGACCTCAAGGGCAAGACACTGAAGGACGAGCGTGGCTCGCTGTTGAATATCGAATCGCAATTCCGCGATGCGCTGCATGGCAAATCCGGTAATTCGACGGCGTTCAAATTTCTCGCGGAAATCGGCGTCACCAATGGCGCCAACGGCACCGGGCTTGCGCTGAATACCACCATCTTTCAGGAAGCATTGAAAAAGGATCCGGACGGCGTCGCGAACATGTTCACCGATGCCAAGACCGGCGCCGCCGTGCGCTTCAAGGCACTCGCCAACAGTCTGCTCGGTGTTGGCGGCATCCTGCCCGGCCGCGAAGCCAGTATGCACGCGCGCATCAGTGCCAGTACCAAGGAGCGCGCCGATCTCGAGTACCGTCTCAATCGTCGGGAAGCCGCTCTCAACAAGCAGTTCAATCAAATGGACGTGCTGGTCGGCAGTCTCAACTCCACCAGCAGCTATCTGACCACGCAGCTTAAGCAGTTCACCGCAAATCAGAACGGCTGATCGATTCAGATTTAGCGTCGGCGGTCGCTAAATATTTCAGCCTTGACCACGGTCCGCAGCCCGCACGCAGAAGCTGCGACCGGCGCCCACAACGGTCTGCGCGACCGAGAGGAGAATGAATGAGCTACTCACCCACTGCCTTCAATGCGATAGACGAATACACTCGCCTCGCGCTGCGCACCGACATTGAAACCGCCTCACCCCATCGTCTGATCCTGCTGCTGCTGGACGGTGCACTCGACAAGATCCGCGCCGCGCGTACCTCGATGACACGCGGCAACATCGCCGCCAAGGGTTCGAACATCACCTGGGCGATGTCGATCATCGACGGCCTGCGCGCCAGTCTCAATCATGAACGCGGCGGCAAGATCGCAGCCAATCTCGATGCGCTCTACGACTACATGGCTCGCACGCTGGTCACCGCCAATCTACACAATGACGAGACCAAACTGGTCGAAGTCGAAAAGCTGTTGCACGAGATTCGTGCCGGGTGGAAGGGCATCGAAGCTCAGGTCGAACGCGGCGCACCGGCCACTATCCAAAACGATCTGGGCGCCACCGCGCGCATCTACGGCTGACCATGGCCACCGCCATCGGCGATCAGGACTGGGCAGCGGCTGTCGCCGAACAGGTGTGTGCGCTGGAAGCTGCGGCGGTTGCCACCGATTGGAGCGGCGCGGAACTGTGTACCACTACGCTCGCGAGCTTGCTGGCTACACCGCCGTCGTCCGATCGTGCCCACACCGAAGCGGTGTTCCGTCATGCCTATCTAGCGGTCGGACGCGTCAGTGCCGCCGCGCGCGCGGCCCAGGACGACGTGCGTGCAGAACTCCAGCAACTCGGCAAAGCGCGCAAGGCCGTCGCCGCCTACGGCTGACGGATCAGCGCCACGCGCCGTCATGCGTGGCGCGGCAATCACAGGCATAATCCGCCGGTGAATCGCTTTAATCCGCAGGCTTACGCCGCTGCGCCCAGCTTCGTGCACGTGTCTTCATGTCCTCGTCCACCCTTGACGTGCTGGTAGTCGGTGCCGGCTTTGCCGGCGCGGTAGTGGCCGAACGTCTCGCCAGCGCCGGCCGTCGCGTGCTGGTGATAGACAAGCGCCCGCACATCGGCGGCAATGCCTACGATGAAGTCGATGCCCACGGTGTGCTCATCCATCGTTACGGCCCGCACATCTTTCACACCCAGTCGAGCCGCGTGTTCGCTTATCTGTCGCGTTTCACGAGCTGGCGTCCCTATGAACATCGGGTGCAGGCGCTGGTCGACGGTCGCTTCTATCCAATCCCCATCAACCGCACCACCATCAATGGCCTCTACGGTCTCGCACTCGATGAGCAGGGTGTCGCCGACTATTTGGCGGGCGTGCGCGAGCAACGCACGACGATCAAGACCAGCGAGGACGCGGTACTGGCCAGCGTCGGCGCTGATCTGTGTGACAAATTCTTTCGCGGCTATACGCGCAAGCAGTGGGGCCTGGAACTCCATCAACTCGCCGCCAGTGTCGCCTCCCGCATACCGACGCGCAGCAACGATGACGATCGTTATTTTACCGACAGTCACCAGGCCATGCCGATGCAGGGCTACAGCGCGATGTTCACGCGGCTGCTCGCTCATCCGCACATCACCGTCGAGACCGGCGTCGACTATTTCGCGGTACGCGAGCGACTGCTGGCCAGGCTGACCGTCTTCAGCGGCCCTATTGATGCCTATTTCAATTATTGCCACGGTGCCCTGCCCTATCGCTCACTAGAATTCCGTCATGAACATCACCACCAGCCGCGCTACCAGCACACCGGCACGGTGAATTTTCCGAACGACCATGACTACACCCGTATCACCGAATTCAAATACCTCACCGGTCAGAACGTGGCCGGCACTTCGATAGTGAAGGAGATCCCGCGCGCCGCAGGCGAGCCCTATTATCCGATTCCGAATCCGGCCAACGAAGCGCGTTATCAACGCTACAAGGCCATGGCGCGCGCCGAGCAACACGTGGTGTTCGTCGGTCGCCTCGCCCAGTACCGTTACTACAACATGGACCAGGTGGTGGCGGCGGCCTTGAAGACCGCGCGTGACATCACTGGGCTGGACGATGAATACAGCAGTCTCGAGGCCTGAGCAGCACGCCAATCGCACGGCGCAGGGTCCGCACCAGCCTGACGGGAGTAGCTGCTGAATCATGCGCATCCTGTGTCTGTTCAAGCGTCGCTACATGCGCCAGGACGTCATCGTCGATCGCTATGCGCGGCTCTACGAATTGCCACGGCAACTGGCGCTGCGCGGGCACGAGGTACTCGGCCTCTGTCTCAACTATCGCGGCGTAGCGCCGCCCTTCGCGCGCGAAGATGCCCTCGGCGCAGGCCGCCTGCACTGGCAGTCCTGTGATCTGGGGCCACTGCTATTGCCGGGGCTATTGCGCTATCGGCGCATGGTCAAGGCGGCGATTGAAGATTTCGCACCGACGGTGATGCTCGGCGGTTCCGACAGTCCCCATGTCGTCGTGACCCACCATTTCGCGCGCCGCGCCGGGCTGCCCTTTGTTGTCGACCTGTTCGATAATTATGAAAGCTTTGGTCTGTCGCGACTGCCCGGCCTGACCAGCGCCTACCGCCGCGCGCTGGCCGACGCCGATGCCGTGACCTGCGTCAGCGAAGCACTATGCGAAATGGTGGCCGCGCGCCACACGCCGCGCGCACGGGTCAGCACGCTCGTGAGCACCATCAACCACGAACTGTTCCATCCGCGCGATCGCGCCACCAGCCGTGTACGACTGGGCCTGCCGGCGGATGGACGCTTGATCGGTACCGCCGGCGCGCTCGATGCCTCGCGTGGCATCGCGACCTTGTATCGTGCCTATGAACAATTGCGCGCGCGCGACGATAATCTTCACCTGGTGCTGGCGGGCAGCCGCCAGGGCGCCGAGCCTTTGCCAAATGCGCCGGGCGTGATCCATCTTGGCGAACTGCCTCATGCGCGCATGCCCGATCTATTCAGCGCGCTCGATGTCGCCGTGATCTGCATGCGCGACACCGCCTTTGGGCGCTATGCCTTCCCGCAGAAGGCCTATGAGATCATTGCCTGCCGCACGCCGGTGGTGGCGGCCAAGGTCGGCGCATTGAGCAAGCTGCTAGCAACACCAGCCAACAGCCTGTACGAGGTCGATGACATCGACAGTCTGCGCCACTGCCTCAGCGCGCAACTGGCCACGCCGACACCGAGCACCCTCGCGCCGCCCGACTGGGCCACCCAGGCCGCCCATCTCGAAGCGGTGCTGCACGGTGTGACGCAATGAATCGCTATCGCTGCGAGAATTGACGTATGTGGCACAGTCTGACCAAGCTCATCGATCTCTTGAGCGGCGCCGAAAGGCGCAGTCTCATGCTGCTGGTCTTACTCATGCTGTGCGAGGCGATGCTGGAAATGGCCGGCGTCGCCGTCGTACCGCTCTACATCACCGTGCTCGCCTATCCCGAGAAACTGATCGACAACCCCGTGCTGCGCGAGGCCTTGTCGCCCTATTGGCGCCAGTGGCTGAGTCGCGAACATCTGTTGGTATGGGGCGGCGTGGCGATGTTTGGCTTGTATGGCTTCAAGACTGCTTATGTGGTGTTCCTCGCCTACTGGAAGGCACGCTTCGCGCAGACCCGCGCCTTGAAACTCAGCACCCGCCTGTTCACCGCCTATCTGCGCGCACCCTATATTTTTCATCTGCGCAACAACTCTTCGGAACTGCAACGCAATATCAATCAGGAGTGTCAACAGCTGTCGGTGCGGGTGTTGATGCCGATGGTCGAGTTCATCAGCAATATCTTCATCCTGCTCGGCATCAGCGGTGTGCTGGTCGCGATCCTCGATCTACGCGTACTGGTGTGGCTGGCCGGCTTCCTCGGCGGCGGTATCGGCATCGCGACCCTGCTGCAGAACCGCGTCAAACGCCTCGGTGTCGAAGCCCAAGCGCATCGCGGCATGGTCATTCGCAGTGTCACCGAAGGCTTGGGCGGCGTGAAGGAAATCATCGTGCTCGGACGCACCGACTATTTCCTGGCGCGTCTGCGCGAGGCGCTGGTCAACGTGTTCCGTATTCAACGCACCATGCAGCTAGTGCAGCGCGCAATTCCACAACTCATCGAACTGACCGGCATCTTCGGCCTGCTAGGCGTGACCCTGATGCTGTTCCAGCTCGGCAGCGACAACCAGGCCATCATCGCCACCCTCAGCGTGTTCGCGGTCGCGCTGACACGCATGAAAGGCGCCGTGCGCGGGCTCATGGATAACTTCACCGAAGTCCGTCACAACGCTGCCTCGCTGGATATCGTTCACGACGGACTGCGTACGCTTGAGCCTTTGCTCAACGACGCGGCACGCGTCAGCGCACCCCTACCATTTCGCCAGCACATCGAAATCCAGCAGCTCGGCTATCGCTATCCGGGCGCAACGCAGGACAGTCTGCACGCAGTCAATCTGCGCATCGCGCGCGGTGAGGCTATCGGCATCGTCGGCACCAGCGGCGCCGGCAAGTCCACACTCATCGATTTGATCCTCGGCGTGCTAGCGCCGGTAGACGGGCAGATTCGTGTCGATGGCAAGGATATCCGCGCGACGCTGTCGGCCTGGCAGGCCAATCTCGGCTACGTGCCGCAGGCCTTGTTCCTGATCGATGGCACGCTCACCGAGAACATTGCCCTGGGTCTTGAACCAGCGGCAGTCGATCGCGCCGGGGTGGAACGCGCGGCGGCGGCGGCGGAACTGGGGCCACTGCTCGCGCGTCTGCCGCAGGGGCTTGATACCACCATTGGTGAGCATGGCATCCGTCTGTCCGGTGGTGAACGTCAGCGCATCGCCATCGCCCGCGCGCTGTATCACAACCCCGACATCCTGATCATGGACGAGGCGACCTCGGCATTGGACAACACCACTGAAGCGGCCGTCATTGAGGCAGTAGCGGCACTCAAGGGCGACCGCACCATTCTCATGATCGCCCATCGACTGTCGACCGTGCGGCGTTGCGATCGCATCGTGTTCCTTAAAGCTGGCACCATCGATGCGATAGGAACCTTTGAAGAACTGCAGGCCCAGCACCCCGAATTTCACGAGATGAGCACGGTATGAAGCGCGCTCGCGTACACGTCTGGCGATGAGCGCCGGGCTCGGCAGCGGCGTTAGCGGTCGGCTGTCGGTGATCGTGCCGGCCTATAACTACGGGCATTTTCTCGGCGCCTGCCTGCGCAGTGTGCTCAAGCAGGGCATCCCGGATCTCGAACTGTTGGTGATAGACGACGGTTCCGAGGACAACACCGCCGCAGTCGTGGCCGGCTTTCCCACCGTCCGTTACCGCCATCAACACAATCAGGGGCTGTCGGCGGCACGCAATAGCGGCCTCGTCCAGAGCAGTGGCGAAACCCTGTTATTCCTCGACGCCGACGATCTGCTGGCGCCGGCCAGTCTCGCGCCGCGATTGGCATTTCTGCGCGCACAGTCGACGTCGGGCTGGAGCGTGTGTGGTACGCGACAGTTCAGCGCCACCAAGGCGGACGGCACACCGCAACTTGGCGCGCGCTGGTTGCTGCCGCCTACCGATCTCGGTCTGCGCCTGATGCACTTCAACATCGCGCCACCGCATGCCTATCTCATGCATCGCAGCGTGGCGGACGCAGCCGGACTGTTCGACACGCAATTGCGCGCCTGCGAAGACTATGACTACTGGCTGCGCGTACTCGCGCAGGGTCAGGAGCCGCTCTACAGCCCAGCCGGTTGCGTGTATTACCGCAAGCATGCGACCAGCATGTCAGCCAACAACAGCAATCAACTGCATCATGATGTGCTGTTGCATGAACGCCTGTTCGACGCCCTGCTGCGCGGTCATCAACTATGCCCTAGCGATCCGGCCTGCGCGCTGCTCGCCGCCTGCGCCGGTGTTTTCACCACGCTTGCGCGTCTGCCGACGGTTGATAACGCTGACTACCATCGCTTGCTTGGCTTGATGGAGAACTGCATGACTGACTGGCCAACAGCACTGGCTGCTGCGCTCACTCCTCGCCGCGTACTGCGCGATTACTATCTGCTCATACTCTTGCACAAGGCCGCGCTCAGCAGCGCCCGCGAGCCACGCGCGCGCGCAGCTTTTGAAACACTGTGGGAAGCCTTGCAGCGGTCAAAAATCGTGGTGGGCAATCCACATTCGAGACGCCTCATCGTCATACTCGGCGACCTGCTCCTCGACCGCCAGGCGCCGCTAGTCGATCGCTATCGCGTCGCGCGATTGCTGCTCAGCTAGCTAGCGCTTCAGTGCGGGTCGTGCAGTCGCGCGGCGATGCCGCCGTCGACCTGTATGGCCGCACCCGTCATGAACGCCGCCTCACTCGAGGCAAGAAACACCGCCATGGCCGCGATCTCGGCCGGTACCGCGAGCCTGCCCAAGGGTTGCATATCGGCCACCTCGGCGAGTGCTGCCGGATCTGCGGCGAAACCCGCCAGCAACATCGGTGTCGCGGTTGCGCCTGGCCTGATCTCGTTGACGCGGATGCCACGGGGCGCGAGATCAAGCGCCAGCGAGCGCGTCAGGCCCGCCAGCGCCGCCTTGCTGACGGCGTAGGCGAGAAAGCCCGGCTTGGTGAGCTGTGCGTGCACGCTGCCGATGTTGATCACCACACCGCGCTGTGCGCTCAAGCTGTCGAGAAACATCGAGACCAGCGCCAAAGGCGCACTGACATTGACGTCCAGACTGTGGCGGAACGACGCCAGTGTCAGGTCGCCAACCCCGCCGAGAGTCTGCACCGCCGCGTTATTGACGATCACCCGCAACGGTAAGCCGGCCAGCGCCGTCTCGGTTTCTCGGCGGAATACCTCACGCACCGATTCGTCATCCGCCAGCCGCGCGAGATCGAGCGTCACGAAACCATGACAGTCACAGTCGCGGGTCTCGCTATCGGTTGCGATGACGCGATAACCGGCGCTAGAAAACGCCGCGCACAGCGCGACACCTATGCCGCCGCCGGCGCCAGTAATCAATACGCCATCCGGCGTGGCCGTCATGACTTCAGGCCCAGCAGGCGCGCCAGTTCGACGATCGCCTTGCGACTGGTACGACGCACTGCTTCGACGGTGTTGGAGCCGTTGTGCGAACCGAACACCACGCGCTCGAAACCGCGCAACGGATGGTCCAGCGCCAGCGGTTCGGCTTCGAATACATCGAGGGCAGCGCCATGGATACGCCCTTCACGCAAGCCACTCAGCAAGGCCTCGGTATCAACCAGCGGACCGCGCGCGACATTCACCAGGCGTACACCAGGCCGGCAGCGCGCCAATACTTGGTGATCGAACATGTGGCGATTGGCAGCCGTCAGCGCGCAGGTGAAGACCAGGAAGTCACAGTGCTCGATACCCTCGGGCCACACGCGCGCATCGTGTCGGTCTTCCTGCGTCGCGCGCTGCGCGGCCGGCGCCGGATCGTAGACCAGGATTTCGAGCCCGGCAGCGGCGAGACGCCGTGCCGTGGCGCGACCAATGTTGCCGTAACCAATCAGACCGACGGTCTTGCCCTGCAATGACATGCCGGCGGGCTTGGGCCATCGGCCGGCGCGCACGCCGCGATCGACCAGGAACAGCTCACGGGCGAGGCCGGTGACATAGGCCATCGCATAGTCGGCGACTTCGTCGCCGAACATATCGGGCGTGTTGACGAAGCCGAGACCCAGTTCGCGCGTCGCCGCGAGGTCGACGTTGTCTATGCCTATACCCCATTTCACCGCCGCCTTGAGGCGTCCGTTGGCGCCAGCCTGCAACACCGCGCGGGTGGCCGGGTCGTCGCCGATAATCCAGCCCTCGCAGTCCGGCAGACGCGCGATCAATTCCACTTCGCTCAGCACCTGCACCAGCGGCGGCGCTTCGTAGTGCATGCCGAAAGCGGCAAAGTCAGCATCGAATTCCGCCAGCATGCCGAGCATGGGCGGACAACTCACCAGAACCTTACAGGTACTCACGCTGTGCATCGCTTCAGCTCATGCCTGCGGCCAGCAAGGCCGCGACGTTCCAGTCATCCTGCTCGTCGATATCCACCGCCTCGCGTTTGGGGATCGGAAACAGGATGGGGTGGTCGCCGATACGCGCTTGGGTGCGGGCGAAACTCGCGGCGCTGAACAAATACATGCAGGAGTTTTCCTCGAACCAGGGTTCCAGATCCTGAGTACGAATGAGATTAGCCGGATCATGGTTGATGGCACTGCCATCGGCGCGATAGAAACGGGTCTGATGGCGTGTGACCGTGAATAGCGAATCGGCGTCGCCCGCCGCAAGACCGGCATCATAGGTGGCGACCGCCGCGCCGATAGTGGCAACCGACAGGAAGGGATTGGTGACGTGGGTCATGAGATAGCTGTCGGCCGGCACCGCCGCGATATCGTCGGCGATGATGAGATTCATGCTAACGAAATCCCCGCACAGTGCCGCAGCGCGCGCGCGCACCTGCACGCGCGGCTGGCGCAGACGCGCATCGTCACCCAGCGCCGCCACGGCATCGGTGTTGATCACCACGGTATCGATGTCTTCGATCGCGAGCAGGGTATCGAGCATCCAGGCGTACAAGGGCTTGCTGCCCAGGACGCGGAAGTTCTTGCCCGGCAGGCGCTCGCTGTGGGCCTTCATCGGTAGTAGCGCGACCAGTTTGCGCTCAGGCATCAGCGCACACTCCCCCTTGTTGTACTGTCGACAGTAACAGCCTCAGGGTTCGTCTTCATCGCCCAGCGCCGCGTAGGGAATACGCAATGCCGCACGGTGCTCGTTGCCTGACGTCTCCGGTTCATGGTCCCAGCCTTTGGGATAGTAGAAAGTCTGCTTGAGATTGTCGGGGATCGCAGCGCCACTCGCAAAGCCGCGATAAGTCCCCCAGAACTGCATGAAGCGAAACCGCAGCACGCCCATCCAGACCTCGCGCAAACGCGCTTCACGATGGGCATGGCGCAGATCGGACAGCACATTGCTGACGAAGCAGCCGACGAAATCGCCCACTCCAAAATGCTCTTCAGGCGCGATCTTCTTCAAGGCGATAGCCTCGCGCTGGTAGCGGTTCAAGACCTGGCGCCAACGCTCATCGTGCACATGGATGACCCCCGCCTCGCCCTGATAGGCGACCCGTAGTCCACGCTCACCGATGGCCTTAGCCCAAGCCAGATCCTCGAGTCCAGTGAGGGCTTCGTTATAGGGCAGTTCCAGCCATAGCGCACGACGCACGGCGGCATTGGCGTTATTGCAGAAATAACCGTCGGTGATCTGCGCCGGGCCGGCCGGATAGAGTTTCTCGAAGATCTGTTGTTCGGCGTACTTGCTGCGCTCGTCACCACGCTGCTGGCCGTAGACCACCGCCACACGTTCATCGTCAAAGGGCGCGATCAACTTTTCCAGCCAGTCACGGTAAATCGGGTAGACATGGGCGCTTGCAATCACCAGGAATTCGCCGCGCGCCGCCGCGCAGCCGATATTCAGGGAGCGACCGAAGGAGAAGTTTTCGCGCGCGATGTGGCGGATCTGCACCGGGTAACGAGAGGCGATGGCGAGTGTCGCGTCGGTCGAACCGGAATCGACCACGATGATCTCCACTTCGCTCAGGGTCTGCTCAAGGATGCCCGACAGCAGGCGACCGATATGCTGCTCTTCGTTACAACAACGGATGATCACACTGACGCGCTGTGTCGATGCGCTCATGTCAGGCCCTCAGAACAGGCTCGCATAGTCGACCCGCTCAAAGACTTCGAGATGGCCACCAACCGTGGCGTTGAAGACGGTCGCGCCAGCGCTGGTATAGACCTCGCGTGCCTTGCGATAGGCCGTTTCCATGCGATCGACTTGCGGGTCGTGCCAGCGATAGCCGGCACCGAAGTACTGCGGGTGAAAATGGTTAGGGTCGTCGCCGTGGGAGGTCCACACATCGCCGACGCTACGCACATGGGCCGGGCGCTGGTAGTTGTGATCCATGCCGATCAAATAGATCTCGCTGAAACCCATATACAAGGCGAGCTGCAGACAGATGTAGGTGACGGTACCACCTATCCACATCAGGCGGGCTGGGTTCGTTGAGAAATTCGGAAAACCCGCGCGAGGGTCGAAATCATAGATCGCGCGGAAATAGTGATGATTGCTTTGCACGAAGTCGGCGTAGTGGAAATGCGTGGGGAAAAAGCAGGTCGATGCCCTCACCCTTGCGTGGATCTCGCGCCAGCGATCCTCGAAGACCAGAAAATCCTCCACCACATAGTAGCTGGGTTCGAACCCCAGCCAGTCGTAGATGAGGAATATGCCGTTCACGCCGAAGGTGAACTCATGGCGTAACGGCCGCGGGTCGATGAGCTTCAATGACGGACCGCCGCCCATGATGAAACAGCGCTGGCCAGCGTGGCGCCGGGCAAACGACGTTATCGCCGGCAGGTCGCCGTGCCAAGCTTGATAGCCGGCATAGAAGGCCCGCGAACATCCCGCCAGTCGCGCGCACTTGAACAACACTCGCTCCCAGGACGCGAGGCCGTCGAGATAGTGCGGTTTCATGTGGTCTCCTGACGGCAACTTTGCACAGCCGCATTCACGGTCTATCTATCGGCAATACGGGTTGCCGCTGCTTGAGACTCGCGAAATATTCGCCATGGAACGCGGCGTCGAACAGGAAGAAAACCCGTTTGTTTGGCCACAGTTGTCCGAAACGTTCGTCCGGCAACACGCTGCCGGGACGCACCATCTCATGCAAGGCGACGCTGTAGCCGTAGTTCGCGGCAAGCCGTCGCAGATTGCGCTCACTCCAATAGGCGACATGGGCAATATCGCTCATATAGCCGGGGCGGTTACCGTCGACGATAGACCCGCCCGGCCAGCAATTGGTGGTGCCGCAGATGATGCCGCCTGGCCGCAACAGTGCAAACAGTTGCGCGAAGCTTGTCGCCGGCTCCAGAAGATGTTCGATGACCTCAACCGCGATGACCGCGTCGAAGTTCGCCTGACGCGGTAGTTGTTCCGGCGTCATGAATCGCGCCGCGCCGAAAGCCTGCTGTTTGGTGGCCACGACCTCACGGCTGATATCGCAACCGACCACGTCGCTGCCCTCCTCCCGCAACTTGGCGAAGGTCGGCGTGTTACCTGTTCCATAGAGCAGGAGGCGCGCGCGTCCCAACTCATGCATCATCTGTCGGGCCAGGAAATACTCGCGATGCCCGCCACCGCCGAAGCCCGTCCAGGAGCCATCGAGCCCCATGCCAGCGCGGCTTTTACGCTCGTCATAGGTGATGGCAAAGATAAAATCACATTCACGACATTGATTGAAGACCCGCAGATAGGCCGCACGCCTGATAGTGTCCGCACCACAGATACGACAAGCGACGGGCGCCCGCAAGCCATCGCCGAGGAAGCGTAACAAGCGCCGCAGCGGCCGCGTCACTGGGGTCAGCAGCGGGGTCGTGCCTAACATCGTACTCAAGCGATGAAACTATCGTCGCCGAAACGATAGCGGAAATATCGCCCCAGCTCGTCGTGGCTCGCGTGCACAGACCGAGGCTTGAAATCGGGGAAGTCGCGCTTGATATGCGCCGCTGACACCAAGCGGTCTTCGGCGAAGAACGGTCGCAGATAGTCGCTGGTCCCGCGCTCCCGAGTGACGACAGCGGCCCGTTCACCGCGACCAAACAGCATTTGCCGAATGCGCTGCACGCAGTGCTCAGGCAGATGACGCGCGATGCTCAAAGCCATCCGATCAAACGCCGGCTCCTTGCGCACTGCATGCAGCAACTCGCGCAGGTTGCTCGCATAGAAACGCCACCGGCTTTCGTTGTCGCCGACCCCAGCCTGGTGCAGCTGGAGCTTGCCGCTTGCGGCAATGTCCTGAAAGACGGTGAAGAATTCCTGCCAAGTGAGAATTTCCGGACCAGGCACGTTGTAGATACCAGCACGAAAATCCGTCAGGCGCGCAAGTATGAAGCGCGACAGATCGGCACCCAACAGCGGCTGGATGCGTCCGGCAAGCGAATGGCAGGCGACGTTGCCAGCGGTAAAGGCCTCAAAAATGCGATCAGTCCACACCCCGCAAAATGGCCCATAGACCACCGTCGGGCGCAGATGCAGCTGCCAGCTTGCAGCATCGGGCAGCGCCAGCAAAGCCTGTTCCGCGCACACCTTCTCCCGTGCATAACGATCATGGCGCGGCGGATGCAGGGCGGCGCCTTCCTCGAACTTAACGTCTGCCGCGAACGGTTCGTAGACCGACATCGAGCTGGTATGGATGAGACGTAAACGCGGATTGCGCCGGCGTGCTCGCCCGACGAAATCGGCAAAGCGCGCAACCTGTGCGGTACCGCTGATGCCGTCGCGCCGCTCAAAAGGATGGGAGAAATTGATCAGCAGTTCGGCATCCGTATCCAGCACCACGGCCGCCGGGTCGGCCGACGGATAGAGACGAATGTCGACTTCGTGACGAGCGACATTGGAGAGACTCTTGGCGCTGCTCGAATACACCACCGGCGCGCAGCCGCCTTCTTGCAGCGCGAGTCGCACGAAGTCATAGCCGAGAAATCCCGAGCCGCCGAAGACCGCGACCTTCATCAAAATCCCCCCGCCAAGACTTCGCTGCGGCGATAGGCTGCATCGATGAGGCGCGCGACCCGCAGTGCATCGTTGACGGTCACGCCACGATTGTCGCCGGCCGCGACGAAACGCTGGTAGAAGGCGTCAAACAATTCGTGGTATTCGAGACGCTGCAGCGGGCCACCCAGCGCCACGCCCTGCATGCCGAGCTGGTCGTCGATAGACCAGCGCAGGGTGTTGTCGCGCACATCGACCGACACGCTCGCGCCTTCGAAACGAAAGCTCGCTTGGTTAGAAAAATTACGATTGCGACTTAAGCAGAGTTCGACGCCGACCTCATCATCGCCCCGCAGTCGCAACACACAGTTGGCCTCGATAGCGCGCGTGCCATGTCGCAGATCGGCATCCATCCAGGCGCGTTCCAAGCTCAGGCTATCGAACACCTGGCAGAGCAGATCGAGGGCATGGGGACCGGTATCCTGTAACACGCCGCCACCGTTCAGCTCGCGCGAGAAAGATCCTATCGACGCCGCCTTCCAGTTGAACACCCCGCCCTCGGCCATGCGGACTTCAAGCAGCCTGCCAAAGGTGCCGCGCTGACGAAGCTCGCGCACCAGCACGAAGCTACCCAGCGCACGGCGGATGTGACAGACGAAGGTCTGGGTCGAAGCCTGCGCGAGGCTCGCGACTATCGCCTCGGTAGCGACCAGATCGTGGGCCAACGGTTTCTCTATGACGAGCTTTTCGCAGCGGCTCTTGAGCTGCTCGACATAGGGGGCATGCAAGCGCGGCGGCGTGGCAATGACGGCGATGTTGTAGGCACGCCCCTCGGGCACGCTGGGTAATACCTGCACGTCAGTGCGTCCGCGCAGCTTGGCGGCGAGCGCAGCTCGACGTCGCGCATCGATCTCTACGATGGCGACCTCGGCCATACCACAGTGCGTGAACAGGCGCGGCAGGTGAAAATCGACGCCGACCGCGCCGCCACCAACGATGAGTGCTGATTGTCCGCTCACGAGCCCGCCATGCCGAAGTCCCTACCCAGTGCGCCGCCGTTTACCGCCCCGCGATGGGCGGCAAGCATACCCGCCTCGCGCGGACAGCGCGACGCAACATCGCCCCCGCCTGCAGCTTTCTATAGCGGTCAGCCGAGTGGCGTTCTGAATCACTGCCCAGTCGTGCTCAGCACTAGACTAGCCATCGCGGCGTCGACGGCCTGGTCACGATGCTAGGATCGGCCCTTAGCCATCGCCCACGCCATTGACGGTCGTGGCAACCAGGGGTAAGTACGCATGTCAGATTTGCAGACCTACGAGATTCCGGGCTTCGCCACCCAGAGCGGCTACACGCTCGACGTGAAGCTGGCCTACAAGACCTTCGGCAAGCTCGCGCCCGCAGCCGACAACGTGGTGGTCATTCCAACCTTCTACGGTGGTCGACACAGTGAGACGGAATTCATGGTCGCGCCCGGTCGTGTCATCGATACCAGCCGCTACTTCGTGGTCATTCCGAATATGCTCGGCAACGGTTGTTCGACCTCGCCCAGCAACACCTCGGCGCCCTACGGCCGAGGCGGCTTTCCGCTCACCACCGTCTACGACAACGTCATGTGCCAGCATCGTCTGTTGACCGAACACCTGGGCGTGAAACGCATCCGGCTGGTAACGGGCTTTTCCATGGGTGCCCAGCAGTCTTTCCAATGGGGCGCACTGTTCGCCGAGATGGTCGACGCCATCGCGCCTATCTGCGGCGCGGCGCGCACCGCCGCCCATAACTATGTGTTTGTCGAGAGCGCGGTCAATGCACTCAAGCTCGATCCCGCTTTCAAGGACGGCTGGTATGAGAGCCAGCCGCTACGCGGCGTGCTGGCCTTTGGTCATGTCTATGCGGCCTGGTTGTTCTCCCAGGACTTCTTCCGTGAACGACTCTATACCCAACTCGGTCTCGCCAGTCGCGACGACGTGGTGAAATTCACCCAGCGCTACTTCCTCGCCAACGATGCCAACGATCTGATCGCCATGGCGCGCACCTGGATGGCCGGCGATATCAGCGCCAACCCGCGCTATCAAGGTGACTTCGATGCGGCCTTGCAGGGCATTAAATGTCGCGCGATCGTGATGCCCGGCGAAACGGATCTGTACTTTCGTGTGCCCGATAACGCCTATGAAGTCGCGCGCATGCCGCATGCCGAATTGCGTCCCATCCCATCGAAGTGGGGCCATGGCGCGGGCTTTGGCATCGACGCGGCGGACAATGCCTTCGTCGACCAAGCACTCGCTGAACTGCTGATCTAAAGCCACACTTCGCTCACCCTGGGAGAGGTCGATGTCGCACAAAACCTGCGCGTGGGCGGCGGCCTGCGCGGCGCTGCTCCTATTGCACCCGGCGCAGGCCTTCGACGCGGTGCAGTTGGGCCCACTCAACATCAAGCCAAGTTTCAAGACCATCCTTACGCTGCAGTACGGTGAGGGCATCAACTATGGTTTTGGCGCCATCGACAGCCGCGGCGAGACCGAGAGATCGACCGCCTATCTGGTCGCCAAGCCCAAGATCGATCTGAAACTTCCGCTCGCGAATGTCGCGCTGCTGGGTGAGTCGTCGCTGTATGGCGCACTGTCGGTGGTGGCCGCCACCACCCAACTCGACGGCGAGATCTCCGGTCAGACCGCGCGGGCCGGTGACTGGGCGGTCAGCACCGATCACGCCTATCTCGGCTGGCGCAATGATGTGGTCGATCTCTCGGTCGGGGGTCAGGAATTCTCGGTCGGCGACGGCTTCATCATCGGCGACGGCAACTACAACAAAGGTGGTGAGAACGGCCAGTACTGGTCGGGCGGTTTCCTCTCGTGGCGCAACTCCGCCATCCTCAAAGTCAACACCAAGCCCTTGCGCGCCGACTTGTTCTGGCTGCGCACCGATACCGATTTCAAGGACGCGCGGGTAGCCGGCATCAATATCGAGACCACCACCGCCGACAGCTTCGGCGTGCTGGGTGCCATGTATGCCGAAGTCTTACAGGGTGGCGCGTTCAATTACGACGGCATGAAGGTCTGGAATTTCCGTGGCGCCGGCATCAAGGTGCCTGGTGTGCCGGCGCTTAAGCTCTATGGCGAGTGGGTGTTGGAGCGCGGTCACGACATTCAGGGCGGCGGCGCGCCGAATGATGCCACCGCCTGGTATGTGGAAGGCGAGTTCACCGTGCCCGGCCTGCCGTGGCTGACGCGATTGAACTACCGCTATGCATGGATGCAGGGCGACGACCCGACCACCCGCACCAACGAAGAATACCGCGGGCTCTTCTACACCATCTTCCGCCGTGACTGGGACACCTGGTATCAAGGCGAGATCGCCGGCGAATATCATCTGTACAACGAAAACCAGATCACGCAGATGGTCAAGCTGAAGACCTTCCCGCTGCGAGAGTGGTCGCTGACTTTCTACTACTATCACCATCAACTCGAACAGCCGCACTACTTCGCCAAGCAACTCACCGCGACCAATTGGGCGGACGAACTCAATTTCGGTGTTGAGCATTTCGTCGGCGATCGCTTTTTCGGCTATGCCGGCCTGGCCTGGTCGACGCCCAACGCCGCCGCGCGCCAGGTCTATGGCGACAAAAATTTCTGGGTCATCCAGACCTATCTGTCCTACAACTTCTGAGGTCAGACCATGAACACTTCGGCCCGCGACATGCAAGTCACGACAGCACCCGACGCGGTCTATGCCGCAGGTTGCGCGTATATCGACGGCCATTTCGTGCCGATAGACCAAGCGCGTATTCCGATCACCGACACCGGCTTCACGCGCTCGGACTGCACCTACGACGTGGTCGCGACCTGGGCGGGACGCTTTTTCCGTCTCGACGACCACCTCGCGCGTTTCGAACGCTCGTGGCAGGCGCTGCGGCTCAAGCCGCCCTTGAGCCGGGCGGCGATGCGCGAGGTCTTGATCGAATGCGTACGACGCAGCGGGCTCAAGGATAGCTATGTCGAAATGATCGTGACGCGCGGCTCACCACCGCCCGGCGATCGCGACCCGCGCAATTTCATCAATCGCTTCTATGCCTTTGCCGTGCCCTATGTGTGGCTGGTCAAGCCCGACGATCAATTGCGCGGCACGCATCTCGTCATCGCGCGCGACGTGGTGCGTATCGATGCCAGTGCCGTCGACCCGACGGTCAAGAATTTCCAGTGGGGCGATCTGACCCGTGGCCTGTTCGAAGCCTTTGAGCGCGAAGCCCATACCGTGGTGTTACTGAATGCCGCCGGTCAAGTGACCGAAGGCCCAGGCTTCAACCTGTTCGTCGTCAGCGCAGGACGCTTGTGGACACCCGCAAGCGGGGTGCTGCTCGGCATCACCCGCGATACCGTCATTGAGCTCGCGGCCAGGCGCGACATTCACACCGAGGTCACCATGTTCGGCGCCGAGCGACTGCGTGAGGCCGACGAAATCTTCCTCACCAGTACCGCCGGCGGCGTGATGCCGGTGACGTGTCTCGACGGTGTGCCGATCGGAGATGGCCGGCCCGGCGCGACAACGCTCGCCCTGCGGCAGGATTACTGGGACGCCCACGACTGTCCGCAGTGGACAACACAAGTCCTGCCTTGACCGCCTATCAATCCAAGACCACACGAGCCTTTTCATGACCACCGCCATTCAGATAGATCAGGTCGTCGAGCACGACGTGGTACTGCCCGAACAACTCGGCTTCGGACGCCATTTCACCACGCGCATGTTCACCCAGCGCTACGACGCGGAGCGTGGCTGGCACGCGCCGCGCATCGGTGCCTATGGGCCCATCACGCTCGACCCGGCTGCGACCGTGTATCACAACGGTCAGATGATCTTCGATGGTACCAAGGCCTATCGGCGGCCCGACGGTCACATCAACCTGTTTCGCCCCGCATGCAATGCCGAACGTTTCAACGAATCGGCACGGCGCATGGGCATGCCACCGGTAGATGTCGATCTGCACCTGCGCGCGATGGAAACCTTGGTCGGACTCGACCACCGCTGGGTACCGCATCGCGAAGGCACCGCGCTCTATATCCGTCCGGTCATGATCGCGACCGAGAAGACCTTGGAAGTGCGCGCCAGTCGCGAATACCTGCACTACATCATTTTGTCGCCGGTGGCGCCCTACTTCGCCGCCGGCTTTGCGCCGGTCTCGGTCTATGTGTCCGACGACTATGTGCGCGCCGTGCGTGGTGGCACCGGCGAGGCCAAGACGCCGGGCAACTACGCCGGCTCGATCGCGGCGACCGAAGTGGCGCTGGCCAAGGGCTATCAGCAAGTCCTCTGGCTGGATGGTGTGGAACGTCGTTATATCGATGAGGTCGGCGCGATGAACATCGCCTTCGTGTACGACGGCCACGAGATAGTCACGCCGGTGCTGACTGGCGCCATTCTGCACGGCGTGACGCGACGCTCGCTGCTAAAGCTGGCACCCGATCTTGGCTTCCCCGTCAACGAGAGACGCATTGCCATCAGCGAAGTGCTGGAAGGCCTCGCCGACGGCCGCATCACGGAAATCTTCGGTATGGGCACGGGCGCTGTGATCGCACCGGTGGGGCGCCTGCATTACCAGGGACGCGAAGTCGTGATCCGCGACGGCGAACCTGGGCCCATAGCGCGCCGTCTGCATACCGAATTGACCGGTCTGCAGACCGGTCGTCGTCCCGATCCCTACGGTTGGACGCGTAAAATCGAGTTGCCCGTCTGACGGGCCTGAACCTGCAAATCGAAGGGCCACACCATGACCACCGTCCATCTGATCGAATACGCCGACGCCGATGCCGCTGTGCGCGCCGTCTACGACGACATCCGCGTGACGCGCAAGACCGATTTCATCAACAACTTCTGGAAAGCGCTCGCGCACAACCCGGCGCAACTCAAGCGCACCTGGGAAAGCGCCAAGGCAGTGATGGCGCCAGGCGCGCTCGACCCGCTGACCAAGGAGCTGATCTACATCGCGGTGTCGGTCGCCAATGCCTGTGAGTACTGCGTTCACTCCCACACTGCGGCGGCGCGCGCCAAGGGTATGAGCGAGGCGCAATACGCCGAGCTGCTGGCGGTGATCGGCATGGCTCACCACACCAATGGACTGGTCGCAACCCTGCAAGTGGAAGTCGACGAAATCTTCAAAGTGCGGCGCTGACGACTCACGCATCGGCATGGAGACGTGCGGTGCTTCACGGCCTGGCGTACAGAGCGCTGGCATGCTGTCGGTCATCATGGGCGCATTCGACCTCACGCCATGAGTGTTGTGGTTCAGCACGAGTTTAGTGCCAGCGCCTAGCATCGCGCCGCGTTGGGTGATGCACAGATCTCGTCTCCGACTAGTCACGATACGACAGTCGGCAACCAATCCGCGCCAGCGACGTCTACCCATCATGGTGTCGGTAGACCGCTACCAGACCTTGTTCAAACATCGGAGCGTTCGAAGCATGTATAAACATTCGTTACTCCGCCTGGCCGTGCTGCTGATACTGGCGGCCTGCGCCGGCACAGCGGCCGCACGCGGCGGACATGGCCATGGCCACGGCAGCGTCGGTTTCTATTTCAACGATCCTTACTGGTGGGGTCCCGATCCATTCTTCTATCCGTACCGGCCTTACATCTACAACCAGCCGCCGGTCATCATCGAGCAACGCGACCCGCCGGTTTACGTCCAGCGACAGCTGGCCGCGCCACCGGCGCCAGCCGCGTCCTCAGTCTGGTACTACTGCCAGAACCCGGCGGGCTACTACCCCTATGTACAGAGTTGCGGCCAACCGTGGGTGAGTGTCGATCCACGCAGCGTGTCGCCGCCACCCGCACGCTGATCCCCATCGCAGGAGTGAATTCATGAAATACACATCACCTATCGCCATGCTCGCGTTATGCGGCAGCCTTGCCGCCTGCGCCACCTACCCGACCGGCCCGAGCATGATGGCGTTGCCGGGCAATGGCGCGAGCTTCGATCAGTTCCGTGCCGATGATTACCAGTGCCAGTCCTATGCGCAGCAGACCTTGGGCTTGCAAAGCCCTCAGCAGAGCGCATCGAACAGTGGGTTGAACAGCGCTGCGGTGGGCACGGCGGTCGGCGCGGCAGCTGGCGCCCTGCTGGGCGCAGCGTCAGGAAACGCGGGCGCCGGCGCCGCCATCGGTGCGGGCAGCGGCCTCATACTGGGCAGTGCCGCAGGCACCGATTCCTACGCCACTACCGGCTACCTCGCCCAGCAGCGTTATGACGATGCCTACATCCAATGCATGTACGCCAAGGGTCATCAGGTGCCGGTGCCGGCCAGTGTCGCCAACTATCAACAGCCGGCTCCGAGCTATGTTGCACCGCCGCCCACAGGCCCGGTCACCGTGCCGCCGGCGGGCGGCAGCTACCCGCCGCCCGGCACGCCGGCGCCGCCCGGATATTGATCGATGAAGGTGCTGGGTCGGCCTCGTGGCCGGCCCAGCCTTTGGTCGCCCGAACGGGTGGCGCGCAGCTCCAGTCCCGTCCCGAACAGCTCATCAGCCCCGCCTGCTAGCCATCGCAAAACCTTGAGGAGTGCATCGCGACAGCCAAAGTAATCCATCGCATGTATGACGCAAATTCCTGTTTTTCCGAAATTCGCGATTCCATTCTCGACACCACCGGTGGTATCGTACCGAGTCACTTCGTGACCGGCTTCAACGCCCCGCCGTACCCTGCGGCACCAGCGACGCGAAACCGGTCCCAATGCGCAAGCGATCGGAACCAGCGATAGCGTGATAGACGAGCAAGTAGAAGGACTGTCTCGACCCGACGATTGGGGTCGTCGGCGCGGCAGCATCAGGCACGAAGTCTCGCTGCCGGCCATCGTATTTGATCGCAAGAACAACGCCGTGGCCTGCACGATCGAAGACATCAGCAGCACCGGCATGGCCCTCAAGATCGATCTCAAGACGCCCGAACCCGGCCGCGAAGCACTTGAACAGAGCACCAGCGGCAGGCTCGAGTTCTCAGTACGTCTGATTGATGGCACCAGCCAGAAAGTGCAGACGCCGGTGCAGATCATGTGGCGCACGCCGGTCGGCCTCGGGGTGCGTTTCAAGCGCCAAGACGACAACCTTCGCACCGCGCTCAAGGCCATCGCGCACGCCGCCGTCGAAGCGCGTGTAGCGTCCCCCGCGCAGGGCCGCCGCGGACGCTCTCCGGAACATCGCAAGGTGATGCTCGCCTGTCGCAAGACCGCCGAGAAACTGCTGCCCAACATCATCTGGACACTGCGTACCGAGACCGGGCGACGGCTGCGCCACGAAGCCGACACGTCGACACCTGCGCAGGCGCGTGACGCACGCGCCGAGGCCGACCGGCTCGACGACAAGGCCATCCCGATAGGGCGCACTATCGAGCGCCAGTTCCTGCAGGCTTTCGCCGTTGTCAGCGACCTCGACCAGACCCAGGAGCTGACCGTCGCGCCGATGCTGCTCAAGCGCGGCGATGGTAGCGCCGGCCCGAGCATCGATGTGGTCGGTGATGAAGAGGTCGAACAGGACTCGACCATCATGGCCATCGGCCATGCCGCAGCGGAAAAATTCAAACTCAAATTGTTTCAACTCAATGTGCGGCTCGCCAATGTGCTGGGGCATCCCCTCGACCCGCGGGAAAATCCGCTGCAGCCCGCCACTGCCTGCCGCATCCTGTGGCAGGCAACCGTCGAATACTGCGATTCGCAGCGCGTGAGACGTTGTCTGCACGACGCCATCCGTCTGCGTGTCGTGCCCCTGCTTGGCGAACTCTACGACGCCATTGACAAGACCCTAGACGACGAGCGCGTACCGCGCGCATTCGACCGCATCGACTGAAGCGCGCACCCGCGCGGCGTTCTCGTCTGGTCGCGATCGCTGCCAAGCGCGCGATAGCAGGTTATATTTCCGCCGCCGCGCGCACTGCGGCTCACACCGCCTCATTCAGCACCACGGAGTATCGCGATGGCCAACGCCTCACCCACCGCCGGATTTGTCATGAACCAGACCATGCTGCGGGTCCGCGACCCCAAGGTCTCGGTCGCGTTCTACACGGACGTGCTCGGCATGACCTTGCTCGACCGCTATGACTTTCCGGACATGCAGTTCTCGCTTTATTTCGTCGGTTATCTGGCGCCGGGTGAAACCATTCCCAGCGCTGCCGCCGAGCGCGCGCAGTGGGTTTTCGGTCGCCCCGCGCTGGTCGAATTGACGCACAACTGGGGCAGCGAGTCGGACGCCGATTTCGCTGGCTATCACAACGGTAACAGCGATCCGCGCGGCTTCGGTCACATCGGCATTTCGGTGCCGGACGTCTATGCCGCCTGCGAGCGCTTCGAGGCGCTCGGCATTGAATTCGTCAAGCGCCCCGACGACGGCAAGATGAAGGGTCTGGCCTTCATCAAGGATCCGGACGGCTACTGGATCGAGGTCCTAAGCCCGCAAGGTCTGCGCGCCATCGTCGCGTCCTGAACTCAAGCCACCGGCGAGGACGCGAGTCGCACACGCGACCCGCGTCCTCACACTCAAGCGTTACGGATGGTCATGCCGCCATCGACGGCGAGGTGTTGGCCAGTGATGTATTGCGCCGCCGGCAACACGAAATTCAAGGTGGCCTGCGCCACTTCTTCCGGTTCCGCATAGCGCCGCAGGGCCACGCGCCGACGCGCGAACTCGGCCTTCGCCTCTTCGGGGATACCGGCCGTCATACCGGTGCGTATCGGTCCCGGGCAGATGCAATTGACCGTGATGCCACGGGTCGCGAGTTCCACCGCCAATGAACGCGTGAGACCGATCACGCCGGTCTTGCCGGCGGTGTAGGGGCTGACGCCCTTGGTCGCGCCCAGCGCTTCAGTCGAAGCAATATTAACGACACGACCGGCGCCGCTGTTCAGCAGATGCGGCAGGCAGGCGCGTATCAACATCACCTGCGATTTCAGCAGCACGTCCAAGGTGCGGTCCCAGGCTGCTTCGTAGTCCGGCGCCTCGAGCGGCCGCTCGATCACGATACCGGCGTTATTGACCAGGATGTCGAGCGCGCCCCACTGGGCGACGATCGCCGCCACCACACGCTCGCGGTCGGTGCCCTGACTGACATCCAGCGTCCAGCCTTCAGCGCTGCCACCGACGCCCTTGATCTCATCGACCACCGCCTGCACTTTCGCTGCATCGAGATCGGTGACCGCGACATGCGCGCCTTCATCGGCAAACAGATGTGCGGTGGCGCGGCCCATGCCGCTCGCCGCGCCGGTCACCAAGGCGACCTTGCCGGCAATGCTGCGACTCAATGTACTCAGACGTGTCATGCGTGTTTCTCCCCTGCTTCGTTGATCATGTTTTGGGCCAGCACGCGCAGCCGGCTCTTTTGAATCTTGGTGCCATTGGCGCTCAAGGTGGTCGGGAACGCGTCGACCGTGAACACCTGCCTTGGCACCTTGTAATTCGCCAGTCGCGCGCGACAAAAGGCGATCACCTCGCGCGCATCGACCGTGCCCTGTGCGGCCAGCACGAAAGCCACCGGCGCCGACGCACCGTCCACTTCGACCGCGACCACCTGACTGCTATGCACGGCCGGGTGCTCGTCCAACACCGCTTCAATTTCCAGCGGGCTTGTAAGGAAACCGGCGAGCCGCATCACATCACCCATGCGTGCCACGTAACAGAAGCGGCCATCGGCTTCGAGATAGGCGAGATCACCGGTGCGCAAGAAACCATCGCTGGTGAAGGCTGCAGCCGTCGCGGCGGCATCACCGAAGTATTCGTGCATGAGGCTGGGGCCACTGATCTCAAGTTCACCGGCGACGCCGACAGCAAGCAAGGCACCGCTGTCGGGATCACGCACCCGCACACCTGCCTCGGGCGCGACCGGACGACCACCGCCCTTGCGTCGCTGGCCGGCCGGCAAGCTGGTCGGCTGCAAGGCATAGAAGGCATGGCATTCGCTCATGCCGTACAAACCACGCAGGGTCACGCCGCGCGCTTGCGCCCGCTCGACGATATCTTCCAAGGCCGGATTGAACAGCGCGTAACCGAAATGCTCAAGCGTCGGAAAGGCATCCTGCTCGTCCACTTCGGCGAGCATGCGATCGATCATGTCGTCCACGCCATTCATATGCGTGATGCCGAGTTCGCGCACCAGTCGCGCCGACAGCGCCGCGTCAAACACTGGCAGCATGAACATCGGCGCACGTGCGGCCAACGCCGCCATGGCCTGCGTATAACCGAATACACCGCATAGCGGCAGCGCCTGCAAGACTTTGGCGCCGCTGCGAGTCATACCCAATGCAAGGGCGACGTCGTGAGCATGGCGCGTTACGGTGCCCTGCACGTGACAAACGAACTTGGGCGCCCTGGTGGTACCCGAGGTGGTAAAGATCACGCAGCGGTGCGCGCCACTGCCCTGCATCGGCGCCGCCTCCGCGCAGCGTTGCAGCGCCTCGTAGTTGCTGACCGGCACACCGGCAATGATGGCTGTAGCGCTGTCCTTGTTCGCTTCGTCATAAACGATGACATGTTCCAGCGCTTGCAGCGCCGCCGGCTCGATGGCGCGCAGAATGCCGGCGAAATCGATGGCCTTGAAGTCTGGCCACAACACCAGCATGCGACAAGCGGAGCGCGACACGATGTCGGCCACCTCATGCGCACGGAAGCGTGTGTTGACCGAGACCAGCATGGCCCCCAAGCGCGCACAAGCAAACATGAGACATAGCCAGGCCGGAATATTCGGCAACCACACCGCAATGCGATCGCCTTCGCGCAGGCCGCGCGCGTAGAGATCGGCAGCCACCCGTTCGCTCTCGGCCAAAAGCTCGCCAAAGCTGATAGCCGCGTCACCATAGTGAATGGCGATGTCATCGGCGGGCGCGGCGCGCAGCAGCGCGTCGAGACAGGCCGAAGTGTCGACGATATTGTCGGTCATGGTGATACTGGGGAGATAAGCAAGCTTGGCAATCAGGTGTCTCGACGTCGCCACACCAACAACTGATTGTTGGCGGGCAGGGCGTGATCTTCGCACAGACGCAGACCATGTTGAGCGGCGAGATCTTCGACTACAGCGCGGTCACGCAAACCGAAATCGGCATCGAGTGAACGTGCCCAGACGTCGAGCTGTTGATTGCCTTCGCTGGTGTAGCGCCCATCACGATTGAAGGGGCCATACAGCAGGAACACACCATCCGCCGCCAGACGAGTGCCGACACCTTGGAACAAGGCTTCGAGGGCCGGCGAAGTCATGCATTGCACGACGTTGGCGGCGAACACGGCGTCGAGTTCCTGCACAGGCCATGGCCCGTGCAGAACATTCAGCTCTATGGGAGTCAGCAGATTGGCGAGCCCTGCATCGCTCAAATTGGCGGCGAGCCCCGCCAGGCTCGCGCTCTGCTCACTGGTCTGCCAACGCAGATGGGGGAGTTCAGCGGCGAAATGCAGCGCGTGCTGGCCGCTGCCCGCACCGATTTCCAGCACCACGCGGGCGGCGCGAAGATAGGGCGCGATGACCGCGAGGATGGGCGCTTTGTTGCGTTCGGCGGCGGGATTGAATGGTCTGTTCATACCGCGATTCTATCCAGCGTGACGACGCACGGCACCGCCAGATCGATAGCCCACGTCGTGGCTGGCAAGCACTGTGTTATGGTCACGCGCCCAGCCAGTCCGCACGCAACGCTTGCACCGCCATGAACGCACCTGAACAGTCCATTCCCGCCAAGTCGCGCTTACGTTTCAGCGGCCTGCGCGGCCTGCGGCCTTTCCTCTTTCCCTATCGCGGTGTGATCGCCGGCGCGCTGGTGGCGCTGCTGGTGGCGGCGCTCTCGACCTTGGCCATGCCGGTCGCGGTGCGCTATGTGGTCGACAGTGGTCTCAGCGCTGCCCACAGCGCCTCGGTCAATCGCTATTTTCTCGGCTTGTTTGCCCTCGCGGTTGCGACCGCCTGTGCCGCCGCATTGCGTTTCTATCTGGTGTCATGGCTGGGCGAGCGGGTAGTGGCCGATCTGCGCAGTGCGGTGTTCCGCCACGTGCTGAGCTTGAGCCCGAGCTTTTTCGAAGTGACCAAGAGCGGCGAACTGTTGTCGCGCCTGACCACCGATACCACGCTCATCCAGAACGTAGTCGGCAGCAGTCTCTCGATCGCCTTGCGCAGCTCACTGACCTTGTTCGGCGCGGTGGTGATGCTGATGATCACCAGTCCACGCCTGACCGGCATCATTGTGCTGGTCATTCCGCTGGTAACGGTACCGATCATTCTCGCCGGACGCCGCGTGCGCGCCCTGTCGCGCACCAGTCAGGACCGTCTCGCCGATACTTCGGCGCTGGCCGGTGAAGTGTTGAACGCGATGCCGCTGGTGCAGGCCTACACCCTCGAAGATCTGCACGGCAAGCGCTACGACGAGACCGTGAACGGTGCGTTTCTAGCCGCAAGGCGTCGCATTCGCCAGCGCGCCCTACTGACCGCCTACGCCATCACCATGGTATTCGGCGCACTGGTGCTGGTGTTATGGATAGGCGCGCAGGACGTCGTCAGTGGCCGCATGAGTGGCGGTCAGCTCGGCCAGTTTCTGCTCTATGCCGTGTTTGCCGGCGGCTCGACGGCTGGACTGTCAGAGATCTTCGGCGCCCTGCAACAGGCCGCCGGCGCGACCGACCGTCTGGTGGAACTGCTCGGCGTGCGTCCCGATTACACGCTGCCTGCGGTGCCCGAACCCTTGCCGCTGCCTTCGCGCGGCGAACTGCGTTTTGAAAACATCAGCTTCAGTTATCCGTCCCGTCCTACGCCACCGGCCTTGAGCGAATTTACGCTGGAACTGCGACGCGGTGAAACCATCGCCCTGGTCGGGCCGTCGGGCGCCGGTAAGAGCAGCGTACTGGCGCTGGCCTTGGCGTTCTATCGCCCGCAGCAGGGGCGCATCCTGCTTGATGGGGTCGACATCGCGCGCGTTGACCCGCGCGAAGTGCGGCGGCGCATTGCCATCGTGGCGCAGGACACCGTGCTGTTCGCCGATACCATCATGGAAAACATCCGCTACGGCCGTCCGGGCGCCAGCGACGAGGAAGTGTGCGCGGCAGCGCGCGCAGCGGCTGCCGCCGATTTCATCAAGCGTCTGCCGGAAGGCTATCAAACTCAAGTCGGCGAACATGGCGTGCGCCTGTCGGGTGGCCAGCAGCAACGCATTTCCATCGCCCGCGCGGTGTTGAAGCAGCCCGCCATCCTGTTGCTCGACGAAGCCACCAGTGCGCTCGACGCCGAGTCGGAACAACTGGTGCAGGAAGCGCTGCGCGATCTCATGCGCGATCGCGCGACCTTGGTCATCGCCCATCGCCTGGCCACGGTACGTAGTGCCGACCGTATCGTGGTGCTCGATGGCGGTCGCATTGTCGCCAGCGGCAGTCACAGCGATCTCAGCGAAGGGGGCGGCCTATACGCACGTCTTGCCGAATTGCAATTCAATGACAGCGCAAGCGACGATACCGCGCTCACCCCTGAGCCACCGAACTGCGCAACAGGAGCTAAAAGCAATGAAGCTGTATGACTGTGCCATGGCGCCCAATCCGCGCCGCGCGCGAATTTTTCTGGCCGAGAAAAATATTGTTCTGCCGACCATCGAGATCAACCTCTTCGAAGGTGAGAATCTCGCCCCCGCCTTTCTCGCCATCAATCCGCACGGCCTGCTGCCGACGTTGGAACTTGACGACGGCACGCGCTTTGACGAAGTGATGGCCATCTGTCGTTACTTCGAGGCCGTGCAGCCACAACCGGCATTACTTGGCCGCAACGCTAAGGAACAAGCACTGGTCGAATCGCGTCAGCGCAAGATGGAATTCGACGGCATGATTGCCGGCTCCGAAATATTCCGTAACCAGCACGAGAAATTCGCGCAGCGCTCCATTCCGGGCGGTGGCGGTGAACCGATCCCGGCCATTCCAGGCCTCATCGCGCGTGGCACGCAATCCCTCGCACGCTTCTTCAAGTGGCTGGAGAGCTATCTTAGCGAAAACGAATTCGTCGCCGGCGATGTCTACACCATGGCCGACATCACGGCCCTGTGCACCGTCGACTTCGTGGCCTGGATAAAATTCGCCATTCCGCCCGAGAACACCCACAGCCTGGCGTGGTACGCCAAAGTTTCAGCGCGTCCCAGCGCCCAGGCTTAAGTACGCTCAAAAGCTCACGACGACAACGCCGTCGTGAGCACGGGTGTTCGTGCGCCATGTAGCCCTTCGCCGCTTCGAGCAGATTCGGCATCAGGTCATAGCGCCGTTGCAAAGGCACATCGATTTGCGCGAATGCGTTCTTGAATCGATTCCTGCCCGCGACCCGTCCGTTGTACATGCCGATCACCTAAAGCACCCACACCGCCAATAACACCCGCACCCCTCTCATTCCGACACTCATGCGCCCTCCTCGCCGGCGGTGGAGACTTGATTCTAGCCGCGCGAATTGAGCGACCGTCGCTAGCCGGCAAACTTTGCCGCACCACGCTAAAGCCGCACACCGTCGGCGCCGCTATCGAGTAGCGATTTACCTTAGCCTCACTCATCGCTGGATCGGACCGGCTCGACAGCGCGGGAGTCGCGTCCTCGAATCAGACCTACTGGAGTTGGCCATGCAACTGGGCGTCAAACAGAAACTATGGGCCTTCGCGGCTTTCGGCATGGTCGCCACGCTCATCGTCGGACTGGTGGGCTACCAGAGCGAAACCAAGCTCGGTGACGCACTCATGAGTGTCAACATCAAGCTCGGTGCGCTGCGCAACCATATGGAAAGCGACATGATGCACGACGCACTGCGCGCCGACGTGCTGTCAGCCTTGCGTGCCGGTCACAATCACGACGAAGAAACGCATAAGCAGGTCCTCGCTGACATCGAACAACACATCGCTTCGTTTCGCGAACACGTCGACAAGAACGCAGCCCTGCCGCTGCCGAGCGAGATCAAGAAGGCGATCGAAGAGCTGCGTCCGTCGCTCGGTTCCTATGCCGACGCCGCGCATGAAATAACCGGCTTAGCGTTCAAGGATATCGACGCCGCCGAAGCCAAGATGCCGGCGTTTCTGGCCGCCTTCAAAGTCCTCGAAGGGCGCCTGTCCAATCTCTCTGATCTCGTCGAGCAGGACGCCACCCGGGCGGAGCGCGAGGCCGACGGCATGGCGGCAACCGGCAGTCGCTGGATCGTGGGCGTCTTCATCGCCTCGGCACTGGCCGCGATGATGGTTTCCATGTTCTTGGTGCGCGGCATCATCACACCACTCCAGCAGTTGCGCGCCGCCATCGAAGGCTTGCGCCGTGCCGACGGCAGTGCAACCCGCCTGGATGGTTTCCGTCACGAGTTCGAATCAGTGCAGACCGCGTTCAACGGTGTGCTGGACGATCTGGATGCCAAGCGCAAGCTTGAGCAAGAGCGCGCCAACGCCGCGTTACGTGTTCAGCAAGCGCTGAACGCGGCCGCCGCCAATGTGGTGCTGAGCAACGACGCATTGGAAGTGGTCTACGTCAACGACACCGCGCGCGCCATGTTCGAGCGCTATGCCACGGACATCAAACGCGACCTGCCGGGCTTCGATGCCAAGGCCATGACAGATCGCGGCATCGAACAGTTCTACACCGACCGCGCCGTCTACGCCGCGTTGGAACGCCTGAGCGCACCGCGTAGTGATGAACTATTGCTGGGTGGTAAGACCTTCAGCGTCACCGCCACACCGGTGCGTGGCGATCATGGTGAACGCCTGGGCGTGGTCTGTGAATGGGTCGAGTTGACCGAGCAACGCGAGGCCGAGCGTCAAATTCAGTCGGTGCTCGGCGACGCCATCGCGGGCCGCCTCGACAGCCGCTTGAACGCCGACAGCTTTCGCGGTTTTACCCGCGCGCTGGCCGAATCGGTCAACCACATGATGGACGCTATCACCGCGCCGCTGAACGTCGCCGCCGAACATCTGAAGGGTATCGCCGACGGCAAGATACCGGCGCCGATCACCACCGAGTTCCACGGCGCTTTCAACGATATCAAATCGAATCTCAATACCTGCAGCGACGTGCTGCGCGCCATGATCGAAGACGCCACCACCCTGGTCGATGCAGCCGCTGCAGGTCAGCTCGACAAGCGCGCCGAACTCGACCGCCATTGGGGCGACTTCCGCAAGATAGTCGCCGGCATGAACGCCATGCTTGATGCCATGGCGGGCCCGGTCAGCGCCGCGCGCGACGTCATGACCGGCCTCGCGATGGGTGATCTCGGCGGTCGCATGGAAGGCGAATATCGCGGCGAATTCGCGGTGCTGCGCGATGCCATGGACGCCTCAGTCTCAAATCTCGCCAACATGGTCACGCGCATCGGCCACTCAGCCAACAGCATCGGCACCTCGGCCACCGAAATCGCCAAGGGCAACCAGGATCTGAATCGTCGCACCCAGGAACAGGCGGCGTCGATCGAAGAAACCTCGGCCGCCATTCAGTCGTTGACCAGCCGCGTGCAGGAAAACACCGAGAATGCTCGCCAGGCTAACCAGCTCGCCTCCTCGGCGCGCGCGGAAGCCGAGAAGGGCGGCAAGGTGGTGGCCGACGCCATCAACGCCATGAGCGCCATCAACTCGGCCAGCAGCAAGATTGCCGACATCATTTCGGTCATCGATGGCATCGCCTTTCAAACCAATCTGCTGGCCTTGAACGCCGCAGTCGAAGCCGCGCGTGCCGGTGAGCAGGGTCGCGGCTTCGCGGTGGTGGCGAGCGAAGTGCGCAACCTCGCACAGAACAGCGCAGCAGCGGCCCGCGAAATCAAGGATCTCATCGGCGACAGCGTCGACAAGGTCAACCATGGTACCCAGCTGGTCAACGATTCGGGCAGCACGCTGCGCGACATCGTTAGCGCGGTGAAGAGTGTCAGCGACATCATTGCCGAGATCACGGCCGCGTCCGAAGAACAGTTGAGTGGTATCGAACAGGTCAACAAGGCGCTTACCCAGCTCGACGAAGTCACGCAGCAGAACGCGGCCCTGGTCGAGGAAGCGACCGCCGCCAGCGAATCGATGGACGACGAGACGCGCGCATTGAGTGAACTCATGTCCTTCTTCAACGGTGGCGCTAGGGAAATGATGGCACCGCCGACGACCAGCGCCCGGCTCGCCAACGAACGTCGCAAGCTCAGCCGTCCGTGGCACGACAACAGCACCACGGCACCGGTAACCGCTGCATCGCGGCGGGGCAATGTCACCAACGGCGACGAGGTCTGGAACCAGTTCTAGGGATGAAGTCCGTCGCAGCCATCATTGCTTGCGGCCTGTGGACGGGGACGGCCTTGGCCGAGGACGCGGCCTGGTTGCTGGGGGGCTGGGGCGGTCAGCGCCAGGCGCTGGCTGATCGCGGTCTGGACATGGAGTTCGTTGCCAGCGCCGACTTGATGGCAATAGTCGATGGCGGTATTTCGCGCGGCGTGGCGACGCCGGCGAACTTCGACATGGTATTTACCCTCGACACCGGCAACGCCGGCTGGTGGAGCAACGGCAGCTTGCAGCTCTATCTGCTCGGCAATGCCGGTGGCTCCCCGAGCCGGCGCGCTGGTGATCTGCAAGGGCTGAGCAATATCGAGGCGCCCAACACCTTCAAGGTGTTCGAAGCCACCTACGAGCACCGCTTCTTGGACGGTCGCGTAGGCGTGCTGGTCGGCCTGCACGATATCAATACCGACTTCTATGTCACCGAACACAGCGGCATGTTCCTCAACAGCTCGTTTGGCCTTGGTCCCGAGGTCGCGCAGGTGGGCCCCTCGATCTTTCCAAGCACCTCAGTGGGCGTGCGCATGCGCCTCAACTGGACGCCCAATACCTATTTGTTGGCGGCGATCTACGATGGCGTGGCGGGTGATCCCAAGGATCCCTATGGCACCCATATCAGTTTCGATCATGGCGACGGGGTATTCGTGATCGCCGAAGCAGGCCTGCTCGGAGATCAAGCGAAATACTACAAACTCGGCGTCGGCGGCTGGCACCGCACCGCCAACATTACTGACCTCGACGGCCAACCACGCGACGACAATTCGGGCCTGTATGCCATCGGCGAAACGGATCTGTGGCGGGCAGAAGATGGCCGCGGCGTGGGCGTTTTCACTCAGATCGGCTGCGCCGATGGCGACCGCAACCAGATTTCGACCTATGTCGGCGGCGGTGTGACCTGGACCGGTCCCTTCCCACAGCGTGCGGAAGATGTCGCGGGTCTGGCTGTAGCTCATGCGCGCAACGGCGACCATTTCAAACGTCTGAATCCCGCCTTTGTACAGGCCGAGACCACACTCGAAGCGAGTTATCTGATCACACCCAGGCCATGGCTGACCGTGCAGCCGGATCTGCAGTACATCATCGATCCCGGTACGGACAGCCGTATCGACAATGCCTTGATCCTTGGCGTGCGCTTGCAAGTCGCGCTGTAGTTCCGCTTAGAGCGTGGTCGTCACCCATTCGACCACCAGACGGTCTTGCGGCGCGGCCAGTACCTCGAGCTGCGTGGTGAGATAAGTTTCGCGGGCACTGCCGCGCGTCATCTGCGCCGGCCCGACCAGACGTTGCCGCTCGGCGCGCACCGTGCCATCGGCCGCCACGATCGCGACACGCAGACGCTGTGGCGACAGCACGCGGTTGGCCAGCGTGCGCGAAATACGCGCCTCGACCAGGGTGATACGGCCGAGCCCATAGCCGTGGACCGCGACCACACGCAGCCCGTGGCTTTCGTTAGCGGCCTGTGCAGGCAGCGTGACAGCGAGCGCCAGAGCAAGGCCAAGCACGTTGTGTTTAATCATTTTGTCATTCATTGCGCCACTCTCACTCGTTGTTGGTGTGCCCTGGCCATTGCTCCAACGCGGTGACGTCCCGCTCAACACGGTCGCCGACCTAGCCATGATTGACGACACCCGCCGCACTCGGCAAGCCTTCTCGTTCGTTACGGGGAATGTTTTACATTGGGCTACGGCAACCGCGACGACGCGGCAGCGCCACTCAAGCACGGACCATAGCGGTTCTAGCGATCAGCGCGGGGGATTATCGCCCTGTCCGCTTCGTTTTCCTGCTGACGCCGCCACATGTGCGCATAAAGCCCGTCGGCCGCCAGTAGCGCGGTATGGGAACCACGTTCGGCAATCACGCCGTCGTCCAGCACCATGATCTCGTCAGCATCGACCACCGTCGACAGACGATGGGCGATGACGAGGGTGGTGTGCCCGCGCGACACTTCCTTCAGCGCCGCCTGAATTTCCCGCTCGGTGTGCGTATCAAGCGCCGACGTCGCCTCGTCGAAGATCAGCACGCGCGGACGTTTGAGGATGGTGCGTGCGATCGCGACGCGTTGTTTCTCGCCGCCTGACAATTTGAGCCCACGTTCGCCGACCAGGGTCGCGAAACCATCGGGCGCAGCACTGATGAAAGCACCGATCTGGGCCAGCTCGGCAGCCTCGTGCACTTCGCTTTCGCTGGCTGTGGGTCGTCCATAGAGGATGTTGTAGTAGAGCGTGTCGTTGAACAGCACGGTGTCCTGCGGTACCACGCCGAGCGCCTCACGCAGACTGTGTTGACTGACCTCGCGAATATCGACGCCATCGATGCGTATCGCGCCGCTGCTGACGTCGTAGAAGCGGAACAGCAGCCGCGCGATCGTCGATTTACCCGCACCGCTGGCACCGACGATGGCGAGTTTCGCGCCGGGCGCCACACTGAAACTCAAGTCCCGCAGTATCGGGCGTCGCGGGTCGTAGGCGAAGCTTACATGGTCGAAATCCACGCGCCCTGGGCCCGTCGGCAACGATGCGGCATGCGGTGGGTCGCGCACCTCGCTGTCGACGGCTAGCAGCTGAAACATGGATTCCATGTCGATCAAGGACTGCTTCATCTCACGATAGACGAAGCCGAGGAAGTTGAGCGGGATATAGAGCTGAATGAGATAGGTGTTCACCAACACGAAATCGCCGACCGTCATGCGATGTTGCAATACGCCCTGCCCCGCCATCGCCATCACCACCGTCAGACCGACGCCGATGATTGCCGCCTGGCCGATATTCAGCAGCGCCAAGGACCGCTTGCTTGAGACTGCTGCGCGCTCGTAGCGGCGCAGCGCTTCGTCGTAGCGGCGCGCCTCGAATTGTTCGTTGCCGAAATATTTCACCGTCTCATAGTTGAGTAGGCTGTCGATGGCGCGGGTGTTGGCCTGGCTGTCGGTCTCATTCATGCGCCGCCGATGGTGGGTGCGCTTCTCGGTGACCGTCAGCGTGTAGGCGATATAACCAACGATGGTGGCGAAAGTCACCACCGCATAGCGTGCATCGAATAAGACCCACAGGATGCCGCAGACCAGGCCTATTTCGATCAAGGTCGGGATGATGTTGAACAGCATGAAGGACAACAGGAAATCGATGCCCTTGGTGCCGCGCTCGATGGCGCGCGACAAGCCGCCGGTCTGTCGATCGAGATGAAAGCGCAAGGCCAGTGCGTGGAGGTGACGAAAGGTAGTAAGCGCGACATCGCGGATGGCGGCCTGGGCAACCTTGGCAAACACCGCGTCGCGCAGCTCGGCGAACACTATCTGCATGAGCCGCAGACTGCCGTAGGACACCAACAGCGCCAGCGGCAATTCGAGCGGCAGGCGCGCGGGATCTGCCAGCATGTCGATCATGCGCCGGTAGAGCAGCGGCACATAGACGGTCGCGAGCTTGGCGCCAGTCAGCAGGGTGAGCGCGAGCAGCACACGGGCGCGGGTGCGCGGTGCTTTGGACGGCCATAGATAGGGCGCGAGTCCACGCAAGGCACGCCAGTGAAAAGCGCCGTCACCGGCATGACCGGCGGTGGGACGAATGGGAGGAGACATGGCCAGTCCTGGTCTGAGGGCCGGCAGTATAGCGGTGCGCTTGGACGTTGCCCCGACCGCGCCCTTGCGCCATTCTCGTCCGAACCCCGCTCACGTCTGGAGTTCGCGATGCCTGTGCTCGATACCACTGCCCTGCGCCACGTCAACGCGGTCCTGAATTATCTGGCCGAAGGTGCGAGCCATCCCGGCGTCGATCTACAGGCGACTCACGCCGCGCCGCCACCACCGGTGATGGCCAAGTACACCGTGCCCATCCACGATCTGCGTAACGCCACGCTGCGGCCCAGCCTTGACGACAACGGCTTCACTTTTCTTCGTGCGCCAAGCGCCCACCGTGATTTCTTCGACCCTATCGCCGTTAGCGAAGACTATTTCGCCGAATGCGAGGAGGCGGTACGTGCCGCGACCGGTGCCTGTCACGTGCATGCTTTCGACTACAACCTGCGCGACAAGGCGCTCGCCCGCCAGCCCGGTAGCGGCGTCAGCGAGCCTGTGCGCTTCGTGCACAACGACTACACCGAGAAGTCCGCCCCACAGCGGGTTCGAGACTTGTTTCCGGGCGGCGCGCCGGGCACGGGGCGTTTCGTTTTCATCAATCTGTGGCGACCGGTGGAGGTCGCCGCAATCGACGTGCCGCTGGCGATCTGCGATGGCGCCAGTCTCGCGCCCGAGGATTTCGTGCCCACCGATCTGCGCTATGCGCAGCGCACGGGCGAGGTCTACAGCGCCCGCTACCGCGCCCGTCATCGCTGGTTCTACCAATCGCGCCTGCAACCCGACGAGGCCTTGCTGCTGAAATGCTTTGACTCGGCCCGGCAGATCGCAGCCCGCTATACCGCCCATTGCGCCTTTCATGATCCCAGCGCGCCGGCGGGCTCACCGCCACGTCGCAGCATCGAAGTGCGCACCGTCGCGTTTTTTGACTGAGGCCGGACGCCAGCGAGCACCACCCCATATCGTGTACGGTTGACGGCTGGGAAGTCGATCCGTCTACTAGCGCGCTCAATGCAAACACAGTCGGCGCACGCCGGGGAGTTCCTCTTATGCACGTTGGAATGGCTGCAATTTTCCAGAATCCGGGACGGGACAGCGGCGTCAGCGACTACGCCATCTATCAGCAGGACATGCGTCTCGCGCTCAGCGCCGAGAGCCTCGGCTTCGAATCGGTGTGGGGTGTCGAACACCATTTCACCGACTACACCATGACGCCCGATGTCACCCAATTCCTGTCCTTCGTCGGCGGCCAGTGCAAGAAGGTCAAGCTCGGCACCATGGTCATCGTGCTGCCTTGGAACGACCCGATGCGCGTCGCGGAAAAGGTCGCGATGCTCGATTGCATGTCGGATGGCCGCACTCTGCTCGGCATCGGCCGTGGCCTCGGCCGCGTTGAATTCGAAGGCTTCCGCGTGCCGATGGGTGAATCGCGCGAGCGCTTTATCGAATCTGCGGAAACCATTCTGCAAGGTCTGGAGCAAGGCTATTGCGAATACGATGGGCAGTACATCAAACAGCCCAAGGCCCGTATCCGCCCCGAGCCTTTCCGATCGTTCAAGAACCGCACCTATGCCGCTGCGGTATCGCCGGAATCCTCATTGATCATGGCGCGCCTCGGCCTCGGCATCCTGGTCATTCCGCAGAAGCCTTGGGAAGAGCATGCCAAGGAACTCAAGGACTACGCCGACGTGTTTCGTCAGCAACAGGGCGTCGCACCGCCGCGTCCCTATGTGGCCGGCTGGGTGGCCTGCGACAAGGATGCCGGTCGCGCCGAAGAAATGGCACGCAAATACATCGGCGGCTACTGGCACTCGGTGGTCAAGCACTACGAAATGGGTGGTAGCCATTTCGAACAGACCAAGGGCTATGAGTACTACAAGCGTATGACCGACACCATCGGCAGCCAGGGCGTCGACGCCGTTACGGAGTTCTTCATGAACTTGCAGGTGTGGGGCACGCCGACCCAGTGCCTCGACAAGATCAAAGACATTCATTCGCGCACCGACTGCTGCGGCTTTACCGGCGTGTTCAGTTACGCCGGCATGTCCGAGTCCGTGGCACGCGGCAACATGGAGTTGTTTGCCAAGGAAGTGGTGCCGGCGTTGAAGAATCTCGGTCACCGTCCGCTGTTCGACACTGATGTGGACGGCGCGCCGTCCTTCGCGGCGACTGCGGTCAAGGCCGCCTGATCAGACGCGCTTCGTCG